>DRLC01000335.1 GCA_011053145.1 Planctomycetota bacterium | reverse complement strand
GTGTCGAGCTCGAGACCGCTCCCCGCGAGTCCATGGGCCGCTTTCAGGTAGCCGACGTCGTACCGTCCGCCCCCGAGGGTCACGAGGACCCGTTCGAGACGGGGGCGAATCGTCCGGGCCGCGTCGCGCTTCTCGAGGAACTCCGGGCGCATCAAGAAGTAGTCGTAACCGACGAGGAACTCGGTTCCCTCGGCGGAGAGGGCCTGGTTGGCATGGCTCGGGAGTCCCTGCCCGCAGACCACCAGATCCGCCTCGTAGACCTGATCGCAGAGGTCGTCGAACACGACGAGCAGATTCGTGGACTCGCGATGCAGGCGCTGCAGCTCCGGCGTCGCTTCGAGCATCTCCAGGAACGTCGCCTCCGCGTGGGAGTGGTCCGCGAGAACCCGGCGCTCCTCTTCGATTCCGATTCCGTCCGGCAGATGGACCACGTCGAAGCCCCTGTTGCGCAGGAAGGATGCGACGGTCTCGGGTCCCTCGGCGAAGAAGAGCGGCTGACCATGTCCCCGTTGGCGACACTGCTCCGCGAAGGAGGCCAGTCGGTACACGTTCCCCCACCCTTGGGTCGGACCGCCCCGGGTCCGAAAGTGAATCCTGTTGTCCCGCTCACTCATCGTGTCTTCCTAAAAACGAGCGACATCATCGTCCCCGGGAAGGGGGGAGAAGCCGTCAGGGTTGCACCACTTTCGACCGCATCCACGTCGCGGCAAAAGCGCTGTCCGTCGTCCGGCTCGTGCTCGTAGGGGGTTCCGAGATATGGGGACCGACACTCCACCAGCGCCAGCCCATGCCGCGCGCCGAGGACGGCGAGCGTGCGCGGACTGAAGTAGTGCAGGTGGAAGGGGGGCGTGAACTGATTCCACTGGGTCCCGTAGAGCAGGGCTCCCGGGCTGTCCATGTTCGGCGTCGCGCAGATGTAGAACTCTCCGCCGACACGGAGGCGCTCGGCGAGCATCGCCAGCGTCGTCTCCGGATCGATCAGGTGCTCGATCACCCCGCGCATCATGATCGCGTCGAAGAACCCGGGCTCGATCGCGCGCAACTCCGCCTCGTCCGTGAAGACGCGGAAAGATCCGTTCTCGCGGATCCAATCGGTGGTGACGGGGTTCTTCTCGTAGCCGTACTTCTCGAAGGTGTCGGGGAACACCGACAGGAAGAGGCCGTTTCCGCATCCGAAGTCGAGCAGGCGCCCGCTGTCCCGGAACTCGAGGAAGAGGTCACGGTCCAGGAGGTACTGGTCCTTGCGCTTCTCGAAGAGTTCCTGATTCGCGGCGGACTCGGGGTGGTACGAGGATTCGAAGTGAGCACGACCGTAGAGTTCGTCCAGCTCGGCGGGGCTCGGCAGCGGATCGGCGACGACGTACCCGCAGTCCACGCATTTCGCGAAGGAGATCCCGGCCTTCTCCGCGTGGGGCTGGGTGTTCGTTCCCTTGCAGATCGAGCAGGTCTTCACGCCGTTTTCCTCCGGAAGGACCACATGAATTCCTCGGCCGGAATGCGCGTGATCTCTCCGCTCCCGAGCCAAGACTCGACCTGGCGCACGCGGAAGACGATTTCTCGCAACTCGCCAGGCGTCACCGAGAAGGGGTTGTCCGATTCGCGCAGCTTCGGGTTCACCGTGAAGTGCTTCTCGATCATGTTCGCTCCGCACGCAACCGCGAGGGGCGGCAGATCGCACCCGCGCGTGTGGTCGGAGTGCCCCACCGGCCACGGGTAACGCTCGCGGAGCGCCCGGATCATCGCGAGGTTGCTGTCGTGGCGTTGGACGGGATAGGAGGAGATGCAGTGCAGCAGGACGACCGGGCAACCGCCCTCTCGGAGGATCTCGATCGCGGTGTCGAGTTCGTCGTACGAGCACATCCCGCGTGAGATCACGACCGGCTTGCCATAGCCCGCGAGGGCGCGCACGAGCGAAAGATTCACGACCTCGAAGGCCGCGAGCTTGAAGCCGACGCTCCCGAGCTCATGGGCGAAGGCCGCGCTGTCGGGATCGAAGGGCGAGGTGAAGACCGTTGCCCCGCGTCCCGCGGCGTGCTCCCACATCCTCGCTTCGACGTCGCGGGGCAGTTCCCAGCGCGCAAGGTTCTCGATGAACTCGTCGGCCTTGGGGTTCGTGAGGCGATCGTAGCGCGATTCCGCGGAATAGGTCTGGAACTTGAGGAGGTCGGCGCCGGCGTCCACCGCGGCGTCGATCATCTCGAGCATGCGCCCGGGATCGCCGAGATGGTTCACGCCGAGTTCGGCGACGATCGAGACGGGGTGTCCGTCTCCCACGGTGTGGGGACCGAGAGCGACTTCGTGTCGGGGTTGCATGTTTCTGCTAGACGATCTCTCGTTGGGAAGGGGAGGTGCGCAGCTCGGCCGGGAAGCGGACGAGGGCCTCGGAGAGGGCATGGGCGACGCGACGGATTTCGTCGTCCGTGATCGAGGGGAAGAGCGGCAGCGTCAGGGCACGGGCCTCGAAGCGCTCCGCGTTCGGCACCTGCGCCCGCGGGGAGCGCGCGAAGACCGGCTGGCGGTGGAGCAGGGGGTAGTGCAGGCTCGCTCCGATGCCTTCGCTGCCGAGATGGGCGAGCACCGCATCTCGACGGTCGGCGCTTCCCCCATCCTCCGCCAGCTCGACGATGAACAGGTTGTGGCTCGATCCGCCGAGGTGATTGGGGAACAGGAGCTCGCCCGAGAGCGACTCGAGCGCGTCGAGCAAACGATCCCACGCATCCCGTCTGCGCGTCAGGAACGCGTCGACCCGATCGATCTGCACGAGGCCGAGGGCGGCCTGCAGCTCGCTCAGGTGGAAGTTTCCGCCGATCTCCGTGGCGAGGTAGTCGTGGGACCCGCGCGAGCCCGCGAAGCTGCGCGTGATGCCGCCGGAGCGGATGCGGCGCATACGCTCGGCGAGAACGTCGTCCGCGGTGGTGACCAGGCCGCCCTCCGCGGTCGTGATCGTCTTTGCCGGGTGGAAGCTGAACGTGGTGACGTGCGCGGCCTCGTCGCGGCCGACCGGTGTGCCGTCGCAGTGGTAGGCACCGAAGGCGTGGGCCGCGTCCTCGATGAGCCGCGCGCCGCGCGACTCGGCGAGTTCTCGGAGGCCGAAGACGTCGCTCGGCACCCCGGCGAAGTCCACGGTCAAGACCGCACGCGTGCGCGGCGTCCAGGCCGCTTCCGCGGTCTCGACGGTCAGAAGGTGGGTCTCGGGATCGACGTCCGCGAAGACCGGACGCGCGCCGACCTGCAGGACCGCCATCGCGGACGCGACCCAGGTCACGTCCGGGACGATCACGTCGTCGCCGGGGCCGAGCCCGAGCCCCCGCATCGCGATCTCGAGCGCCCCGGTGCCGCTCGAACAGGCGATGGCGTGGGAACTCCCGAGCCGAGCCTCGCAGGCCTCCTCCAGGGTGCGGACGCGCGGTCCCCGCGCGATCCATCCTCCGCGAAGCACGGCCGTGACCGCGCGGATCTCCTCTTCGCCGATCTCGTGCCGGCAGTACGGGATGTTCTCAGGCATGGGCGAGTCCCAACTCCTCGGTTCGGTAGGCGATCATCTCCCCGAGCCCGAGCTCGAGGGGCGTCGTGGCCTTCCAGCCCACGGCGCGTTCGATCTTCGAGACATCGGGGACGCGCCGCTGGATGTCCTCGTAGCTCTCCCCCATCACGTCCGCGTGCTTCAGGAATTCGAAGCTCGGCGATCGGCCCGCGAGGGCCGAGATCGTGTGCGCGAGGTCGAGGATCGAGGTCTCCACCGAACTCCCGACGTTGTAGACGGTGTTGTGCGCCGAGGGAGTCTCGATCAGGCGCACGAACGCTTCGATCAGGTCGTCGACGTAGGTGAAGCAGCGCGTCTGACTCCCATCCCCGTGGACGGTCAGCGGCCGACCTTCCAGCGCGTCGTCCACGAACTTGTCGAGCACGCGCCCGCGCAGGCGCGGACCGTAGGCGTTGAACACGCGCACGGTGACGTAGTCGAGTTGCTCGTCGAGCTGGCAGGCGCGGATGTAGTGCTCGAGCGCCGCCTTCGAGGTCGAGTAGCACCAGCGGTCGACCTCCGCGCTTCCGAGGACGCGGTCGGCATCCTCATGCCACGGAACATCCGGGTTGCGGCCGTAGATTTCCGAGGTGGAGGTGAAGAACAGGAACTTGCCGGTCAAGCGCACCAGGTCGATCACCTCGAAACCGGCCCGCAGCCCGATGTCCATCGTCTTGCGGGTCTGGTGGACGTACTGGTCGGGACACGCGATCGCGGCCAGGTGGCAGACGGCGTCGCAGCGATCCACGAGCTTCTCGAGCGTCCCCCGGTTCATGATCGTGTCGACGACCATGTGGAAGCGCGGATGTTCCCGCAGCCGCCGGGCGTAGGGCGGTTCGAAGAGATCCAGGGCCCACACCTCCTTGCCCTCCCGGAGCAGCCGCTCGCTGAGATGACTGCCCAAGAAACCCATGCCACCCGTGATGAGGAATCGCTCCATGACGGGAGCCCTATCGAACCGCGCAAGATTTTCCTGGAGCCCCAAATCGCGCAAACCGCCCGCGGTAGGCGCGGAGTCCGGACCGCCCCCTCACGCGAACACCTGTTATACTGGTGTTCATGCCCTGGCCCCCCCGCTTCCTCTTCCTCTCCAACCGCCTCAGCATCGACTTCACGCTGACCGGCGGGGAGGGCGAGAGGGCCCACCTCGAGCGCTGGAACTCGCCCCGGGACCTCCAGGACTGGTACGAGGCCTCGTCCCTCGCCCTCTCGCTCCGCTCCCTCGGCCCCGACGATCTCGTCGCCGCGAAGGAGCTGCGCGAGGTTCTCTGGGCCGGCGCCCAGGCGACGATCTCCGGTTCTCGTCCGGGGCGGGCGGTCTGGCGTGCCCTCGAGCGCGCGGCTGCGCACCCCGATCTCGTCCCGGTCCACAGGCGCGGGAAGCTCGGCTGGTCCCCCGACTCCACCCCCGCCCAGGCCCTCTCCTCGGTCGCGCGCGACGGCCTCGTGCTGTTCGGCTCCGACCTCCGCCACCGCCTGCGCGAGTGCAAGAACCCGCATTGCCGTCTGCTCTTCGTCGACACCTCGCGCCCCGGTCGCCGCGCCTGGTGCGCGATGCGGCGCTGCGGGAACCTCGAAAAAACCAGTCGCTACCGCCGCAAGCGAGCCGCGAAAGCAAAGCAAGGCCCCACGCCATGACCCCTCTCCGCATCACCGCGTTCCTCACCCTTTCCCTCCTTTCCTGCCGCACGCCGCAGCCCCATGCTCCCGCCATGGCCGACCCGATCCTCCGCCACCTGAACCCCACCGGCCTCCACGCCAACCCGGCCTTCTCCCAGGTCGTGACCGTCGACGGACCCCACCGCCTCGTCGTGGTCGGCGGCCAGAACGCGGTCGACGCTTCCGGCTCGATCGTCGGCGTCGGAGACCTCGCCGCCCAGACGCGCCAAGCCCTCGCCAACCTGCGCACCGCGCTCGAAGCCGCGGGCGCGGGGTTCGACGACGTCGTGCGCTGGACCGTCTACCTCGTCCCCGGTCGGGATGCGGACCCCGGTTCGAGCCCCGCCCGCGCGTTCGCCGCGGCGATGGCGGACCTCGGCCCGCTCCCCCATCCCCCCGCGATCACGGTCCTTCAGGTCGCCGGCCTCGCCCACCCGGACTTCCTGGTGGAGATCGAAGCCCTCGCCGCGATCCCTTCGGTCGAGGTCGCGCGATGAGCGCCAAGCGCCGGGTCGGCGAGACCCGAGACACCGGCTTCCAGGTGGGCGCTCGCCGGACCTTCGACGTCTCTCCCGAGCGCGCCTGGCACCTGCTCACCTCTCCCGCCGGCATCTCGCTCTGGCTCGACACCCGCACCCCGCCCGACCTCACCCCGGGGCAGACCTTCGAGCTCGAGGATCGGATTCGAGGCGAGACGCGCGTCTTCGAACCCGGCTCTCATCTGCGCCTCACCTGGCACCCTCCCTCCTGGCCGCGCCCCTCGACCTTCCAATTGCGTGTCATCGCCCGCGACGGCCGCACCCAGGTCGCCCTCCACCAAGAGCACCTCCCCGGTCCGGCCGAAAGGGCCGCACGAAAGGCCCACTTCGCCCACGTCCTCGACGAGCTCGGCTCCCTCTTCGCGTCCGGGTAGGTCCTGACTCCGTACCGCCGCACTCTGACTCCACGATCGCGCTTCCGGGCACTCGGTGTTGAGATAAGGGCTATCGAGAGGCGTCCCACCTGGGGTCTCGATGAACTGATGGATTCCTCCCACCTGCCCGAATCTGCGACGAAGCGACTCGACGAGTTGCTCGCAGAGTGTCTGCGCGCACCAGCATCGTCGCAGGACGAGGTGCTCGAGCGCGCCTGCGAGGAACTTCCGGAGAGCGCCGCCGAACTCCGCCATCGATTCCAGCTTCTGCGTGAGCTAGGGCTCGGCGGCCTGTGCGCTGACGACACGGTGGCGGGCGCGGCCGAGCCCCGGATCTTCGGTGACTTCGAGCTGGGCGAGCTGCTCGGCATGGGAGGGATGGGCGTCGTACACCGCGCCCGCCAACTGAGCCTCGAACGCGATGTCGTCGTCAAGCTCATCCGTCCCGACCTGTGCCACCTGCCGGGGACGCGCGAGCGGTTTCGGCGCGAGGCCGAAGCGATCGCACGCCTGCAGCACCCGGGCATCGTCCCCATCTATGTGGTCGATGAACACGAGGGCGTGCCTTTCTTCGCGATGGCTGCGGTGGACGGCCAGTCCATCGCCGAGCGGCTCGAGGAACTCGCGGGGTGTGCGCCCGAGTCCCTGGGAGGAAAGGATCTGGCCCCTGGGCTGGCGGGGCTCGACTGGGTCTCCGCCTGCCTGGCCGTCACCGCGCAGGTTGCCGACGCGCTCGAACACGCTGGCCGGCGCGGGATCCTTCATCGCGACGTCAAGCCATCCAACGTGATGCTCGACATCGAAGGGCGGGCCCACTTGATCGACTTCGGCCTGCACGCGCTCATCGAGGCGGGCACGGGCGGGGACCGGCTCACCCGGGAGGGCGTCGCCCCCGGCACGCTCCTCTACCAGGCGCCCGAACAGCTCGAACGAGGCCACTACGACACGCGCAGCGAGGTCTACGCACTCGGGGCGATGCTCTATGAGCTGCTCGCCCTACGGCCGCCGTTCCAGGGCGGTTCGCGCAGCGAGACCGAGCGTCTCATCCGCAAGGGGGGGGCGGACGCGCTCCCGCTGCGCAATCGAAAGGTGCGCGCCGACGTCGATGCGGTCGTGCGCAAGTCTCTCGCGCCCGAGCCGGGACGCCGCTATGCGAGCCTCGCCGACTTCGCCGCCGACCTGCGACGGCTGCTCGCGGGCGAGCCGGTCAGCGCGCGGCCCGACGGCGCTCTCTACCGGCTGCGGCGCTGGGTGACTCGGCAGCCGGCGCTGGCGACGGCATCCCTGGCAGCCGCCCTGCTGGCCGTCTCCTTGCCCACGGTCGTCATCCTGCAACAAGCCTCCCACGTCAGGACGATGGAGCGCGCCTACCTTGCCGAACGGGAGGCGCGCGAGGAGTCCGACGACCTGGCGCAGGTTCTCGCGGACCTCCTGGAAACGGCCAGTCCGGAACTCTCGACGCCGAACGCAGCCGGCCTCGCCCTGCTGGATCCATGGGAGGAGCGGGTCCGCGACCGGCTCGCGAAACGACCGCGCCGGAAGGCGGAGATGCTCTCCTTCCTCGGTCGTTTGCACGGATTCCTCGGGTCCTTCGAGAAGGGTCGCGAGCTCTTGCTCGAGGCCCTCGGGGAGTACGACCGTGCGGCTGAGGACCTGTCCGAGGACGAGCTTCCCCCGCTCGCCAGGGAGCGGGCCGAGGCACGCGTCCGACTGGCCAACATGCTCGAGACCGCGTCCATGGACACGCAGGTGCTCAAGCAAATGGACCCGTTGATTGCGGATCTGACCCTGGGGTACGGCGAGTCCCACTGGCAGACGATCGCCGCCAAGGCGGACCGATTGCGTCTGCTCGTCTCGCTGGGCGAGGAGGGCGCTCCCAGCGAAGAGGAGCTCGACGCGGCGATGCGCGGCGCCCTGGCCGTACTCGAGAGCGCGCCCGACGCAACGCCGAAACTCGAAGCGCGCTTCGCCGGCTGGATCGGCTCGATGCTCGTGAGAAGGGCGATGAGAGCGAGCGGGGACGAGAGACGCTCGATCGCGGAGGAGTCCGTGGAG
>DRLC01000334.1 GCA_011053145.1 Planctomycetota bacterium | reverse complement strand
CTCGCGGTGCAGCCCTGGAGCTTGGCGCTCGTCAACGGCGCGCTGATGGCCTTTGCACGGACCGAGGGGCAGATCCTGATCTGGAACACGGTTCCCACGACAGCGGGGGCCGTTCCGGACGTGTCTTTCACGAACGCCGCGAACCTCGGCGAGGATGCGACCATGGATGCGTCCACGCTCTGGGTCCTGCGATCGAACAAGATCGCCGCATGGGATCTCTCGGGTGGGTATCCCGCCACGCTGGACACCCCCGACGTGGAGGTGTCGCTCCTCGACGCGGACACCCAGATGGGGACCGCAACCCGGATCACATCGGACGGGACGCACCTCCTCGTCACCGTACAGGACCGCCATCGGGTCCTGGTCTACGAGACCGCGAGCGTGCTCGCCGGAGGGAACACGTCCCTTGGCGTGATCGGAGGAACGATGAACGTCCAGTTCAACCTGCCCAGTTCCGCGATCCTCTCCCACGGCAAGCTGTTCGTCGCGGACACGAGTTTCCACCGGGTGCACGTGTGGGACGCGCTCGCCGATGCCCTCGCGGGCGAGAGCGCGGCCGCAATCCTCGGACAGGCGGACTCCAGTTCGGTCGAACCGAAGAAGTCCCAGGACGGCCTCTTCCAGCCCGCGAACCTCGCGTTCGACGGAACCCGCTTGTTCGTCGGCGAGTTCAAGTTCTCCGGGCGCCTCGTGGAGTTCGTCGGCACACCGTGAGGTCGTCCCGGCCACGGCCTCCCGCGGATACGAAACGAGCCGGCCCGGCGGAGGACCGCCGGGCCGGCTCGCATGCTTCGGAGCTCAGCGACGCTCGCGGGCTTCGTTCACCTTGAGGCGACGGCCGTCGAGATCGCGGCCGTCCCAGGCCTCGATCATGGCCTGGGCCTCCTGGTCGGAACTCATCTCGACGAAGCCGAAACCGCGCGAGCGGCCGGTTTCGCGATCGATGAGGATGTGGATGTCCGCGACGCTGCCTCCCCCTTCGGAGAATGCATTGCGCAGACCTTCTTCGGTTGTGTCGTAGCTGAGGTTGCCGACGTACAGGCGTTTGCCCATCAGGGATTCCTTCCTTTCCACGGTCTCGAACTTCCAAGGGCACGAGGCCTGCGGAATGAATCGAAAACTCGGGATCGCATGGTCTTCACGGTCAAGAAACTGGAAGGGTCGGCGAAACCACGGTTTGCTCCCCTCCACGTAGCCAAGATTCTGCCCCAGGGGGGTTCTTTTCGGCAAGCCTTGGCGAAATCCGGTCCCCTCAGTGGAGGGGAGACCCGTCCAGCCCGTCGGGAATCGGGCATCCCGCGCGTTCCAGGAGGCTCGGGACGAGATCGACCGTGGCGCAGGGGCGCCAGTCCTCTCCGGGGGTCGACCCCGGTCCGAGGAAGAGGAGCGGTACGTGGCGGTCGTAGGGCCACGGGGTGCCGTGGCTGGTTCCGTAGGGGAATCCCACCAGGGTCCAGGGCTCGAGGACCACGACCAGGTCCGGGCTGCGCGTGTCGAGGAAGCTGTGCGCGGCGAGTCGCGCCAGCCCGCCGGTGGGCGCGGAGCCCTCCCGCGGGGCGAGGTCGTTCTGGGTGAACAGCGTGCGCAGGCGCGGCATCCAGTCGGCGCTCCCCTCGCGCGCGAAGGTCGCGAGCTCTTCGAGGCCGATGCCCTCGCGCTCCATCGCTTCGCGATCGAGCAGGATGCCGGACTCGGTCACACCGGTGACGAAGTTCGTTCCATAGGTGGACTCGAGGAGTTCGCCGAGTCTCGACGACCCGAGCTGCATCTCGTTGGGCGCAAGGCGCACCGCGTCGTACCCGCGGGAGTCGAGGGATTCGGGGAGCGGGAGGACGCCGTGATCCGAGGACAGCGCGGCGATCCAATGTTCTGCACCCACGCGCGCGTCGATCGCATCGAACAGCTCCCCGAGGGCGGCGTCGTCGCGCAGGAGGAGGTCGGTCACCTCGAGGCTGCGCGGGCCGTAGGAGTGCCCGACGATGTCGCAGCCCGAGAGCCCCAGGAAGAGGTAGTCGACGCTCTCGTCGCGGCCGAGATCCAGCGCGTCGAGGGCGCGCTCGGCGAGTTCGATCGAGAAGAGGTCGATCCAAGGGGAGCCGTACACCCAACGGGAGAGCTGGGCACGCTGTTGCTTTCCGAGCTCGTTCGACGCACCGGGTTCGCGCGGGACGGCGAGGGGCAATGCGTGGGGGAAGGTGCGTGGGGCCTCGCCGGCTCGAACGTCCGCGGATGCGCCGAGGCGGGGATCGCGCGAAGCTTCGAGGGTCTCCCAACCCGCGTCGGGCAGGCGGTTCCACCACGCCTCGTCGAACGACGCGACCCAGTCGGGCAGCGCGTCCCCGTAGTAGGTCGAGCTGACGAATCCCTGGCCGCCGCTCGCGTCCCACCAGAGCGCCCAGTCGGCGGCGTGACCCGTTGCGAGGATCGCGGCGCGGTCCTTGCCCGCGATGCCGACGCTGCGCGATCCGGGGGACGCGCGCTTCAGGTGGTCCGCGAGGCCATCGCCGAGCAGCAGCGCAGGCGAGCGTCCGGCGGGCCCGACCGCGCCGGGGCCGAGGGGACCGAGCGGGGCGACGCTCGGGTCGGCGACGCAGTAGATTCCCGCGTCGCCCTGGGCGCGATCCGCCCACAGGTTCCCGACGATCCCGGAGTGCGAGGGCCACAGCCCGGTGCCGAGGGTCGCGTGACCGGGTCCGGTCGAGGAGTCGGCATGGTCGTGGAACGCGAGCCGATGGCGCTCACCGCCCAGGAAGCGCGCGAATCCTCCGGAAAACCTCGGCCCCAGACGTTCGAGTTGCTCGGGGGTCATCTGGTCGATGCTGACGAGCACGATCAGGCGCACATCGTCCTCGGCGGGGGTGCTGCAACGGGAGGAGGCGAGGAAGGGGAGGACGAGGAGGGTGGGGAGGAGCACGGGATGGTTTGGAACGGGGACGGGGGGGTCAGGGCCGACGCGGGCGTCGGGAGAAGATCATGAGGAGCAGGAGCAGGGCAAGGGCGAGCCCGGCAGGTGCGGGCACGGACCAATCCGGGCGCGGCTCCGCGGCAGGAACCTCGACGGGGTCGCTCCCCGCGGTGGGGGCGGGGCGGACGAGGATCGGGATCGCCG
>DRLC01000333.1 GCA_011053145.1 Planctomycetota bacterium | reverse complement strand
CGCCGAGTACTGGGAGAAGCTGAAGTAAGAGATCCACGCGGGTACGGCGCGGAACCGCAAAGACCTCCCGCCGCCCGACGTGTCCTTGGACCCGGTCCTCGCTCCTAAAGGAGCGGTGGCCGGGTCTGTCTATGGTGTCAGGGCAGAGCCAGCCGGCTCGGGGAGAAGGGGTCGATTCAGGGGCGGATCGAAACCGCGCTGTACTCCTCCACCACGCGCATGTCCCCCGAGGGAAAATGCACCGTTTGCCGGCGCCTCATGGGGTCGCCGAGCAGGCCGAGCTTCAGGGTCGCGGTCCCGGCCGGACGGCCGGCCACGCTCAGATCGAAGGTGAGGTCCCGGGACCGCCCCGACTCGGTGCGAAAGGAGCCCACGGTGACCCACTCGCGCACCCCGCCCTCGGCATGATCGATGCCCTCGTGCTCGCTCAGCCGCGCGAGGTTGTGCAGGATCCCCATCCGCGTCCACCCGACGAGGATCGCCTCGCGCAGCTGGCGGGCCGACTCCGGAGCCCTCGCCCTCCCCCGCGTCTCCCAATCCGACGAGAGGCGCACGTCCTGGCCCGCGAACGACCCCTGCGCGCGCAGGTGGACCTCCCGCTCGCCCTCGATACGCAGCGACCCCCGCAGATCGGCCGCGACGGCGCCCTCGGCGGTGACGTGGAACTCGAGCGACACGACGCTCGCCGCCGCGAGCCGATCCTCCAAGCGCGCAAAGGCGAGCGCGGGATCATCCATCGTGAATGCGGAGCGACAGGACGGAAGCCAGGCGCACGCGAGGAACAAGGGAACGAGGAACGAGGAACGTGACGCGAAGTGCATGGCTCTCACCGAGGGGAAGCGCTCATCGAGAACGAAGGGGTCTTGGAGGTTCGATTCCATCACGCGCGATGTCCGCACGCCAGATGTGGAACCGTGCAGGACCGCAAGTCCCCCTTGCGCGCTCCGCGGACCAAAACTACCCTCCGCAATCGAGGGACGTGACCGCGACCTTGCCCATCGGGTCTTGCCACCCGCGCGGCGCGCTCCTCCCGCAGGGGTCCCCTGTGCTCGCGCAGCGAGAGGGCGTCCCGTGCGGCCGGGTTCGGACGTGCCGGGCTCGGAGCCCAAACGTTCGAAGAGAAGGAGTGAGGAGATGATCGGGACGTCCCGTTTCGAAGTGGCCCTCGTGCTGGCCGTGGTCTGTGTGGGTTTCTCGAAGGTGCATGGCGCGCCGCGGCAGGGAGACTCCATCCGCTACTATCCCGAGGAACAGTGGGTGGACCACGTCACACACTTTCCACCCCGAGGGCGTTTCGTCCTCGCGGGCGACCCGGTGGACCTGGGCTCCGGGGTGCTGCGCGTCCAGGAGACCGACCTCTCGACGGCCGCCGGCGGTCTGGACCTGCGCTTCGTGCGCACCTACCAGAGCGGCGCTTCCTTCAGCAGCCCGCTCGGCGAGAACTGGGACTTCAACCTGAACCAGAAGATCGTCCTCGAGTTCGAGCAGCACTACATCCCCGCCTGGAACGGTCCGACATCCGGCGCGAGGCAGGGAACACAGCCGCGCTCCAAGAACGTCCCCGGTGGGCCGCTCAACGTGCCGATCGTCGGTGCGTATTACTTCGACGGGGCGCTCGGAGTTTCGAAGTTCCTGCCCGGGAACGGCCTGCGTTGGCAGACTCCCGATGGCACGACCCTCAAGCTGCGCTCGATCGGTGGGACGCCGCGCTCCTACTCGCTCGACCCGCCCGATGCGTTCGAGATGCGCCAGCCGGACGGACTCGTGAAGACCTTCGCCCGGCTTGGCGGGCCGGACGACTACCAGGTTGGGCTCATCTATCGTCTGACCAGCATCGAAGACCGCATCGGCCGGCGGATCGTGCTGAGCTACCGGCGGAACCGGACCGACGAGTACGACCTCCTGGATCGCGCCGCCGATCCCTTCGGACGGGAATGGACCTTTGAATACGGCAACGACGACCGGCTGGTCGCGGTCGTCGACTTCTCGGGGCGCCGCGTTGCCTTCGAGCGCGACAACGCCCGGAACCTGGTGACCGTGCGCAGCCCAGCCGTCACCGGCGATCCGCAGGGCAACGACTATCCGGCCGGGATCGAGACCCACTACACCTACGGCACGGCTGGGACGAACCTCGAGCACAGCCTCCTCACGATCGTCCGCCCGCAGGAGTGGCAGAACGGCAGCGGCCCGGGCACGCCCTACCTCCAGAACACCTACGATGCGTCGGGGACGCGTGTCCTGCGCCAGGTGCTCGGCGGGATCGGCGGCTCGAATCCCGAGGGCGTGTCGGCAGGGGGGACGTGGCTGTTCCTGCGCCACGACGGCGTGAACGGTGCGACGCGCGACTGGGGTTGGTTCCAGGAAGCGCGGCGCGTGCTCCGGATCGATCCCGAGGGCCAGGCGGAACTCACGTTGTTCGACGTGGACGGGATCGACCGACTCATCTATCGCTTCGCCGGCAAGCTCGACCCGGAAGCGATCTCCGAAACCACCGACCCCGACACCCTCGTCGACGTCGACCCCGCGAATCCCGACCCCCAGACCGATCGGCTGCGCTCCCCACTGCCGGGGCTCGTTCCGCAGTCGGTCGGCACCGCGATCTGGAGGAAGGAGGTCGACGAGTTGGGACGGACGATCGAGCGCTCCGGCCCCGGATTCCACGAGAAGCTCAGCTACTACGACGGACCGGACGTGGGGCAGCGCTATGACGTCGTGCTCGTCGAGCGCCTACCCGCACCCGCGGATGGATCCGCGCCCGCGGCGGGCACCGAGTCCCTCTTCGAAGCGACCCTCTTCGAACCCTTCTACAACCGCGTGCGCGCCACGGTCGATCCGCGCGGTTTCGCGAGCTGGCAGCCCTTCGAAGGCCAGGCGAGTCCCGCGCGCTACCTCGAGGAGAAGATCTTCGACTACCAAGAAGGCGACACGAGCACCGGCAAGACCGCATCCATCGCCTCCCACTGGGACATCGACACCGACCAGAGCTCGGTGTTCGCGCTCTTCGCATCCAAGGGCCTCGTCCTCGCGCCGATCGCCGCCGCGGACGAACTCGGGGACCTGAACGCGGACGGCCGCCAGCAGGAGTTCGGCAACGTGATCCAGACCCGTCGACCGACCGCGAGCGTCTTCGACGACCCGGCCGATCCGAACTCGGGCTTCTCCGCGCAGCTCCGCCGCACGACGTTCGCGTACAACGACTCCGGCCTGCGCACCAGCATCGTCAACGCGACCGGCGACGTGCAGCGCTTCGAGTACTTCTCCGCCGCGGACCCGACGGGCACCGGGGCGAATCCGCTAGCGAGCCCGGACGGCGGCGGCTTCCAGGCACGCGTGGTCCAGCCGGATGGAACCGTCGAGACCTACGGCTACGATGCGCTCGGGCGCAACACGACGCGCACGAACGGCCGCGGGTTCACGTGGAGCGCCGTTTTCAACGCGGTCGACCAGATCGTCCAGCAGACCCATCCAGGGGGGTCCTCGTTCTGGTACGCCTACGACTGGGACGGCAACCAGGTCCAGGTGCGCCAGCAGCGCTGGCGGCCATCGATCGACGCGAACGGCGTTCCCGACGGATCGGTGGTCCCGCTCCCCGATCTCGTCAGCGACTTCTCCTACGACATCCTCGGAAACCTGGTCGATTCGCTCGTCCCGAGCACGGACCAGTCCCGCGACCGGACGCGCTTTCGCTACGACCGGCTCGGGCGCAGGATCCTGACGCTGCGCTGGGGCTTCGACGCGGATCCGAGCGACGTCGTCGCGGCGGTCTACGACGAATGGGGCCGCGGGGTGGAAGCCGCCCGGGGCGGCCTCGGCTCGACCTTCCGCTCCTGGTACGGCGCCGCTCCGATCCCTGAACTCGCCCAGATCCAGGATGCGCCCGAGCTCGCGCTCCGCTCCTCCTCCTACGACCGCGCCGGAAACGTCGTACAGCGCACGGACGCGCTCGGGAATGCGACCACGTTCGAGTTCGATGGCTTCCAGCGCCTGACCCGCCGCACGGACGCCCTCGGCGGTTCCCGTACCTGGAGCTATGACCCGGACGGCGCGATCCGGGTCGAGTCCGCCTTCGATGCCTCCGGCGTGCTGCTCGCCGAAACGCGCCACGGCTACGACGAAGCGGGACGGGAAATGCAAACGGATCGGTTGCTCTCCTCCCCGGACGCGTCCATCACGCTTCAGGACGGGCCGCTCACTCCTGGGGACGGCCTGGTCACGGTGCGCACGGCCTTCGACGCGGCCGACCGTCCGATCCAGCGCGTGGACGACAGCCTGGTCTCCTCGTGGACCGAGTACGACTCCCGCGGCAGGGTGAGTCGGGTCCGCGACGCGCTCGGAAACGAGACGCGCTCGTTCTACGACGCGAATGGCAACCGCATCCGGGAAGAGCTCGCAGAGCTCGCGGCGGACGGCACGCCCCTTCCGGTCCGAAAGCGCTGGTTCTTCTACGACCGCACGGACCGTCGCGTCGCGGAGGCGGACGACACGGGACGCGCGACCCGGACGCTGTACGATTCGGGGGGCCGTGTCGCCTACCGCAGTGACGCCAGGAGTTCGATCCAGGGGTTGGCGCTCAGTTCGCTCGATCCCTTCGGCGAACGAACGGACCTCGACGCGATCCTGATCAACGGGTTCGGGAACCCGGTGACGACGCTCTTCGATCCCGCGGGACGACCGGTGCAGCGGGACGAGTACCTGCTGTTCGGCGGCCTCGGCGGCAACGCCCTCGATCCATCCCAGGCCGGGGACGGGAAGATCACGACCCGGTTCCTGTACGACGCGCGCGGACGGCTGCAGGCATCGGTCGACGACATCGGCAATGCCACGACGTACGACTACGACACGCTCGACCGCCGCATCCGAGAAACTCGTCCGGACGGCTCGTCGAAGACCTGGGTCTACGACGCCGAGGGCCACCCGACCCGCACGACCGACGAAAACGGCACCGTGGTGCTCGACGTGTACGACGCTCTCGGTCGCCTGAAGAGCCGCGGCGTCACGCCTGGCTCGCCGGATGTCCTCGGGACGACGTTCGAGGTCTACGTCTACGATGCCCTCGGTCACGTCGTTTCCGCCCAGGACGACGACAGCCTGGTGACGGCGGTCTACGATTCCCTCGGTCGCCGCATCCGCGAAACGCAGAACGGCTGGACGGTCGACTCGCGCGCGGACGGTTCCGGCCGCAGGACCTCGGTCACCTACCCCTCCGGCCTCGAAGTCGATTCGAGCTACGACGCGGCGGGACGCTTGGATCGCCTCACGGAGGCGGGCGCCGCGCAACCCCTGGCGCAGTACGGCTACGAGGGCTTTGGGCGCCTGACCTCCGTGGACCGCCCCGGCCCCGGACTCCGCGCCGACTTCCACTATGACGCGACCTTCCAGGTGGACCAGGTCACGCACAGCGTTCCGGCGAGTGGCACCGTCCTCGCCGAGTTCACCTCCACTTGGGACGCCGCCGGCAACCGCACGGCCCGCACCGACGTCCTGCGCGGTACGCTCCAGCGCTTTGGATACGACTCGGCGAATCGGCTCATCTCCTCGACACGGACCCGAGGTTCGGCGACGATCTCCGACGTGAGCTACGACCTCGACGGAGCCATGAATCGCACCGCGGTCGCCGGTGGGCTCTATCCAGGCACGCCCACCCGCACCGGATCCGACGCGCTCCTCAACCAGTACACGACCGTCCCCGACGGCTCAACCGCCGGGGAAGTGCGCACCCACGACGCCCGCGGCCAGCTCACCGCCGTCGCAGGCAGCAGGTCCCGCGAGCTTCGCTACGACTTCGCCGGTCGACTCGTCGAGGCCCGGGACCTCGCCCTCGGCGTGACCACAACCTGGCGCACCGACGTCTTCGGGCGGCGCTTCGCCGAGGAGCGCGACGGCGGATCGGGGCCGGTGCTCGTCGCCACCTTCCTCTACGACGACTGGGACCGCATCGAGGAGCGCGACGCCTCCGGATCGCTCCTCGCCACCTACCTGCGCGGCCCAGGCACCGACGAGATCCTCTCCGAGCGTGTTTCCGGGACCGAATCCTTCCCGCTCCAGGACGACCACCGCAACGTGCTCGCCCGCGCGGACGCCACGGGCACCCTCCTCGAGGCCTACGCCTTCGACGACTACGGCACGCTCCTCGATCCGGACTCGAACTACGCACCCCTCGCCTCCCCCACGACCCTCTCCCCCTTCTTCTTCCAGGGCCGCCCCCTCGACTCCTCGACCGGCTTCATCGACTTCCGAAACCGCCACCTCGATCCCATCGCCGGCCGCTTCACCGCCCCCGACCCCCTCGGCACCTGGGGCGATGCGGCCTCCCGCGGCAACGCGTTCTCGTTCGAGGGTGGCAATCCCTGGAGCCTCACCGACCCCGCCGGCCTCGCCGTGGACCCCGGCATCACCTCGCTCCCCCGCAACGCGGCCACGACCTACCCCCAGGGTTGGCCCTTCCCCGCGCTGACCGAGTTCGCAGCCAATCTCTGGGGAGGGCACATGCCGGCCGACCCGACCATCCAAGTCGAGCAGGAAGAGCCGCCGGGGTTTCGGACTCAGCCAGTGGCCCTCGAGAAAGGCCCGGTCGGCTGGTCCTGGCAGTTCGAGGACCCCGACAACCCGGAAGACCCAGAGCCATCCGACAAGCTGGACGACCCCCAGGCCGACGACACGCACGAGGGCGACCCGGACGACGAGGACCCGGAAGAAGAGGGCGGAGGCTGGCTCAGCTGGGTCCATGTCGCCCTGGACGCCGCCGGACTCGTGCCAGGCGTGGGCAACATCGCCGACCTCGTCAACGGAGGCATCTACCTCGTCGAAGGAGACTACGGAAACGCTGCACTGTCGGGCCTTGCCGCCGTGCCCATCATCGGCCAAGAAGTCGGCGCCGGACGCCTCGCAGCGAAGTATGGCGATGAGGCGCTCGATGCGGCTCGGTACGTCGATGATGCGATCGATATCGGAGATGCCGCAAGGGGGGTAGGGAGCTTAGACGATCTCTCCAGGGCTGCAGGGGAACTCGATCGCAATGGATTGACCAAGGCAGGTCGAGCGCTTCAGAAGCACTCCTCAAGACCCGGCAGCGCCTTCAGCACGGCCGCCTCTCGTGCGGGAGACCTCAACGCTGCGGGGCAGTCGATTGTCGATGACATCTTGACGGCACCTGGATCCTTACAGCGAGAAAATCGTCTAGGCGGGATCGATGTACTGGCTCCAGGCGGACGCGGTGTCCGATTCAATCCCAACGGCAGCTTCCGAGGGTTCCTGGAGCCTCAGCGCTGACATGGATACGCCCGCTGGTTTCGAGATCCAGGCAATGTCCGATGAGGGCTACGAGAACTTGATCGTAGAGGTCCTCTATAAGGGAGAATTCTGCTTCCTTGTTAGTCAGGAGGATGGCCTTGAGAATCTGCGTGTGGCTATCTATCCAAGAAAGAACGGTGAGCCTTGGGATTTCGGGGTGAACGAATTGGATGCTGTTCTCAAGAAGGCTGCTTTTCGTCTCTGGGAACTTCGCAGAATGCCCGAATGACCTTCGTCTGTTCAATGTCGCGTAAAGCACGAAGCCGGGACAGGCCCTACAGATTCATGGAAAGAATATGAAGCTGTGGGGGAGTGCCAGAAGAACCGTGTATCCGGCCGGGCTTCTTGGGATCCTTCCACCCCTCAAGGAGATCCCACTGATGTCGAAGGACAAAGGCCCCCCTCGCCTCCCCCTGTGCAACCCGGGACATGGGTAACACTTCTGTCCGGGGACATGGGTGACACTTTCACGTGCTGGACGCCCACCAATCGGGGGTCCGGGGGGCGAAGCTCCCCGCTGTCGGGGGGAGCCGCGCGGAGCGGAGCCCTGGCGGAGCTCCGCGCGGCTCCCCAGTATCGGGGGCTCTGCCCCCCGGCCCCCCCGTTATGGCGCTCCAGAGGCGCTTCTGACCCCAGCCCGTGACCCCTGAGGTGCGTCAAAGTACCTGTCCCCTAACTGCGCGAAAGATGGTGTCCCTTGACACCTGACGGCGGAGCGCTCGTTCCGCGGAAGCCTCCAGGCCCAGGGCGCACCCTGGGGGGGCCCCTCGTCCCTCAAAACTGAAAGTACAGGAACGGGGTGAATCCCACCGGGACGAGGGGGAGGGCCAAGGCCCAGAGGGTGGCGTAGCTCGCGGCGAACGCGGGGAGGGGGAGGCGCTGCCACCAAGGCGAGAGGGATCCGCGTGCCGCGAGGAGGTGCGTGGTGAGGAGGACCGGGATCCAGAGGAGAAGCTCACGGCCGAGGGGCGATGCGCCGGCGGGGAGGACGCCGAGCAGGGTCCCCCCCACCGTGCGGGCGGTGGCGAGGTCGGGCGCGCGGAACGGGACCCACGCGAGGACGACGAAGAGGACGAGCAGCGGCATCGAGACCGGTCGCACCAGACGGCGCAGCGGGTGGGTCTCCGCCATCCTCCGCCATGCGCGGTGCACGACGAGCGCGATCCCGTGCAGGCCGCCCCAGAGGACGAAGGTCCACGCGGCGCCGTGCCAGAGGCCGCCGAGGAGCATCGTCAGCATCAGGTTGCGCGCGACGAAGAGACTGCTTCCGCGGTTTCCACCGAGCGGAATGTAGAGGTAGTCGCGCAGCCACGTGGAGAGGCTGATGTGCCAGCGGCGCCAGAACTCACTCGGGTCGCGTGCGAGGTAGGGGAAATCGAAGTTCAAGACGAGGCGGTACCCGAGCAACGCCGCGCACGCGATCGCCATGTCCGAGTAGCCTGAGAAATCGCAGTAGATCTGCACCGCGTACGCGACGATCGCGGACCACGCCGAGACGAGGTCGAAGGCCTCGGGGTGCGCGAAGTAGCGCTCGACGATCGGCGCGAGGTTGTCGGCGACGCAGGCCTTCTTGAAGAAGCCGACGAGGAACAGGATGAGCGCCCCGCGCACATCGATGCGAGCGAGGGTGCGGGGACTCGCGAGCTGGGGCAAGAACTCGGACGCGCGCACGATCGGCCCCGCGACGAGCTGCGGGAAGAAGGCGACGAAGGTGGCCACGTCGAGGAGGCTCCTGGTCGCGCGGATCCTCCCCCGCCAGACGTCGAGGGTGTAGCTCATCGTCTGGAAGGTGTAGAAGCTGATTCCGACCGGCAGCACGATCCCGAGGGTGTGCGGGCTCGCCTGGATGCCGAGGGCGCGAGCGAGTTCGACCGCGGAGTCCACGAAGAACTGGCAGTACTTGAAAACGCCGAGCAGCCCGAGGTTCACGGTCAGGCTCAGGGCGAGCCAGGCGCGACGCGCCGCCCCCTGGCGCTCGAGACGCAGGGCCACGACATAGTCGACGAGGGTCGAGGCCACGATCAGGCCCAGGAACCGCCAGTCCCATGCCCCGTAGAACGTGTAGCTCGTCGCGAGCAGCCAGAGCTTGCGCGCCGCGTTCGATTCCAACGCCCAGTGCACCGCGAAGACCACGGCGAAGAAGAGGACGAAGCGGGGTTCGGTGAAGAGCACGGCGCGACATCAGCGCGTTTGCGCGCCCTCCAGGACCGAGGCCACCGCCGCGGCGACGAGCTTCGTGAGCCGCGCCGCCCCGTTCTTCTTCAGGTGGTTCTCGTCGAAACGCTCGGCGAGCTTCAGGTAGAAATCCGGGTGCTCCGCCGGGTCGGAGAGGTCGGCGAGGTGCTCGATGCAGCCGCGCTCCTTCGCGCCCACCAACTCGGGCCGACGATGCTCGACGGGCGGGAGGACGACGAACACCAGCTCGACTCCCGCTTCCCTCGCGATCCCCTCGAGACGCGCGAGGGTGTCCGCGAAGAGCGCGTCGGGCTCGACGCTTCGGGGCTCGGCCTCGAGCTCTGCGACACGCTCCTCGAGCAGAGAACGATTCTCGTTGAGCGCCTCCAGGAACGCCCGGCGACGGTCGGTGACGGTCTCGCTGGGATCCTTCTCCAGGGGCAGGTATCCACCCGGCGTGCGATCTTCCTCCGGACCGGGTCCTCCGAACAGGAGGTCCGAAAGGGCACTCGCCGTGCCGACGTTCGCGAAGGAGCACCCGAACTGGAAGAGGTGTCCGCGGGTCTCGCGCAGCTTCTCCGCGAGGGGCTCGTCGCGCCTCCACACCCGCCGCAACGCGAGCCATGTGAGCCCCGGGGTGTGCCAGGCGATCTCCCGGCGCGAGAGCAGGTTCTCCTCTCGCAAACGTGGATCGGGGTCGAGCCCCTCGAGAACGAGCACATCGAGGCTCGCTGGGGGATCGGAGAGCAGGGCCTCGGCGGTGCGCAGCGCCTCGAAGAAACGCATCCCCGCGAGGCCCAGGTTGTAGGAGCGCACCTCGGCCCCCGCGCGCTCGCATTCCGCGTCGAACACCCTCGGACGAATCTGCCGATAGACCCGACTCGAACCGACGAACAGGACGTCGTAGTCGTCGCCGTGCTCGGCCATGTGGCGAGCCTTGATCGCGGCCATCCCGTCCTCCGCGAGGCGCGGGCCGAGGAGGCGGGCGAGCCCTGCTCCGACGGCTTCGGACAGCGCGACGAAGCAGAGGATGCCGACGATCAGACCGAGTGCGATCCGCGCCGGGCTCGTCCCGCCGCCCTCGAAGAGGCTTCCGAAGCCCGCCCTCGCGTGCGTCTCCATCGGCTTCAGGGTCCCTCGGTCGTCACGCGCGCGGCACCGGCCGGGCCGGCCCCTTCTTCCACCGTCGTCACGGTCCCGGCCGCGAGCTCCCCCAAGCGATCGATGCGCCCGTCGGGCCAGCGCACCTCGACCTCGTCCGCGCGCTCGGCCTCGCCGATCCCGATGAAGAGTGTCGGATCCGAGGACGAGAGGAAACTCCCCGCGGTCGAGACGAGCCGCAACTGCGACCGGCCCCCGGCGCGCACGGTGACGCGCGACCCGACCGCGTCACGGTTCCCCGCCGCGCCGACGAGACGGATCCGCACCCAGTTCCCCACGCCGGACTCGTTCCGCAGCAACGTCGGCGGCCCATCCAGGTTCCCGAAGAGCAGGTCCAGATCCCCATCGCCGTCCACGTCCCCCACCGCGGCCCCGCGGCTCGCGCGCTCGAGCTCGAACCCCGGCCCTCCGCCGCCCGCGGGAGCGTGGAAGGCCTTGCCGTCGTACTCGAAGAGCAGGTTCCGCTGCAGGTAGGTCGAGCCCACGTCGAGCTCGTCCACCTGCGGGTAGACGTGGCCGTCCGCGACGAAGATCTCTAGGTCCCCGTCCGCATCGAAATCCTCGAACCCGCAGCCCCAACCGAGGTAGGGCTTGGTCACGTCG
>DRLC01000332.1 GCA_011053145.1 Planctomycetota bacterium | reverse complement strand
GGCATCCATCGCATCGACGGTCGCTTGATCGCTCCGAACGAATTCGAGGAGGCACTCGCATGAGCGCAACCGACCCGACCCAGGCGATCCAGACCTTGCGCAACGATCGCCCCTATCCATTCTGCCCGGGATGTGGCCACGGCTCGATCCTGAACCACCTGAACGAGGCGCTCGTCCGGCTCCAGCTCCCGCCGAATCGGGTCGTGATCGTCAGCGACATCGGCTGCTCGGGACTCTCGGATCAGTACTTCACGACGAGCGCGTTCCACGGCCTACACGGCCGCAGCCTGACCTATGCGACCGGGATCAAGCTCGCGCGGCCGGACCTCAAGGTCGTGGTCCTGATGGGGGACGGCGGCGCCGGAATCGGCGGTGCGCACCTGATCAATGCGGCGCGGCGCAACATCGGACTGACGCTGCTCGTGATGAACAACTTCAACTTCGGGATGACCGGGGGCCAGCACTCGGTCACCACGCCCACCGGGTACAGCACGTCGACGACCCCCGGCGGCAACCTGGAGCGTCCGCTCGACATCTGTGGCACGGTCCAAGTGAACGGAGCCGGCTACGTCTATCGCGGCACGAACTTCGACAAGGACCTCACCGACCGCATGGTCGAAGCGATGGAAGCCGAGTGCTTCGCTCTGCTCGACATCTGGGACCTGTGCACGGCCTACTTCGTCCCTCGGAACCAGGCGGGGCGCAAGACGCTCGCCGAAATCCTCGGAAGGAACGACTTCGAGTCCGGCCTGCTGCACGAGGAGGAGGTCCCCGAGTACGCGGCCGCCTACCGGGATGCGTGCTCCCCGCATCTCGGGAAGCCCACGATGGCGCCTCAGCCCCTGGAACCGCGATTCGAGAGCGCACTCGACCGGCGTTTTCGATTCGTGGTCGCCGGCTCCGCCGGGGGGAAGGTCATCTCCGCGGTGCGCTTCGTCGCCAAGGCGGCCATCCTCTCGGGCCTCTGGGCGACCCAACGCGACGACTATCCGATCACCGTCAAGTCCGGCCACAGCCTGAGCGAGCTGAATCTCGACCCGGAGGAGATCCTCTACACCGGAATCTCCAGGCCCGATGCACTCCTGATCCTCAGCGACGACGGGCTGGGCAAGGTCGGCCACCACCTCGCGGCGATGGGCCCCGATCAGGCGGTCTTCGCCCTCCCCAGGGTCGAGGAGGCCGTTCGGGCATCGGGGACCGAGGCAGCGATCCACCTCATCGACCCCGCCGAGGCTCCGGTCAAGATCGCGAAGACCGCCAGGTCCCTGTACGCGGTCACGCGCGCGGTGGACCAGCTCGGATTCCTCGACCCGGCCGCCCTCGAAGCCGCCGTGGGACTGGGTCGCGCCGCCTGGCGCGACGAGAATCTCGCCACCGTGAGGGCGGCGCGGACGGCCGCGGGGTGAGCTCCGGACGGACCCGGATCTCACGCTCGACATTCCCCGCCGGACCCGCGATCCTCTCGCGACCCCACACCGGCCCGGCGTCTCTCCGCGAACCATGAAGTCCCTCCGCACTCGCCTCCTGCTGCTCGTCTCGGTCGTCTTCCTGTGCACGGCAGCAGCCACCCCGTGGATCCAAGAAGGACCCACGGAGATCCAGAAGGAGCTCATTCACCGGATGGACGCGGTCCCGGAAGGGGACGCCGAAGCCTACTTCGAGCTCGCCTTTGGCCTGCTCGAAGAGAGCCGGGGAGAAGATGAAGACGATCTCGCTAGGGTCTCCTTCGCGATCGATGCGCTCGAGCGCTCCGTCGAGGCGAACCCCGACGACGCCCACGCCGCACAGCTCCTGAAACTCGCGAGAGAAGAACACGAGGCCCTCGACAAGAAGATCCACCCCGACCTGTGGAAGATGTTCTTCTCGGTCATCGGCGGCCTCGGGATCTTCCTGATCGGCATGAAGAACATGTCGGACGGCATTCAGGCCGTCGCGGGGAGCCGTCTTCGGAAGATGATCAACGCCGTCACCGACAACCGCCTTCTCGCGGTCGGCGTCGGGACGGGCGTGACGTGCCTCGTTCAGTCGAGTTCGATCACGACGGTCATCGTGGTCGGTCTCGTGAACGGCGGGCTGATGCAGCTCCACCAGGCCATCGGCGTGATCATGGGCGCCAACATCGGAACGACGATCACCGGCTGGATTCTGGTCCTGAAAATCGGCAAGTACGGACTGCCGATCCTGGGCTTCAGCGTCTTCGGGTACCTCTTCGCGAAGAAGGACACCCTTCGGTACCTGGCAATGGGGCTGATGGGGCTCGGCATGATCTTCTTCGGCCTGGAGATGATGAAGAACGGCTTCAAGCCGATGCGCTCCGTTCCGATGTTCCAGGACGCGTTCGCGTGGTTCGTCGCGGACAGCTACTTCGGCGTGCTCAAGTGCGCCATGGCCGGGTGCCTGTTGACTTTCCTGGTGCAAAGCTCCTCCGCTACGTTGGGCATCACGATCGGACTCGCCTCGACGGGCGCCATCCCCTTCGAGACCGCGGCGGCTCTCGTCTTGGGGGAGAACATCGGCACCACGATCACCGCGTGGCTCGCATCCATCGGGACAACAACGATCGCCAAGCGCGCCGCCTACGCGCACGTGATGTTCAACCTGATCGGCGTGGCCTGGGTCACAGCCATCTTCCTCGTCTACGTCAAGCTCGTCGGACACTTCGTCGAGTGGGAGTCCGGGGCCAACCCCATCTCGATCCGTCCGGACCAGCCGGGATTCGCGCAGACTGTGACCTTCGGGATCGCGGCCGTTCACACGGGATTCAATATCACGAACACGCTGATCTTCCTGCCCTTCGTGCGACCCTTCGCGCGTTTCCTCGAGCGGGTGATCCCCGATCGATCCGCGAAGGAAGTCGGGCGCCTCGACAGCCTGGACATGCGCCTGATCGAATCGCCGATCCTCGCGCTGGAAACCTCTCGCGGCGAGATCGTCAAGATGGGGTATGGCGTGCGGAAGATGATGAACTGGACTCGCGAAACCCTCGAGGCTGGCGAACCGGATGCACGCCTCGTGCGCAAGATCCTCCACCGCGAGTCGGTGATGGACAACGTCCAGCAGGAGGTGATCCACTTCCTGACCGAGATCCTCTCCGCCGAGACTCCGATGTCCGCGGCCCTCGAGGCGCGCCAGCAACTGCGGATCGCCGACGAGTACGAATCGGTCAGCGACTACGTCAGCACGATTGTCAAGGCACGCCTCAAGCTCGAAGAGCACGAGCTGGAGCTCACCCAAAAACAGCGCGAGCAGATCCTGATGCTCCACGATCGCGTCGCCGAATACGTCGATCTGGTCACCAACGCGTTCATCGAGCGCAAGCCCGACATCATGACGCGCGCCGCCTCGGACAGCGACGCGATCACCGCGCTGGTCAAGGAACTGCGCAGCGCCCACCTCGAGTCGCTCTCCGAACACCGCGTCGATCCGGTCGCGAGCATGTGCTACTCGACGATGCTCAACGGCTACCGCAAGGTGAAGGACCACGCCCTCAACATCGCCGAGAGCATGGCCGCCCCCGCTTGAACGAGGCCGGGCGGAGCCGGATTCCGCTCCGCCGCCCGGGCCCACCTCCCCAACTCCTCGCCAAGGACCCCGGCGCCAGACTCGACAGCCGGCGGACGGTTTGCGAGACTGATCGAGATTTGGCGCTTTCCAGGCCATCCCCACCGAGCGACCTCGCCCTGCAGGTAGCTGGGGGAATCGTCGGAGGGCGGGATTGCGGGCGCCACCGGATCTCCTCCCGCCCCCTGAGACGCTTCCCCTCGCACCCCGCCAAGGGCCGCCGAGCCACCGGTTGACCCCCCTATGCCGCGCCGCGACGACCTCGAATCCATACTGATCCTCGGGAGCGGGCCGATCATCATCGGGCAGGCCTGCGAGTTCGACTATTCCGGAACACAGGCCTGCAAGGCCCTGAAGGAAGAGGGCTACCGGGTCATCCTCGTCAACTCCAACCCGGCCACGATCATGACCGACCCGGAGACGGCTCATGTGACCTACATCGAGCCGATCACCGCGGACATGGTGAGCCGGGTCATCGAAAAGGAACGCCCCGACGCGCTGCTCCCGACCCTCGGGGGACAAACCGCGCTGAACTGCGCTCTCGACCTCTTCGACTCCGGGGTCCTGGATCGTTTCGACGTGGAGGTCATCGGCGCGCGGCCCGAGGTCATTCGCAAGGCTGAGGATCGCGACCTGTTCCGCGCCGCGATGCAGCACTGCGGCCTCGCGAGCGCGCGCTCGGGCATCGCGCATTCGATGGAGGACGCACGCCGCGCGCTCGCCGAGGTCGGGCTTCCCTGCGTGATTCGACCCGCCTTCACGATGGGCGGCAGCGGCGGCGGCGTCGCCTACAACGTCGAGGAGTTCGAAGAGATCACCGCGCGTGGACTCTCGCTCTCGATGAACTCCGAAGTCCTGGTCGAAGAGTACCTCGCCGGCTGGAAGGAGTACGAGATGGAGGTCATGCGCGACAGCGCGGACAACACGGTCATCGTGTGCTCCATCGAGAACCTCGACCCGATGGGCGTGCACACCGGCGACTCGATCACGGTCGCCCCGGCACAGACCCTCACGGACCGTGAGTACCAGGCCCTGCGCGACGCATCCCTGCGCATCATGCGCGAAATCGGCGTCGAATGCGGCGGATCGAACTGCCAGTTCGCGATCAATCCCGCGGACGGGCGCATGGTCGTGATCGAGATGAATCCGCGCGTATCGCGCTCGTCCGCGCTCGCTTCGAAGGCGACGGGCTTTCCGATCGCCAAGTTCGCGGCGAAGCTCGCGGTCGGGTACACGCTCGACGAGATCCAAAACGACATCACCCGCGAAACCCCCGCCTGCTTCGAACCCTCGATCGACTACTGCGTGACGAAGGTCCCGCGCTTCGCATTCGAGAAGTTCCCCGGCGCCGACCCCGTCCTCACGACGCAGATGAAGAGCGTCGGCGAGGTGATGAGCATCGGCCGCACCTTCAAGGAATCCCTCCAGAAAGCCCTCCGGGGTCTCGAGACGGGACTGCGCGGACTGGGATTCGACACGGAAGACTTCGTCCGCTCCCTCTCGGTCGATCGCGACGAGGTCGCTCGGGCGATACGTACACCCAGTGACCGGCGACTCCTGGCCGTGGCGGACGCATTCCGCTCCGGTTGGAGCGTGGATGAGGTCCACGAGACCTCCGGAATCGACCCCTGGTTCCTGGAGAACATCCGCGAACTCGTGGACTTCGAGACCGAGCTCCAGGGCGCTACGCCGGACCGCGACCTCCTCCTCGAGGCCAAGCGCCTCGGGTACTCCGACCGTCAGATTGGAATCGCCGTGGGCTGCGAAGAGAAGGCGATCCGCGCGCTGCGAAAGGGATTCGGGCTCGAGCCGGTCTACAAGCTGGTCGACACCTGCGCCGGTGAGTTCGAAGCACGAACTCCCTACTACTACTCGACCTGGGAAACCGAGTCCGAAACGCGGCAGACCGAACCCGAGAAGATCATGATCCTCGGCGGCGGCCCGAACCGCATCGGGCAGGGCATCGAGTTCGACTACTGCTGCGTGCACGCGTCCTATGCCGCTCGGGAGATCGGCTACGAGTCCGTGATGGTGAACTCGAATCCCGAGACGGTGTCGACCGACTTCGACACTTCCGACCACCTCTTCTTCGAGCCGCTCACGCACGAAGACGTGATGCATATCGTCGACAACGTTCGACCGAAGGGAATCATCGTCCAGTTCGGCGGCCAAACGCCCCTCAACCTCGCGAAGGGCCTCGAAGCCGCGGGAGCCCCGCTGATCGGCACTTCGGTCGCCTCGATCGACCGCGCGGAGGACCGCGAGCACTTCTCCGCGCTCCTCTCCTCACTCGACCTGCGCCAGCCGCCCAACGGGCTGGCTCGGGAGGCCGGCCAGGCCTTCGAAATCGCGCGCCGCATCGGTTATCCGGTGATCGTCCGCCCTAGCTACGTCCTCGGCGGGCGCGCGATGGAGATCGTCTACAACGACGAAGGGCTCGACCGCTACATGACCGAGGCGGTACAGGCCTCCCCGGAACACCCCGTCCTCGTCGATCGCTTCCTCGAAGGGGCGATCGAGATCGACGTGGACGCGATCTCCGACGGCGAACGCGTCGTGATCGCCGGCGTGATGGAGCACATCGAAGAGGCCGGCGTGCATTCCGGTGATTCGGCATGCGTCCTCCCGCCCCCGACACTCGATCCGAGCATCATCGACGAGATCATGGACGCCACCCGGGCCATGGCGCGGGCACTCGAGGTCGTCGGGCTCATGAACGTGCAGTTTGCCGTCCAAGGAGACACGGTCTTCGTCCTCGAGGTGAACCCGCGTGCCTCGCGCACGGTGCCATTCGTCTCCAAGGCGACCGGCATCCCCTTCGCGAAGCTCGCGGCGAAGGTCATGTGCGGAAAGACGCTGCAGGAACTCGGTTGTACGCAGGAGGTCATCCCGCCCTACTTCTCGGTGAAGGTCCCGGTCTTCCCCTACAACAAGTTCCCTGAATCGGACCCCATGCTGAGTCCCGAGATGCGATCGACGGGCGAAGTGATGGGAATCGACAGCGACCTCGGGAGCGCGTTCTACAAAGCCTACAACGCGGCCGGAATGAAGCTCCCGAAGAGCGGACGCGTGCTGCTCACCGTCAAGCCGTCGGACAAGCGCCACATCGTCGCCGAGGCGCGCGCCTTGGATGCGATGGGCTACGAACTCGTCGCGACCCAGGGAACCTGCCGGGCCATCCAAGCCAACGGAATCCGGTGCGAGCGCGTGAACAAGGTCGGCGAGGGCCGCCCGCACATCGTCGACCAGATCAAGAACCGCGAGATCCACCTCGTCCTGAACACGCCGTACGGAATGAAGCAGCGGCGCGACGACGAGCAGATCCGCGCCTCCGCAACCGGCGCCGGCGTTCCCTGCATCACGACCCTGGCGGGGATTCGAGCCGTAGTGAGTGCCCTAGGCGCTCTGCACCGAGGCACCTTCCAGGTAACGAGCCTCCAGGAGCACCACGCCCGGCTCGAGGCCGGCGAGCACTCCACGGTCCAGGTCTGAAACGCTACATCCCCGCGCGCAGGGCGATCCACATTCCTCCGACGCAAGCGCCGCTCACGCCGAGCATCGGGAGAGCCTCCGGCACGAAGAGCGGCAGAATCAAGAGCGCGAGTCCCGTGAGAAGCTGGGGGAAACGCGCCTCCTTGCGCCCGTACTGGAACAGCACGAACCCGACCATGCTCACGACGAGCGAGGCGGCGATCGAAGAGAGGGTGAAGTTGGCGGCGAGATCCATGTTCGCTCCCATCGGCAGCCCGGCCTCGGTTGGATCGCCCCGGAGTGAAAAAACTCCATTCCCGGGCCGGATTCGCCCTGATCAGAAGCGTCGCGGGCCCTCCGGGCGATTCCCGAGGATGCCCTCGATCCGCTCCAGCACGTCCTCGGTGAGCTTCGGGAGCACCTCGAGGGAGGCGAGGTTGTCTTCGAGCTGCGACAGTCGAGAGGCCCCGAGGATGACCGTGCTGACGTGGGGGTTGGTGAGGCACCACGCGAGGGCGAGTCGGGTGAGGGTCGTGCCGAGGTCCGCGGCGACGGCCTCCAACGCCTTCGCGGTCTCGATCTTGGCGCGCCCCTTCTCGCTCTCGAGCTCCTCCCGCAGGAACTTGTAGCTCTCGAGCGCCATGCGGGAGCCCGCGGGGATGCCATCGGCGTACTTGCCGGTCAGGATGCCCGAGGCGAGCGGCGACCAGATCGTCGTCCCAAGTCCTTCGTCGTAGAGGCGCTCGAACTCGCGTTCGACCTTTTCGCGCACGAACATGTTGTATTGCGGCTGCTCCATCGTGGGTCCGGCGCAACCGAGTGCCCGCGCCACGCCGCGCGCCTCGGCGATCTCACCGGCACTCCACTCGGAGGTCCCCCAATAGAGCACCTTGCCTTGGGCCACGAGGTCCCCCATCGCGCGCACCGTCTCCTCGATCGGCGTGTCTCGATCCGGCCGATGGCAGAAGTAGAGGTCCAGGTAGTCGACCCCGAGACGATCGAGCGCGGCATGGCAAGCGTCGAACACGTGCTTGCGCGATAGCCCGCGCTGGGTCGGAAGCTGACCGCCCCAGAAAACCTTCGACGACACACAGTAGCTGTCACGCGACCAGCCCAGATCGGCGAGGGCCTTGCCCATGATTCGCTCGGACTCGCCGTGGGCGTAGGCCTCCGCGTTGTCGAAGAAATTGACGCCGGCATCGTAGGCGGTCGCCATCATCTGCTTGGCGGCGTCGAGATCGACCTGGTTCGCGAAGGTGACCCAGGAACCGAAGGAAAGAGCACTGAGCTGGAGGCCGGAGGAGCCGAGGCGGCGGTACTGCATGGGGATCGGTGCGAAGAGAGGGCTCGGAGGAAACCTCCCGGGCACGGGAGGCGCGGCCGGAGCATAGCAACTCCGGAAAACGGGGACCGCCGCAGGCCCCTCAGACCACCCGGAATCCCGCCTTCAGCTCCCGGAACTCACCTGCGAGCGCGACGTGATCGAGGCCTCGAAGGTCCACTCGTCGCTGCCGATCTCGCCGGGGCGTCGGTTCTTCTCGGCCGGCGTGATCTTGATCGAAGTGACTTTCACGCGCCGACTGTCCGCCTCGAGCTTGTAGAGGAAGTTCCCGATCCGGCTGCGCTGGTAGCGCTGATTCTGGTTCGCGGGACGGATCCGGTAGATCTTGTCCTCGATGTCCTTCGAAGGGGTGCGCGTGATCGGGTCGATCGACACTTGGCCGATGCCGACCAGGGTGTCATCGGCCGCGATCGAACGGATGTAGCCGGAGAAGTCGAAGTCGGCCCCGGTCGTCGATCCCTGGGCCAACTCCTGGTACTGCTGCACCTCGATCCCGAGGCGCTGGATCTCCTTCGCGATCGAGGGCACCTGCGCGAGCTCGCGCTGGATCTCCTCGAGACGCGACGACTTCTGCTGGGCGAAGTAACCGAGCACGATCGAGGCGATCAGCGAGCAGAGAATCACCGCCCGGGGCAGCGTCATCGTCTGGAAGAACTCCTTCATGCGCCGCCCTCCGCGTCCATGTCCTCGAGGGCCTTGGCCACGTCGATCTCGATCCGGATTCCGTCGAAACTGAGTCCGCCCCCGCTCGGGAACGGCTTCGAAGGACGCTCCTCGTAGCTGAGGCACCAGGGCTGTGCGCGCATCGCATGCATGTAAGCGGCGTGATGCTGGTCCGCGAGCACGTCGTTCTCGGCGAAGAAGTCCATGTCGAGGCGGATCAAGACCTTGTCGGGGGACTTGCGGGTGTTCGACCCCTGCTGGAATTCGGCGTCGAGCGATCGGATCGCGAAGCGTCCGACCGCGTCGCCGAGGTCGTGCAGCGTGCCGAGGGCGAGCGTCGTGGCCTGGAGCGCCGACTGGGGCTGCTTCACATCGCTGATGTGGCCGAGCTCGGTCTTCAGCCGCTTCAGCTCCTGCTGGAGCTGACCTCGAATGAACAGGAGTTCCTGGAAGGTGGTCCGGTTCGGATCCTCACCACGCTCCGCGGCCCGGATGTAGTCCGCGATCTTCTTCGGCGGGTCCTTCAGGCGGCCGGGGACCCCGTGCTCGGGATCGGGGAGCAGGTACATCCCGGTGTACTGCAGCCAGACCTGCATGTCCCCGGGCATGCCCGCCTCGATGTTCCCGCGGTCACGCCAGTCGATCTGCTTCTGGGTGATGATCAGCTTGACTCCGAGGAACGTGCAGAGCAGAAGCGCGAAGACCGCGAGCGGAAGCTCCAGGCGCTCGAACTTGCCGGAGTAGTGCAGCTCCTCGCGCCGGAGCATCGGCGCGAGGACGCCGCCGCCCAGGGCTCGCAGCGCGGCTCCATAGGCGATGGCGAAGTCCTCTTCCCCGGCGGCGAAACCGACGTCGGGCGACTCGAGCGACAACGGTACGAGCGGTACTCCCGCCACCTCGGCCTGGTCGGAGAGCCCCGGCATCCGCGCGCCGCAGATGTGGACCGCGGTGATCTCGTGTTCGACCCCCCCGGCGGAGATCGTCCGCGCGAGTTCACGCGAAATGCGCTTCGCGCTGCGCTCGAGGCCCCGAGCCCGTGCCGCCTCGTCTTCCTCGGGAGCCGACTGCTCTTCTCCTTCCGGCGCGCCTTCGGGCGTCCGGGCGTTCCCGTGGGCCGGCGGAAGCGCGCCCGCCCGAATCGCGCGGATCGACGCGAGCCGCTCGCCGTCGGCGACGACCACGGTCGTGGCCGCGTCTCCCACATGGACGAGCACCTTTCCCGCCTCGGGATCGAGGAAACCGGCGGCGCGCGCCGCTTCGAAGAGCGCGGTGCCGTCGAGCTCCGCGTCCTGGGGATCGACACCGGCCTTCTCGCAGACCGCGAGCTGCTCGGCCAACTCGGCCTTCGGCAGGGCGGTCACCAGGAGCTTCGACTCGACCCCCGGCTTCGAATCGACCACCAGGAAGTCGACGATCACGTCCTCGATGGACCACTGCGGAAGGTCGCTCTCGACCTCGAACTTGATGATCTCCTCGATCTTCGCCCGGTCGTCGAACGGGACCGTCAGGGACCGGAACGCGGCGAGGCCCGAGTCGACCGCGAGGCCGACGGCCTCGGGGCGGGACTTCTGCTCGCGCACGAAGTCGCGCAATGCCTCGGTCAGAGCAGCGCGCGAGCCCTCACCGGCCGGGATGCGGCCGGAGGCGCGGGCGCTCACGCGGTGCTTCTTGGCGGTGCCCTCGAGGCACACGACATGATAATGCTCGTGGTCGAGGTGGATGCCGCAGGATCGAACCATGGATCGGGATGGGACCTTTGGGGGGGAGCCGGCGTCAGTGTACCGACGGGGTCGGCCGGGACGAGGACCGAGGCACACCCAATCCGCATTCCCGGCGAAACGCGGCCAGCTCGTCCGGAGTCAGGATCGGAGCGAGGATGTGCCCCTCGATACGAGAGAGGCAGTCCTCTCCGGCCTTCACGAGTTCTCCGTCGAAGGACTCGAGCTGGCGCGCCTTCAACCGTTCGATCTCTTCGTCATAGACTTCGAGGATCTGGGCCAAGCGTCGCCGGGACTCGGGGGGCAGGTCGTATCGCTCCGCGAGACGGTCCCGGTAGGAAGCGAAGGGGCCCGAGGAACCCTGGGGGAACGCCTCGATCGCGAACAGAAAACCGCCGGCCGCGCCCGCGAGGAACGCCGTCGCCGTGAGCACGAGGATCCAGAAACGCTCCGAATTCATCGCTCGACCGGCCCTTCGACCTCGAGCGCGCGGTCGGCTTCGGGACCTCCCCCTTCGACGAGGTCGTGTCCGTCAGGCTCCGAGTCCTCTACCTCCCGCACCTGGGCGGGCGGGGGCGGGGGCTCGAACATCCAAGACCTGTCGCTCGCCTGGAGATCCTCCCCGGAGGGCAGGCTCATGCTCTGGATCCAGAGCGAAAACGCGAACAGCGCGACGGCCGCGGCGACCGAGAGCTTCAGGATGAACGGGAGCAGGGTTCCGGTCGCGGGCGCATCGACGGGAGCGGTGGGGATCACCAGCCCCGGATCTCCGGCGAAGGCTCGCCGGGCGACCCGCGCGGAGAACCCGGACGGGACGACGACGTCCTCGCGGGCCTCTCGGAACCAGCGGCGGATCACCTTGCCCTCCTGCACGGACTCGCGGCAGGAGGGACAGTCGAACAGGTGGGTGCGGACCGGCGCGGCCTGGGCCTCGGAGAGTTCTCCATCGAGGTAGCTCGAGAGGAGGGGTCGAGCGGATTCACAGTTGATCTTCATCACAGGTGGGCTGTGTGTTCAGCCTAACTCCACGGCATATTCAGGATGGAGGCGAGCGAGGACGTCTCGAAAGCGAGCCCGGGCGCGGAACAGGCGCGACTCGACCGTCCCGATCGAAATCCCGAGGAGGTCGGCGATGTCCTGGTAGGCCATCTCCTCGAATTCCCGCAGGATCAGGACCGAGCGAAAGATCTCCGGCAGTTCGTCGAGCACCTCGTGGGTGATGCGGGCGATCTCCTCCCTCTCGAGGTTCGAATCGGGCGCCGCGATCGAGCGCGGAGCCCCGGCACGCCCCGGCGTCCCGACGACCTCGGGATCCTCGACCGCGCGCACCGGGTTGCGGCCGGCGCGCTTCAGGAAGTCCAGGGCCGTGTTGATCGCGATCCGGTAGAGCCAGGTCGAGAACGAGCTCTGGTGTTGGAAGGTGTGCAGCTTGCGATAGGCCTTGATGAAGGTGTCCTGGACGATGTCCTCCATCTCGACCGCGCTCTGCGTGTAGTGGCGCACGACGCCGAAGATTCGCCCCTGGTAGCGCTCCACGAGGAGCTGGAAGGAGAGCTGGTTGCCCCCCAGCGTTTCCGCAACGAGGGCGGTGTCTTCCGTGGGCGCTGGCTGCATGATCCGCGTGGTCATGGGGCGGCGGACGCCGGTGGCTCTCCCCTATTCCCTTCGGAGCGGGGAAGTCCCCCGGTGGTTCGGCCGCTGCCCTCTCAGAGGTTGGCGTTCGAGCGGGGAGAAGCCAACTCCTCCCCCAGGACCCCCTCGTCGAGGCGGTGCCCGAGCTTCTCCCTCTTCGTCCGTAAATACCGAATATTGTTGGAGTTAGGCTCGACGACCAGGGGGCGCTGCTCCACGAGTTCGAGGCCGTATCCCCCCAGACCGCGGATCTTCTTCGGGTTGTTCGTCAGGATCGCCATCCGGCGGACGCCCAGGTAGTGAAGGATCTGGGCTCCGAGCCCGTATTCACGAAGATCCGCCGGGAAGCCCAGGGCCTGGTTCGCCTCGACCGTGTCCAGCCCCTCGTCCTGGAGCTGATAGGCCTTCAGCTTGTTCGCCAGGCCGATTCCGCGGCCTTCCTGGCGCAGGTAGAGCAGCACCGAGTGCTCCTCCTCCGCGAGCAGGTCCATCGCCTTGTGGAGCTGGGGTTCGCAGTCGCATCGCTCGGACCCGAAGACATCGCCCGTGAGGCATTCCGAGTGCACCCGCACCGTCACCACCGCCTCCTGAGCCTCGCGGGGTCCGAGCCCGTCGTCGCCCGCCGGCCCCGCCATCCCATGGGTCAGCGCGATGTGCTCGTTTCCGTCCACGAGCGAACGGAACAGGTGCGCCCGAAAGGCCCCGTGCCGAGTCGGCAGCGGGATGTCCATGACCACGGGCTCGACCAGGCGCTCGTGCTTGCGCCGGTAGGCGATGAGGTCCGCGATCGTGCAGATCTTGAGGCCGTGCTTCGCCGCGAACACCTCGAGCTCGGGCATGCGCGCCATCGTCCCGTCCTCATTCATGAT
>DRLC01000331.1 GCA_011053145.1 Planctomycetota bacterium | reverse complement strand
AGTACGCGTTCGAGCGCGAGCACGGCGTCCCCGGACCGGGGTCGGAGTGGCCGACGCGTAGGGTCCTCCTCGTGCCCCTGCCCCCGGGGATCGGCGTCCAGGACCTCCTCGAGCGCCTCGACGAAGACGATGACGGAGCACTCTCCCGCCGCGAACTTGCCCGCCGTCCCGACCTTCTCGAGATGGCCGACCGCAAACGCGATGGCGACCTGTCCTCCGGAGATCTAGAGCGACTCTTCGAGCGTGCCGCCCGCTTCGGCACCGATGCCACACCGGACGCGTGGCTCGACCGCTGGGACATCGACGGGGACGGACGCGTCTCGTCCGATGAGGTCCCACTTCCGATTCTCTTGCGGATCGAGGAAGAGTAGGGCAGCGCAGCAGGAGGTCACCTCCCAGTCCCGGGCCGGGGTCCGTATCATCTCGAAGATGAAGTGCTTCACGTTGGCCGCGGCCCTTCTCTTCTGCGCTGTTTCTTGCGGAGGGGACGGAAGCTTCGAGGCGCACGAGAACGAACGGAAGGGGCGCCCCAACCTGCTGCTCATCACGATCGATACGGTCCGCGCGGATCACCTCGGTGCGTATGGGGCCACGGAAGCGGACACGCCGGTGATCGATTCCCTCGCGGCGGAAGGGACGCTCTTCGAGGAGGCGTATTCGCCTGCTCCGATGACACTCCCCGCACATGCGACACTTCTCACCGGGCTCTTGCCGCCGCAGCACGGCGCCCGCGTGAACGGCGTGCACAAGCTGGACGGCGACCTCGTCACCCTGGCCGAGCGGTTGGTCGGCGAGGGATATCGAACCGGAGCGTTCGTCGCGGCCTTCGTGTTGAGTCGGCGCTTTGGACTCGACCAGGGCTTCGAGGTGTTCGATGACGACCTGGACGGCGCCTATGAACAGGAGGTGCCGAGTGAACTGGCGCGGTATCGACCCGGAGACCGCGTCGTGGACTCGGCGCTCGCGTGGCTGGCGCGAACGGTCGGCATGGGGGAGGGACGTCCGTTCTTCCTCTGGGTACATCTCTACGACGCACACTTCCCGTGGCACGCCCATGGGGATCGGGAGGGAACGGAGGGGAGCTACGACGGTGAGATCGCGTTCGTCGACGAGCAGGTCGGTCGACTGAGGAGCTGGTTCGCAGAGAACGGGCTCGCGGACAATACCCTCGTCGCCCTCGTTGCGGACCATGGCGAGGGGCTCGGCGATCACCACGAGACCGAGCACGCCTACCTTCTCAACGAGGAGGTCCTTCGGGTGCCGTGGATCCTCGCTGGACCTGGTGTGCCCGCGGGGCTTCGGATTGACACGCTCGTCTCCATGGAAGACTTCGAGCCGACCGTCATGGAGCTACTCGGGATCGAGAATTCGGGAGTCCAAGGGCGCAGCCTCGTCCCAGCCCTCCGCGGGGAGGACCTCGAGTCGGCGGACGCCTATGCCGAGACGGACCTGCCGTGGACGAGCTATCGCTGGGCGCCCCAACGCAGCCTGACGACGGTGGACTGGAAGTACATCCGCACGCCCCAGACCGAACTCTACGATCGGAAGAACGACCGTGCGGAATACGTGAACCTCGCCGGGGTGCACCCGGAAGTCGTTGCGGAACTCGAGATGCGTCTCGCGGCGATGGAAGAGCGGCTCGGGTCACGTTTCGGCGCGGTGGCCGAGCTCGATTCGCAGGAGCTAGAGCGACTCGCGGACCTCGGGTACGCGGCGGGAGCGGGGAGTGATGTTCCGGGCGCGGACGATGCGAATGGGGCTCCGGACGTGAAGGAGCGCCTCGCGCTGAAAGACCTGGAGGCGGACCTGCGGCGGGGGTTGGCGCTGAAGACGATCGGGCCTCTTCAGCACCTCGAGATCGCGCGCCGGCTCGTGGATGGAGCTCCCGAAACACCGTCCTTTCGCCGTGAACTCGGCGACGCACTGCTCGAACTGGGCAGAGGTGAAGAGGCCGTCGCTGCCTATGAGGAAGCCGTGGCGATGGTGCCCAAGGACGCGGGGCTGCACTACTCGATCGGTGACACGTTGCAGCAGCTCGGGCGAGCGGGAGATGCGCGTCCCCACATCGAACTCGCCCTGGAGCTCGAGCCGAAGATGCCCCAGGCGCATGTGGCGATGGGGAACATTCTGCGCGACGAGGGACGCAGCGATCTCGCCGCGGGTTTCTACACCGAAGCGCTGCGCCTTCGGCCCGAGTATCCAGAAGCGCACTACAACCTCGGGATGAGCTTCCTGGATCGAGACCTCCCCGATCGTGCGCTGGTCGAGTTCGAGAAGGCCCTCGATGAACGCGACGGTTGGCCCATCGCCCACCGCGCGATCGCATTGATCCAGTTTCAGGCCGGAAGGTTCGAGGAGGCGCTCGAGCACTACCGCGCATGCATCGACTTCCTGCCCGGGGATGTCGACTCGCACCTCAACATGGGGGGATGCCTTAGAGCGCTTGGGAGGCCCGAGGAAGCGGCCGATGTGTTCTCGAGCGCGGCCCAAGCAGTTCCTGGTGACTTTCGCCCCCATCTCGCGCGCGCGAATCTCGCATTCGACTTCGGCAGCGAATCCATCGCGATCGAGGAGTACCGTGCGACGCTCGCGATCGCTCCGGACCACCTCGAGGCCGGAGCCCGCCTCGCACGCCTCCTCGCAACGGCTTCCGATCCGAGCCTGCGCAGACCCGATCTCGCGTTGCAGCTCGCCGAGCACGCCGCCGAGGTCACGCGACGCTCTTCCCCACGGATCCTCGACATCCTCTCCCTGGCGTATGCGGCATCGGGTCGCTGGGGAGATGCCCTGGGCGCCGCCCGCGAAGCCCGGAGCCTGGCGGAAGCCGGCGGCCTGACGGACCTCATCGCACCCCTCGATGCCCGGATCACGGAACTCTCCTCCCGGACGACATCCGAGGATTACCGGGAGCCGGAATCCGATCCCCATTGATGTGGGGTCCATCGCGCTGATTCCGCGAGCCCGGGAGGGGGCGGTGTGCTGGGCGGGTCGGAGAACTGGTGCGCCTGCCCCGAATCCCCCCTGACGGGGTCTTCCGTCGGGGTTGCAGCGGCCATGGGGCCCCCCTGGAAGCTCCTCCGAGCGGGCATCTCAGGCCTCGTTTTGCTAGCCTGTCCCGTTCCCGCTATGTCCGGACGACTCAAAACACCAAGCGGCCGCCCCGATTCCGGGAGAGCCCCCTCTCCTGGGCAAGAGCGCAAGCCTTCTTGGCTCAAGATGCGCCTTCCCGGCGGGGAGGGTCATCGGCGCCTGAAGGAGCTCGCACGCGGACTGAACCTGCACACCGTGTGCGAGGAGGCGCGTTGTCCGAACGTCGGGGAGTGCTGGAGCGGTGATCGGCCCACGATGACCCTGATGGTCCTAGGCCATCAGTGCACCCGACGCTGCCGTTTCTGCGCGGTCGAGACCGTCGAGCGCGCCGTGCCGCCCGATCCGGCCGAGCCGGCTCACGTCGGCCGGGCGGTCGCGGAGATGGGGGTCGGCTATGTGGTGGTCACGAGCGTGGATCGGGACGATCTGGCCGACGGGGGCGCCGGCCACTACGCCGAGTGTGTCCGCGAGATCAGGCGCCAGAGCCCGGAAACGATCGTCGAAACCCTCATCCCGGACTACAGCGGGGATTCCCTCGCCGTTCTGATGGAGGCCGCGCCCGACGTCCTGGCCCACAACGTCGAGGTGGTTTCGCGTCTGCAGCGCAAGATCCGCGATCCCCGCTGCTCGTTCGAGCGCTCCCTCGAGACCCTGCGCGGAGCGAAGGAACTCTCCGAAGGGGTCCTGACCAAATCCTCGATCATGCTCGGCCTAGGAGAGACGCGGGACGAGGTTCTCGAATCCATGACCGCGCTGCGCGAGGCCGACGTGGACTTCTTGACCCTGGGCCAATACCTGCGTCCGACCCCCCGGCACGCGCCGGTCATCGAGTACGTCGAGCCCGAGCGCTTCGAGGAGTATCGCCTCCTCGGCGAGGGGATGGGCTTCCGCTACGTCGCCTCCGGCCCACTCGTCCGCTCGAGTTATCGCGCCGGTGAGTTCTTCTTCGAGCGCCTCGCCCGCGAGCATCGAAACAACCCCACACCCTCCCAATGAAAGCCACCGAACCCCTCCAAGTGATCGATTCGAAAGGCGGAGCGAACGGGTACGACCCGGGCCTTTCGGAGGAAGAGCTCCTGCACTGTTACAGGACCATGCTCAAGGTGCGCGTCTTCGACGAGACCTGTCTCAAGCTCCAGCGCTCCGGTCGAATCGGCTTTTCGATCCCGAACGAAGGCATCGAAGCCACGCAGGTCGGAGCGGCCACGGCGATGCGCAAGACGGATTGGCTCTTCGCGAGCTACCGGGACTTCGGCATGGCGCTCTACCACGGCATCCAGCCCGTGGACATGATGCACAACATGTTCGGGAATGCCGCCGACAACTCGCGCGGCCGGCAGATGCCCGTTCACTTCACCTTCCTCGAGCCGATCCGTTTCGTCTCGATCTCCTCGCCGATCGGCACCCACTTGCCCCACGCCGTGGGGGCTGCCTTTGCGGCCAAGCGCCGCGGCGAGGACACCGTGGCCTTCGTCAGCTTCGGGGACGGCGGCACCTCGAGCCTGGGCTTTCATTCCGCGATGAACTTCGCGGGTGTCTGGAAGGCGCCGGTCGTCTTCCTGTGCCAGAACAACGGTTGGGCGATTTCCTGCCCGAGCGAGGACCAGACCGCGTCCGAGAGCTACGCGATCAAGGGAAAGGCCTACGGGGTCCCCGGCGTGATCGTCGACGGCAACGACCTGCTCGCGGTCCGAAAGGCCGTCCTCGAGGCGGCAGAGCGCGCGCGCGCGGGAGGTGGTCCGACGTTGATCGAGTGCAAGACGTTCCGGATGGGCGGACACTCGACGTCGGACGACCCGACCAAGTACATCCCGAAGGAGGTCTTCGACGCCTGGCGCAAGAAGGACCCGATCCTGCGCTTCGAGAAGTACCTGAAGGCCTGCGGGCTCTGGAAAAAGGCGGACCGGGCTCGGATCGAGGGCGAGCTGCGCGAGGAGATCTCCGAGGCGGCCCGCACCGCCGAGGCCGTAGGCCCGCCCCCGCTCGAGACCATTTTCTCGGACGTTTACGCGGAGCTTCCCAAGCACCTGCGCGCCCAGGGCCAAGCGGCCTTCGACCTCGCGCGCCGCAAGGGCGACGCGATGGCCGGCGACGGCGAGTTCCCCCTGTAGTTCACACCACCGGAGCACGAGTACCCCGTTCCCCACGCACTCCCATGTCGAACCTCACACTCATCCAGGCGGTCAACGATGCGCTGCACACCACGATGCAGGCGGACCCGTCGGTTCACGTCCTCGGGGAGGACGTGGGCAAGAAAGGCGGGGTCTTCCTCGCTACCGAGAACCTGACGAATGAATTCGGGGAGGAGCGCTGCTTCAACACGCCGCTCTCCGAGGACGGCATCGTCGGGACCGCCATCGGGATGGCGATGAACGGGCTCAAGCCCGTGGCCGAGATCCAGTTCCAGGACTTCATCTTTCCGGCCTTCGATCAGATCGTCAGCGAGGCCGCGAAGCTGCGCTACCGTTCCGGAGGCCAGTACACCGCGCCGCTCGTGATTCGCACCCCCTACGGGGGCGGGATCCGCGGAGGGCTGTACCACAGTCAGTCGGGCGAGGCCTACTTCTGCCACACCCCCGGCCTCAAGGTGGTCATTCCGTCGACCCCGCACGATGCCAAGGGGCTCTTGATCTCCGCGATCGAAGATCCCGACCCGGTCCTGTTCCTCGAACCGAAGGCTCTGTATCGGGCCGTCAAGGGCGAGGTTCCCGAGGGCCATTACACGGTCGACCTCTCGACCGTGCGTGAGGTTCGAGCCGGGAAGGATGTGACGGTCTTCTGTTACGGAGCGATGGTCCCGGTGGCGGAGAAGGCCGCGGAGGCGGCAGCGGCCCAGGGGATCGACACACGTGTCATCGACTTGCGGACGTTGTTGCCCCTCGATGAGGAAGCGGTCCTGGACGCCGCACGCTCGACCGGCCGGGTCGTGGTCGTTCACGAGGCGCCGCGCTTCTGCGGCTTCGGTGCCGAGATCAGTGCGCTCATCGCCGAGCACGCCATCGAATACATGGAGGCGCCCGTGGCCCGGGTCACGGGCTTCGATACCCCCTTCCCGAACACCCTCGAACACCACTATCTCCCTGACCAGCGGCGTGTTCTCGATGCGATCGAGCGCGTGGCGCACTACTAATCCCCCAAGGCCATGGTTCTAGAGTTCAAGCTGCCCGACATCGGTGAGGGCATCGCCGAGGGCGAGATCGTCAAGTGGATGGTGTCGGTCGGCGACACTGTCGCCGAGCACCAGGCTGTCGTCGAGGTCATGACCGACAAGGCGACCGTCGAGGTCCCCTCACCGATGGCCGGGAAGATCACCGCCATTCGCGCCCAGGAAGGAGATGTGGTCCCGGTCGGGGACGTGATCTTCGTGCTGGAGGAGAGCGCCGGAGCGGCTGCCGAACCGGCCCCGGCTCCCGCAGCTCCTCCTCCGCCTGCTCCCGCACCCGCACCAACACCCACGGCAGCGGCTTCGACCGCGGCCGGCACCCTGGCGTTCAAGCTGCCCGACATCGGGGAGGGCATCGCCGAGGGTGAGGTCGTGCAGTGGCTCGTCGAGCCCGGAGCCACCGTCGAGGAGCATCAGCCGGTCGTCGAGGTCATGACCGACAAGGCGACCGTCGAGATCCCCTCTCCCGCTGCGGGGACGGTTACGAAGGTCCACGTCCAGGCCGGCGAGGTGGTCCCGATCGGCACGGTTCTCTTCGACCTGGCGACCGATGCGGTCGTGCCCGCGAGCGTCGGAGTCACGAGCGCGGCGTCGGATGCTCCGGGCGCGACCGCGAACGTCGTCACCCCTGCTCCCGCGTCCGCCCCGAAGCGAAGCGGTGGGAAGGTGCTCGCCGTCCCGAGCGCCCGTCGCGTCGCGCGCGAGCTGAACGTGGATCTGACCCAGGTTCGTGGCAGCGGGCGGAATGGGGTGATCCGTCGCGCGGATGTCGAAGCCTTTGCGGCTTCGAGTACCGCTGCGGCTCCGGCGCCGTCGCAGGCACCGGCGATTTCGGTTCCGGTCACCGATCGCCAGACCAGGAAGCCTTTCCGGGGCGTGCGCCGCAAGATCGCCGAGGCGATGGCACGCTCGAAATTCACAGCCACGCACTTCACGGTGGTCGAGGAGGTGGATGTCACCGAACTCGTCGCCGTGCGGGCGCGGGCGAAGGAGATCGGCGCGCGTGACGGCATCAAGGTCACCTACATGCCGTTCCTGATGAAGGCTGCGGCCAGCGCGCTATTCCGCTTCCCGGAGATGAACAGCCAGCTCGACGAGGCGACGCAGGAAATCGTCACCTACCACTACGTGAACCTGGGGATCGCGACGGACACGGACCAGGGGCTGATCGTTCCGGTCGTGCGCGACGTGCAGGCCAAGGGAATGCTTCAGATCGCGAAGGAGCTCGAAGAGCTCGCCGCCCGTACGCGCGAAGGCAAGGTCAAGCCCGATGAGCTCAAGGGAGGCACCTTCACGATCACGAATGCGGGAAACATCGGGGGGATCCTCGCGACCCCGATCATCAACTTCCCCGAGGTCGGCATCCTCGGGGTGCATCGTATCGTCAAGCGACCGGGCATCGTCGAGACCCCCGAGGGGGACGAGATCGCCGTACGCCAGTACATGAACCTCTCGATCAGCGTGGATCACCGTCTCGTGGACGGAGCCACCGCAGTGCGGTTCCTCGTGCACATGAAGGAGCTGCTCGAGACGCCGGGGCTCCTCGCCCTGTAGGCCGGCGGGATGACCGTGGACAGCCCCAGTACCTCGATCCGCTACCGTCTTCTCGAAGAGGATGGCTCGCTGGCCGGCGAGCTTCCCGCCTACGAGGATCCGTGGTTGCGCGATCTCTTCGTGCACCTTTTGCGTGTGCGCTGCGTCGACCAGCGCATGCTCAAGCTGCAGCGCGCGGGCCGTATCGGGTTCGTGGGATCGATGCTCGGGCAAGAGGCGTCGATGATCGGGACGGGCGCGGCACTCCGCGAACAGGACTGGATGTGGTCCGGCTTGCGGGAGGGAGGCGCGGCGCTGATGCGTGGTCTCCCACTCGATGAGTACGTCGCCCAGATGTTCTGCAACTCGAACGACACGGCCAAGGGGCGGCAGATGTGCAATCACCTCCAGCACAAGGGGTCCCACTACCCGAGCTGGTCCTCGGTGATCGGGACACAGATTCCCCACGGCGTAGGTGCGGCCTTCGCGGCGAAGCGTCGCGGTTCCGACGAGGTCCATGGGATCTACTTCGGAGATGGAGCGACCAGCAGCAACGGCTTCCACAGCGGGATGAACTTCGCGGGCGTTTGGAAGGTGCCTGCGGTCTTCGTCTGCGTGCACAACGGCTGGGCGATCTCGGTCCCTTCGTCCGCGCAGACGGCCCAGAGTGACTATTCGAAGAAGGCGCTCGCCTACGGGATGCCGGGGTACCGGGTGGACGGCAATGACGTCCTGGCCTGCTACGAAGCCATGAAGGTCCTCGTGGAGCGCGCGCGCGCGGGCGAAGGTCCCTCTTTTTTGGTGGTCGAGACCTACCGCCTGATGGGCCATTCGAGTTCCGACGATCCGACCAAGTACCGCGATGCCGATGAGGTCGCGGGATGGGAGGGGCGCGATCCGATCCAACGCTTTCGGACCTTTCTCGAGGAGCGTGGGGTGCTTGCCGTCGGGGAGGCGGACTCGATCGAGGCCGAGCTCCTGGCGCAGATCGACGCGGTCGTCCATGCCCAGGAAGCGGCGCCTCCGATGGCGCTGCGCTCGCTCGTCGAGGACGTGTACGCCGAGGTGCCCCGTCACCTGCGCCGTCAGTACAACGCCTTTCTGCGCGTCGCCGAACGTTACGGGGAAGCGCAACGCGGCGACGGCGCCTTTCCGTTGTAGGAGCCGGCTTCACCGCCTCCACACCACCATTCCAGGACGAGAGGGATGCCGCCGTCCCGGCTCCCGCTCCAAACCCCATCGAACGGGCGAATTGT
>DRLC01000330.1 GCA_011053145.1 Planctomycetota bacterium | reverse complement strand
GGAGAGATCGACCGGGTAACATCTCCGCCCTTTCGGGATACCCCTCCCCGACCCCGGCGGGGCCGGCCCACGAGCCGCGCACCGCCGCCACCCCCATCGCACCACCCTCGTTCGGATAGGTTTCCACGTGCACGGAAGAACAACGATCGCCAGCGCTCTCCTCCTCCTCGGCCTCTCGTTTCCGACCCAAGCCCAGGAGGGACCGCCCGGTCTCCTCCTCGTCGAAGGTGGAAAGACGATCATCGGGACCTCGGTGAAGGACTTCGAGAAGATGATTCTCGAGGTGAACGGAGCGAGGGACGTCGCGAACACCCTGGTCGGGGAGACCCCGGCCCACCGCGTCACCGTCCACGACTTCTACCTCATGCCGAACGAGGTGACGAACGAGCAGTACGCCGAGTTCGTCCGCGCTACGAACTCCCGGCCTCCCTACTATTGGGGCGAGGAGGCCCTGAAGGAGGGGCGCAAGGCATTCCTCGAAGCCCAGGGACGTGCGCGCAAGGAGGCACGGGAACAGGGAAAGCGACCGCCCGAGAGGAAGATCTTCGATCCCGCGACGTGGTGGGAGGAGAACTGGGAGGGCCTGGAATGGGAGGTTCCCGAAGGAAGCCTCGACCGGCCCGTCAACTACGTCTCGTACTACGACGCGCGGAACTACGCAGCCTGGGCGGGATTGCGGCTCATGACCGAAGAGGAGTACCAGCGCGCGGCACGGGGCGACACGGACAACATCTACCCCTGGGGCAACGAGTGGGATCCGACCGCGTGCAACTCACTCGAGAACAAGACCGCCGCCACCGGGATGCCCGTCGGCAGCTTCGAGAAGGGCGCGGTCAACGGGATCTACGACCTGGTCGGGAACGTCTACGAATGGACCGACACGAGGTACACGAAGTACGACGGCTACAAGCCCCTCAAGATCAAGCTCGGCAAGAAGGAGGTGCTCGAACCCCTGGCCGGATTCGATCCCAGCCTTCGAGTCGTCGTCAGCGGCGGGTACACGACGCCCGGCCTCGGCTGCCGCATCTCGTTCCGCCAGGGGACCTCGAAGAGCCAGACCACCGAAGCCCTCGGTTTCCGCTGCGCTGCGGACACGGTGCCCGGTCTCACTCCGGCGCGCTGGTTGCTCGAGGAGCGCATCGCGATTCGCCTCCTGCCCGGTGACGTCGAGTTCGACCCTGAGAAGGTGGCGACACTCCAGCACTGGAGCACGGATCCCGGAACGGCCAAGGTTGGCGGCTACGCGGTCATCACGGGTCACGAACAGGTCCTCTTCCTGCCCACCACCGGGCTTCGAGCCTCCTCCTCGTCCGAACTCGGTCGCGTTTCCGCGAAGAACGGCCCCGTCGTCCTGGGCGCACTCCTCTTCGACAAGCCCCTGCGCAGCCCCGAACTCGACGGCGGACTCTACTTCCTCGCATGGCGCGGCGCAGCCCCTCTCACGGGCCTCCCCGACCCGTCGGCCCAGCCTGGAGGTGAAGCACCGGACGCGGATCCGATCTCCCTGCAGCTCTCGGAGACCCCGGGGTTCGATGCCGAGAAGGAATGCTTCGTTCTCTACGACGAGAAAGGCTCCACGGTCCTCGCCTGGGAGGCCCCGCCGCTCACCTTCGCGCGCGCGAAGGCGCCGAGTCGCTTCGACTTCCAGAAGTTCGTCCCGCCGACCGAAAAACGGCCGAAGGACGCGCCGCCGATCGTCCCGCTCGACACGCTGACCCTGAACGTGGTCGTGGACGCGAAGAGCCGCAAGGCGCTGATGGTCCCGGTCGAGTTCAAGCTCTCCCCCGGGGAGATCGACGAGTCCTGGAAGTAGGGCTCGAGCGAAACGAGCGCGGGGGGGAGTGGGATGGCCGCTCCCCCCCGCGCTCGTTTCGCGCCGCCCTCAGCGCAGGCCCGCGAGGTTGCGCCCGAGGAGATCGAGTTCCCGCTGCATCTCCTGGCTGCGCTCCCGTTCGGCCTCGACGACGTCCGGCGAGGCCTTCGCGAGGAAACCCGGATTCGCGAGCTTCGAGGTGACGGCGGCGAGTCCCTTTTCGAGCTTGCCCACACGGCGCTCGAGTGTGTCCGCGAGCGCGCCGAGGTCGACCTCGTCCCCGAGCGGCACGAAGACCTCGAAGCCCGCCGCGACCGCGACCGCGGAGTTCTCCGGACGCTCGGCACTGGCGACGAGCTCCATCGAAGAAAGGTAGGCGAGGGCCTTCGCACGCTCCTGCGTATCGGCGAGCACCCGGCGTTCCCGCTCACCGGGCGCGACCACGAGGGCCTCGAGGGGCTTGCGCTCGCCGAGCGTGGTCAGGGCGCGGATCGCGCGCACCGAGTGCACCAGGCCCTGGAGGATCTCGATCTCCTCCTCCGCCTCCGCGTCGATTCCGTGCCGCGAGTCGTCCGGCCACGGCGTCGTGATCAGGAGCCCGCGCTCCTCGCCCGTGGCCTCTCCGAGTGCTTTCCAGAGCACCTCGGTCTGGAACGGGATGAAAGGATGCAGAAGGCGCAGGGTCTGATCGAGAACGTGGACGAGGGTCCCGCGCGCATCCGCGTCGTCTCCGGTCACCCGCGACTTGGAGATCTCGAGGTACCAGTCGCAGAAGTCGTTCCAGACGAAGCGGTAGAGCGCCGTGGCGGCGTCATTGAAGTCGTATTCGGTCAGCGCCCGCGTGACCTCGGCACGGGTGCGCGCGAGGCGCGAGAGGATCCAACGATCCTCGAGGGCCGTCGGAGGCGTCGCCGCAACGTCCCTCCGCTCGCCTTCGAGGTGGCCGATGACGAATCGCGTCGCATTCCAGATCTTGTTCGTGAAACGCCGCCCCATCTCGAAGCGATCGCCGGAGAGCTTCACGTCCTGCCCTTCGCGCGTGAGCAGGATCAGAGAGAAACGCACCGCATC
>DRLC01000329.1 GCA_011053145.1 Planctomycetota bacterium | reverse complement strand
CGCCGAAGTCGTAGGCCCAGATGATCTCGTTGCGGAAGCACTCCCGTCCAAAGAGCTCGTCGAGCATCACCTTGACGTAGTGGGACTCACGTGGGTCGACATGGACGAACAGGCTCGCCGTGTCGGTCAAGACGCGCCGCGCCTCGCGGAATCGCTCGGCCAGAAAGCCCAGGTAATCGTCGAAGGTATCCCCGTAGGCGATGTCGCTGCGCACACTCTCGCGGTAGCGCTCCCCGCCGAAGCCGACCCGTTTCCCCGCGGCATCGCGCTCGGTCGCCACGCTCCTGAGCCGCCGCTTCCTGCCCGTGTTGAAGGGCGGATCGACATAGGCGAGGTGAAAACTCGCGGCGGGGAGCGAGCGCAGGACCGCGAGGTTTTCACCCTGGAGGATCTCGAGCTCGGGTTCGTGGCCGCAAGACATCGCCGCCCATCCTACGGGCGGGTGAAGCCTTTTGCTCCGCCTCGCCCTAGCCCGGGTTCTTCATGAGCCTGTGCACCAGGCGCAGCAACTCGTTTCCTGATGGTGCTTTGCGATTCCTGACCCCGGAAGGTAAGCCCCGGTCCGCGAAGCGGATTCAAGGGATCCAGTGGATCCCTGGAAAGGGGATCCCCCCTTGACGGGTCGACGAGGACGGCAGGAATCGCAAAGTGCCGTCAGGGGCCGAGAGACCGCCGAAGGCGGTCGATTGCGAAGTCTGGGGTGCTGGCTCATGAAGAATCCGGGCTAAGATGGCAGGCTATGGGGCACGCCACGGACCGATTCCTCGAGGAGGCGCTGCGGCTCGCGGAGGAGTCCGCCGATTCCGGCGGCGGCCCGTTCGGCGCCGTGGTGGTGCGGGACGGCGAGATCGTCGCGCGCGGTGCGAACCGCGTCCTCGCCGACCTCGACCCGAGCGCCCATGCGGAGGTCGTCGCGCTCCGCGGGGCGGCTCGCGCCCTCGGCACCCACGACCTCAGCGGGACGATCCTCTACGCGAGCTGCGAACCCTGTCCGATGTGCCTCGGTGCCTCTCTCTGGGCGCGTGTGGACATGATCGTATTCGCCGCGGACCGCCGGGATGCGGCCGCTGCCGGGTTCGATGACGAGCGCTTCTATCGGGCGCTGCGCTCGGTGGCCCTGGGCGAAGGTTCCCCGGAGGGGGTGGGATGGCGGCGCGTCGAGAACGAGCGCGCGCAGGCCCTCCTACGGTCCTACGCAACGCGTCCCGATCGACGTCCCTACTGAGACGCTGCCCCGTCCTCCTCGCGCCGAATCGTCTCGATGCGCTTTCCCTCCCGATAGAGGCGCTCCTCGACCACTCGCCCCGCGCCGTCGAAGAACTCCCAGCGGCCTTCGCGCAGTCCGTGGCGGAACTCGCCGCGCCGTTCGATGCTTCCGTCCGCCCTCCGATACACCCACGCCCCCTCTCGCACTCCATCGATCCCGAACCCGGAGGCCGCCTCCCGGCCGTTCTCGTGCCAAAAGGTCATCGGGAGCAGGGAGCGGCCATCGCCGATCTCGACCGACGATCGGAGCGTCCCATCGGGATACCAGCTCCTCCAGGTCCCGTACCCGCGACCGTCGGTCTGGAATCGCTCCGATTCCATCTGCCCGTTCGAGTACCAGTTGCGCTTCGCCCCGTCCTGCACCGCGCGCCCGTCGTCGAAGACGCGCAGCACGATTTCGGTGCGCGGCACCTCACCCTTCACGTACCAGGTTCGGCGTGTCTCCAGGTGGGAACTCGGTTCGGGAGCCGGGTCGACGAGGTGGGTGACCTGGCAGCTCGCGGCGAAACACAGGAGCAGGAGGGCGGAGCGAGGTCCCATCAAGATTCAGAAGAGGAGGGAGCGAAACAGAAGCTGGAAAGTGCCCTGGGACCACCCACGGTACTGCGGCCGGAAACCGAACAGATCGACACTCCCCTTTCCGTGGGGGAAACGAGCCCAGGCGATGGCACCCTCGATCGTTTCGGGAGAGCGGATCCAGCCGGACAGGAGCAGCCGCGTCGGCGCATAGCGCAGGAGCACCTCCGGCTGAGGGGCATCGCCCGTCTCGGGGTCTTCGCGTTCCTCCAAGCGCCAGGCCGCGGAGCGCGAGAAGAAGAGCGCAACGGAATCGGCGATTCCGGCGCTCAAGTCGCCCGACCCTTCCGGGATCGCCCGCAACACGCTCCCCGGACAGGAGAAGTCCGATCCTTCCTCCCCCCGGGTCAGGTCCGTGAGCGGGAACTCGAACAGGTCGATCGCCCATGAGGCCGCGGACTCGATCGCCACGAGCTTGCCCCCCGAGCGCACGAAGGCCTCGATCGCCACCGCGCCCTCGGGATCGAGTCCGCGCGCGAACTCGGGGGGGACACTGCCCGGCGCGCGACCTTCATCGAGTTCGTGGGCGGAGAGGCTCGGAAGAACCAAGACGTCGAGGAAATCGGAAAGGTCGCCGGCGCGCAGCATCTCGTTGCGCACCCCGATATAGGGGACGCCGAAGCGATCGAACACGAAACGCGTCCAACCCTCGTCCATGCTCCCGCTCCAGGGAGCATAGAGCCCGACCCTCGGCATCGATTCGATCTCCTCGCCGCCCTCGCGGGAAGAGAACTCGAAGCAGGCGCCGTCCTGGTCGGGGGAAGCGGGACGGAACACGACGGGCTTTCCCCGCGTGAGATCCCGGAACACCCGGACCCAGGTGTCACCGTTGGCCGCCGATCCCCAGGCTCCGTCGCTGCGCGTCCCGTCGCCGAATGCGGCGACCGCGGCCTGGGCGTCCTGGACGTTTTCGAGCTCGGCGTCGAACTCCCGCATCACCTCGACCCGCCGAACTCCGAGAAGCATCGGGAGCGTCCAGCCGGAGACGTCGTATGGGGGCGTGCCTTCGGGGTAGCGCTGCACCTCGAAGAGGTCCTTGACGTGCTGTCCGTAGGGTTGAGCGCGCAGGATCACGACCGAACCGGCCGGCCACTCGCGCCCGTCGGCGCGGAACGACCCCTTCGCGACCTGCACCTCGACGCCCCCTAGCAGGAGCGCGTCGACGAGCCGGCGCGCCGCCGCCACATCGCGGTTCGTGCTCGGCAGGATCCACGCGCGGGGAGCATCGCGGCCGCCGAGTTCGAGCGCGCGCGAAGCCGACTGATACGCGTTCTCGAGCCACAGGCGCGGTTCGCGCACGAGGCTCGCGAGGAGCGAGCGAGCGAAGCCGTGTTCGTAATCGATGATGTCTCGCAGATGCCACCAGCCGCCGGGCCACGGCGCCGGGAAGCGATTCGAGGGCGCATACTCGCCGAGCCCGCGCGGCGCCGCGAGTGATTCCCTCGACAGGAAGATCGGCGACGCAAGGTTCACGGACGCAGCCTCGGTGAGCAACCCGATGATGTTGTGACGCACGGGCACGTTGCGGTTGCCGCCGTTCCACCACATGTCATAGGTGACGCCGGTGGACACTCCGCGAAAGCCGTCGCGCGTCATGTCGAACAGGGCCCGGGCGCCGAGGTTCCCGATGCCCGAAATGATCCCTGGATCGAGGTTCGGGTCGAGCGGATCGCGGAAGGCCGGAACGAAGAGCCTTTCGCGGTGGGTCCCCTGCTGGTGAACGTCCCAGTAGACCTGCGGAAACCAATCGTGGTAGAGCGCCTTGGTGACCATGCGCGTCTCCGGTTGGGAGAGCATGAACCAATCGCGGTTGTTGTCGTGGCCGGCGTAGTGCTGGTAGAGCTCGAGGAGATCCGCCGACTCATAGGGCGTGCCGACGGTTTCCCGGTACCAAGACACGACGCGATCGAGCCCGTCCGGGTTCAAGCAGGGCGCGATCAGGAGGACGAGTTCCTCGCGCGCGCTGCGGTAGGGCTCCTCCTGCGAAGTGGCGAGAAGGTGGGCGAGTTCCATCCCGAACTGCGGTGCGGCGGTTTCGGTGGAATGCATACCGAGCGAGAGGAACAGCGTCGGGGGCGTGCGTTCGAACAGCTCATCGAGCTCCCCCGCGCCGGCCCCGGCGAGACGACGCGGATCGGCGATCCTCGCGGAGTCGGCACGGATTTCGTCGATGCGCGCCATGTGCTGCTCGCTCGCGATGACCGCGAGCAGGAAGTCCCGGCCCTCGGTGGTCGGACCGAGCGACTCGACGCGGACGCAGGGACTCTCCGCCGCGAGGCGCCGGTAGTACCCCGAAACCTCGTCCCAGTCCGCGAGCTCGAAGTCACGCCCCAGGGGCCGGCCGAGGTAGGCCTGCGGAGTGGTCACCGGGGCCGCCTGCTGCGGCGCGAAAGAGCTGAGGAAGGCGTAGACGACGGGGAAGAGCAGCATGGGACGCAACGAAGGAGTGGAAAGACTAGGGCGTCCTGCGGCGGGCACCGCTCCTGAGGTTCAAGACCTCGACGAAGACCGAGAACGCCATCGCGAAGTAGATGTAGCCGCGTGGGATGTGGAACGAGAGGCCGTCGGCGATCAGCGCGGTTCCGACCAGGAGAAGGAACGAGAGGGCGAGCATCTTCACGGTGGGATGCCTCTCGATGAAGTCCGCGACGGCATCGGCGGTCCACATCATGAAAACGACCGCCAGGACGACGGCGACGATCATGACCCCGAGATCGTCCGCCATGCCGACGGCGGTGATCACCGAGTCCAGGGAGAAGACGAGATCGAGCACCAGGATCTGCAGGAGGACGGAGGAAAAGCTCGGCGGATTCGTGGAGCGCGGCGCTTCCTCGCCGTCTCCCTCCATGTTTCCGTGAATCTCGTGGGTCGCCTTGAAGAGCAGGAAGAGCCCCCCGGCGAGCAGGATCAGATCGCGCGTCGAAATGTCGCGGCCGAAGGCGTGAAAGAGCGGGCTCTCGAGCCGCATCAACCAGGCGACACAGGAGAGCAGCGCGATGCGGCCGACGAGCGCCAGGCCCAAACCGATACGGCGCGCACTCGCCTGGCGCTCGGCGGGCAGCCGCCCCGAGAGGATCGAGAGGAAGACGAGGTTGTCCACACCCAGGACGATCTCGAGGAGGGTCAGGGTCAGGAGCGCGATCCAGGCGTCCGGGGATGTCAGCCAATCCATGGGGACAAGATCCTGCCCCATGCCGCTGTCGATCGGAACCACCGAGGGGGATTCGCCGCCCGCTACCGCCCCTCGCGCAGCACCTTCTTCGAAACCTTGCCGGAACCGGTCCGGGGAAGCTCCTCGAGGAACCGCACTTCGCGTGGCACCTTGTAGTGAGCGATGCGCTCCCGGCACCAGGCCCGGAGTTCGGACTCTTCCGCGCGCTCTCCCTCGTGCAGCACGATCGCCGCGGCGACGCGCTCGCCGAGGTCCTCGTCGGGGAGCGCGAACACGGCCACTTCCTGCACGGCTGGATGTTCCGCGAGCACGCTCTCCACTTCGGCCGAGTACACGTTTTCTCCGCCGGAAAGGATCATGTCCTTCTTCCGATCGACGATGTTCACGTAACCGTGTTCCTCGATCACCGCAAGGTCTCCGGTGTAGAGCCAGCCGTCGCGGAACACCTCGCGCGTCTCCTCGGGCCGTCGCCAATAGCCTGGGGAAACGCTGGCGCCACGCACGCGGATCTCGCCCACGGTGCGGTCATCCCTCGGGACTTCGCGCCCCTGCTCGTCAACCACCTCGAGATCGATCCCGGCGAAGGGCCGTCCGGTGCGAGCGAGATAGGCGAGGCGCTGGGGTTCGGGGAGAGCCCGCAGCTCATCGGTCAGGATGCCGAGGGTGAGGTACGGGCTCGTCTCGGTCATGCCGTAGGTCTGCACGTACTCGCACCGGAAGGTCTGAAGCACGCGGCGCACGAGGGCCGGTGTGATCGGCGCGCCGCCGGAGAGGATGAGCCGCAGGCTCGCCGGATCGAAGGAGCGCTTGGTAGCGGCGGCGACCATACGCGTGAGCATCGTCGGGACGAGGTTCGTCAACGTCACGCGATCGCGCTCGATGCATTCGAGCGCCGCGTCGGCATCGAAGCGCGGGAGCAGCACATGCACGCCGCCCACGAGGGTCAGCGCTAGATTCGCCCAGGCATCGGCGAGGTGAAACATCGGAGCGAAGTGACCCCAGCGATCACCCGGCCCGATCCCGAGTTCCCGCACGACGTTGCGCGCGTGGACCACGACGTTCCCGTGGGTGAGGCAGACCCCCTTGGGGCGCCCGGTGGTCCCGCTCGTCGTGTAGAGGTGGGCCAGGGACCCGGGATCGCGGGGGACGGGGTCCGGCGTGGGGAGCTGCGCCGCCGGTCTCGCACCGAAGGGGTGCCCGCAGTCGAGGACCTCCAGGCCCTCGACCTCCCGCGCGAGGGGCTCGGCCGTGGAGCGCAGGGATTCGCCGGCGAGAAGGACCTTCGTCTCCGCATCCCGCAGGATTTCGGCGAGCTCTCGGGGGGACAGGCGCGTGTTCAGGGGCTGGAGGACTGCCCCCAGCCAGGCGACCGAGAAGGTCGAGATCAGGAAACCGACCGTGTTCGCGTCGAGGACGGCGACGCGGCTCCCTGCACGGACACCGGCACCATGGAGCCGAGCCGCATCGCGCCGGACCGCCTCGAGGAGTTCGCCGTAGGAAAGACGTTCGGTTCCCGAGATCACGGCGGGCGCGTCGGGGTCTCGCGCGGCGGTGTCGATCAGGAAGCGGACGATCATCTCTTCTGGTTCTCGTGGCGGTGAGAGCGTACCCGACCCAGCCCATCGGATGGCGGCACTCGCAGGCGTCGCCGAGCGTCCGTATCCTCCGGCGACCCTTCCCGGCCCGAACCGAGCCCCGATCCGCCCAATGGAATCCGAGCCCCCGACCCCCCCGACCGGCGCCTCCGCTGCCGGCGAACGACGCCCGCTGGCGGTCCTCGCCGTGACCCTCGGGGCCCTGTGGCTCCTCGCCGGCGCGCTCTTCAAGCTCTTCCTCGGAACGCCGAACGACCTGCCCCCGATCGTGCGCGAGTTCCCGTTGGAGCTCGGGCTGACCTACAACGGTGCGATCACGATCGAACTCGTCATCGCCGCGCTGGCGCTGCTCGTGCCCCGACGCGGCTGGATCGGCCTCGGGCTCGTATTCCTCGTCTTCGACGCGATCCTCGTGCGGATGCTCGACGCACCGAGCTGCGGGTGTTTCGGCTCGAAGGTTTCCCTCCCCCCGGCGGTGATGCTCGGGATCGATTCGGGGCTGCTCGTCGCGATGCTCGCCGCCCGCCCCTGGCGCCTTGCTCCACGGCGTATCCCGACCCTGGTGCTCGCGCCGACGCTCGCCGCGGTCGCCGTCCTGCCCTGGCTCCTCGACCGCCAGGTGACGACCCTCGCGGAACCGGGCATCGCACACAGCACGGAAGACTCGGGCGCGGGCGAGCGCTGGCTGGAACTCGACGTGGAGAGTTGGGTCGGCAAGTCGCTCGATGAGACGCCGCTCGCGGACTTCATCGACCTCGACTCCCTGATCCCCGACGGGATCTGGGTCCTCTATCGCACGACGTGCGACCACTGCGCTGCGCACTTGGCGCACCTCGCGCAGACCGAGGTGGGCGAGCGCATGGTGACGCTGGTACGGCTCGAGGAAAAGACGGACAACGAGGCGAACCGCGTGGTCCACCTCATGCCGGAAGGTGGCTTCGTGCAGCACGCCGAGCTCCCCGACTCGCTGACCTACGTGATCACGACGCCCGGAGAGCTCATCGTCGAGAACGGCATCATCGTCTCGGCGAAGGAAGCGGCGAGCGACCAGTAGCCGCCCGCCGCGACTCGGGATTCAGGACCCGGCGCCCTTCCCTGCGTCCGGCCCGTCCGTTCCATCGGACACCGACGCGACCTTCTCGGGATCCCCCTCCGGGGCGTCGGGTGCCTGTGCCGCCTGGGGCTGGATCGTCTTCTCCGGCTCGTCGGGACTCATCAGCCGGCCGAAATAATCCGGCATCTCGATCCCACCGATGTCCTTCATGATCTGAAGCATCGGCGGCAGCGAGGTTCCGAGGCCGCGGAGGAAGTTGGAGGTCGCGTTCCCGCTCCCCTCGCCGTTCTGGCCGCCGTCCCAGACGATGACCTTGTCGAACTTGATGTTCGCGATCGCCTTGGCCGCGGTCTCCGAGAGGTGGTCGAGGTGCTCGAGCATGAGCATCTGGAATGCCTCCTGCGACCCACCGCAGTTCTGGACGATCTGCTTCAGGCCTTCTCCCTTCTTCGCGAGCAGCTCGTACTCGCCGCGCGCCCGCGCTTCCATCTTCGCGAAGATCGCGGCGGCCTCGGCTTCCGCGGCGATCTTCTTCATCGCAGCGGCGGCCTCGGCATCGACGATCGTCTTGGCCTTTTCGGCGCGCGACACCGCCTCGAGCTGGGCACGTTTCTCGGCCTCGATCTTCTCCGCCTCCGCGGCCGCGGCACGCGCTTCGGCTCGGTACTGCGCCTCGAGCACGGCCGCGTTCGCCTCGCGGGAGCGCGACTCGCTGCGCTCGAAGGCTTCGGCCTCGCGCATCTTGAGGTCCGCGTTCGTGATCGCGACCTTGGCCTTGGCTTCGTTCTCGCCCTCCACGGCTTCCGCATTGGCCTGAGCCACCCGGATCCGCATCTCCCGCTCTTGGTCCCGAATCAGGGCCTCCTGCTCGTACTTCGCCTTCTTTTGGCCGACCAATTCCTCCTTCTCGAGTTCGGCGATGGAGACCGCACGCTCCTGCTCCGCGGCCTTGGTCCCGATGTCCCGGGTCTTTTCGTATTCGGCCACCTGGATCGCGCGCTCGCGCTCCGCGTTCGCGATTCCGATCGCCCCCATTTTCTGCTGCTCGGCCACATCGACCTCGGCCTGGTTGATCGCGAGGGCCGCGGCCTTGCGCCCGATGGCCTCGATGTAACCGGACTCGTCGGTGATGTCCTTGATGTTCACGTTGATCAGGACAAGACCGATCTTGCGGAGCTCGGGCTCCAGGGAACTCTGAACGCTGGACAGGAAGATGTCCCGGTCCCGGTTGATCTCCTCGATCCGCATCGAAGCGATGACCTGGCGGAGCTGGCCGAAAATGATGTCTTCGGCTTGCTTCATGATCTCCTGCGTCGAGAGGCCGAGAAGGCGAATGGCCGCGTTGGTCATGACCTCGGGCTCGGTTCCGATCGCAACCGTGAAGACCGAGGGCACCGAAACGCGGATGTTCTCGATCGAGAGGGCGCCTTCCAGCGGGATCTCGATCTGCATCGGATCGAGCGATAGGAACTGGTAGTCCTGGATGATCGGCATCACGAAGACGCCACCCCCGTGGATCGGCCGAGCGGCTCGATCACTACGGGTCTTCCCGTAGAGAACCAGGATCCGGTTCGAGGGGCAGCGCTTGTAGCGCCGAGAAAGCGCGACGACGAGCGCGAAGAGGACGAGGACGATCGCGATCGGGATCAGTCCCCAGGCCACACTTCCACCGAGGATCGAGTTCTGAGCGAGCACTGGATAAACCGAGAGACTGGCAAGCATCTGCATGGGGTCCTCCTATGGGGTTCTCGGGGCGTACGGAACTCGTGGGGAAACCTTCACTCCAGGGGCTCCACCTCGAAGGTTCCTTCCGTGGGCATGGCGACGATCCGACAGGCGCTTCCGGTCGGGAGTTCGGGACCGCGGGTCACCGCATCGAATTCCTGGCTGCGCCCCTGGAGCTTCACGGTGATCTTCCCCTTGCCCGAGTTCGAAGCGGGGATCCGAAGGTAGACCTGGGCGCTGAGCCCAACCGCCTCGGCGGGACGGACCGTGCCGGACATCGCCATGCGGCGGAAGAAGCGCATCATCAGGGCGACGAAGACCATCACCGAGGCACCGGCCAAGAAGGCAGCGCCGATCGTGATGCCGGCTCCCCAACCCGACGCGGTGCCACCCCAGCCGACGAGACCAAAGAAGGTCAGAAAACCGGCAAGTGCCCGGATCGAAAGGAAGCTGAGCGAGTCTCCGCCTTCGAGATCGTCGACATCGACATCAGGATCGATGTCCGAGTCCCCGCCCAAGCCGAAGAGGTTCAGACCGGTCTGCCCGACCAGGACGGTCCCTCCCGCAATCGCACAGGCGATGTAAATCTTCGTCAGGGTGAATTCGGTCAGGTTCTCGCTGGCCCAGCCCCGAATCGATTCCCAGATTTCCTGCATGTCAGAACCTCGGCGGTGGAGGAACAGAACTCTCCCGGCGGGCGGAGGGGCCTTCTTGAACCCGGCCCAGCGCCGAGCATTCACCCCAACTCGTCCCTCGATTGCGCTTTCTCCTCCCTATACTCCACGCTCCATTGAGTTGGATTATCCATGGGGTGGATCGAGCAAACTAGCTTCCTGAGCGGGATCTTCGGCGAATTCAGCTACCTGGCCCCCTTCGTGGTGCTGGTGCTGTGCGGGATGGGACTCCCCCTTCCCGAAGAGGTCTCCCTGATCGGCTCGGGGATCCTGTACTACCGCGGCGAGGTCGAGTTCATCCCCATCGTGGTGGTGTGCTCGGTGGCCATTCTCCTGGGGGACTCCGCCCCGTTCTGGCTCGGGAGGAAGTATGGCACGAGCGCGCTGAAGATCCCCTGGGTTGCCAGGTTGATCCATCCGGAACGCTTCGAACGCATGAAGGTGCGCTTCGACGAGCACGGCAACTGGGCCACCTTCGCGTGCCGATTCTTCGCGGGGGTCCGGATCCCCGGCTATTTCCTCGCGGGGACCATGGGCATGCGTTACGCGCGGTTCCTGCTGCTCGATTTCCTCGGGGTGATGGTCTCGGTCCCGATCTCGATCTACCTCGGCAAGCTCTTCGGGGGCAAGGTGGACGAACTCGAGCGGACGATGCAGGACATGCACCTGATCCTGGCGTTCCTGGCCCTGTCCCTGGCCCTGATCCTCGTCGTTCGGCACCGGCGCCAGCGGACGAGGCGATCGCTGGCTCGCAGAGCGCGCAAGCTGGCTCTCCGCCAGGGGCAGGCGGAAGGCTCCGCGCCCCCGGAGCGCGGCGAGGCGCAGGGACCGCAGCTCCCCCGCTAGAGCGGAAAAGCCTTCCTCCCGACGAGGGAATCAGCCCGAAATCACGCCTCATTCTCGCGATCCCGACCCGGATCGGCCCCCAGCCGTTGACAGGTGGCGGGTCCGTTCTAGACTCTTTCGCCAAATCGTCGGTGCAGCGGGCCGTGGGCCCCAGGTGCGGCTCCCCGGGAGCCTCTGGACCGACGCCCGGAACATCCCCGGTTCCCGACCGCGTCGGACCCGGCCTCGATCCCGAGGAACCGGATGGCTCCAGCCGGACATGCCGGCCTCGCCACGAATCCCCAAGAACCTCTTCCGACCGAGCCCCCACCCCCTGCCCGGACATGGACAACACCTTCCTCTACGTATCCGCCGCCTTCTCCGTTCTGGCGCTGGTCTTCGCCTTCATCAAGTACGGCGGGATCATGAAGTGGGACGCCGGCAGCCAAAAGATGCAGGACATCGCCGTGATGATCCAGCAAGGCGCCAAGGCGTTCCTCTTCGCCGAATACCGCTGGCTGATCGTCTTCGTGATCGTGGTGGCCGCGGCGATCGGGCTCTCCCCCGCCCAGGGCCTCGGTGCAAAGACCGCGGTCGCGTTCGTCTGCGGGGCAGTCGCCTCGGGTCTCGCGGGATTCTTCGGCATGCACACCGCGACACGGGCAGCCGTGCGCACGACCCAGGCCGCGACGAAGAGCCTCCAGGACGCTCTGCACGTCTCCTTCAGCTCCGGCATCGTGATGGGGATGTGCGTGGTCGGCCTCGGGTTGCTCGGGGTCTCGGGCTTCTCCCTGATCTATGCGGTGGACGGCCAGATCACCGAGGGGGTCCTCGAACAGGTCCTCGGCTTTAGCTTCGGCGCCTCTTCGATCGCCCTCTTCGCGCGCGTCGGCGGCGGGATCTTCACGAAGGCCGCGGACGTGGGTGCCGACCTCGTCGGGAAGGTCGAAGCCGGCATTCCCGAGGACGACCCCCGCAACCCCGGCACGATCGCGGACAACGTCGGCGACAACGTCGGTGACGTCGCGGGCATGGGCGCGGACCTGTTCGAGTCCTACGTCGGCTCGATCATCGCCGCGATGACCCTGGGCGCCGCGCTGTTCGCGGGGCAGCCGGGTGTGGAAGGCATGGTCCTCCTGCCCCTCGCCGTGGCGGCCTGCGGCATCCTGGCCTCGGCCATCGGAACCTTCTTCGTCGCTGCGAAGGACGAGCACGGTCTCCACTCCGCCCTCTTCCGCGGCCTGATCGTCGCCTCGGTCCTCGTGATCGGGGCCAGCTGGTGGCTGACGAACGGTGGGCTCGAACTCCCCGAGGGCCAGGGGATGAACCTCTTCTATGCGGTCATCTCCGGCCTCGTGGCGGGCGTTCTCGTCGGCAAGGTCACCGAGTACTACACCGCGAAGGAGACCCGGCCCGCGCAGTACATCGCCGCGCAGTCGAAGACGGGCCCGGCGACGAACATCATCCACGGCCTCGCCACCGGCATGGAGTCGGTCGCACTCCCGGTCCTCCTGATCTGCGTCGCGATCTGGGTCTCCTACGACCAGGCGGGTGTGTACGGCGTCGCGATCTCCGCGGTCGGCATGCTCTCGACCCTCGGCATCTCGCTCGGTGTCGACGCTTACGGCCCGGTCGCCGACAACGCGGGCGGCATGGCTGAGATGGCCGAACTCCCCGAGGAGGTCCGCAAGCGCACGGACGCCCTCGACGCGGTCGGCAACACCACCGCGGCGATCGGCAAGGGATTCGCGATCGGTTCGGCCGCGCTCACCGCACTGGCTCTGTTCAGCGCCTACTGCGAGAAGGCCGTCGCCGGCCCCGGCAAGCTGACCCTCGACATCAACAACCAGATGGTGATGATCGGGCTGCTCGTCGGCGGCTTCCTGCCGTTCCTGTTCAGCGCGATGACGATGCGCGCGGTGGGCAAGGCCGCCAGCGAGATGGTCGATGAGATCCGCCGTCAATTCCGAGAGATCCCGGGGATCCTCGAGGGCACCGGCAAGCCCGACCCGGCCCGCTGCGTCGCGATCTCTACTGCCGGCTCCCTGAAGCAGATGGTCGTCCCCGGCGCTCTCGCGATCGCCGCTCCGATCCTGATGGGCAAGTTCCTGGGCGTCCAAGCCCTCGGCGGCATGCTCGCGGGAGCGCTCGTCACGGGCGTGATGATGGCCATCTTCATGTCGAACGCCGGCGGGGTCTGGGACAACGCGAAGAAGTACATCGAGGACGGCTT
>DRLC01000328.1 GCA_011053145.1 Planctomycetota bacterium | reverse complement strand
GACCCCTGGGGGCTGAGCAAGATCTTTCGAAACGGTCCGTCTTCCCGCTCCAACCACTCGACGCAGTCGAGGATCGGCTCGGGCTTCAGGACCATCCCGGGGCCGCCCCCGTACGGTCGATCGTCGACGGTACGGTGCCGGTCTCTGGTGAAGTCCCGGAAGTCGACGAGACGCACTTCCACCGCTCCCTTGGCCCGCGCAATGCCGAGGATGCTCGAGTCCAGGTAGGGCTCGATGGCCTCGGGAAAGAGGGTCAGGATGGTGAAGAGCACGGGCGACGACGTCCCGGAAAAAGGGGCGGCAAGATACGCGGGAATCGGGTGGAAATCAAGCTCGGAGGGGGGAGGAGGGCGGCCTCGCACCACGGACGCATCCCATCCCAAGCCCCCACCCGCCCAGGGGAGACCGGCCGCGGCGGGGTTCGGTTGCTCCTCCCGGGCCGGTTTGCCTGCCCGGATCCTCACCCCCGCGCCGTAACCACTTGCAATCATGCAGGTTACGCGGGATGCTCCGCCCATGTTCACCGGCCTGATCGAAGCCCGCGTCCCGATCCGCTCCCTCGAACCCCAGGGGGAGGGGGCGCGCCTGTCTCTTCCCGCTCCCGAACTCGCCCCCGGCCACCCCGCCTGGGAGCCCACCCTGGGGGAGAGCATCGCCATCTCCGGCTGCTGCTTGACGGTCATCGAGATCGGCGAGGACCGCTCGGTGGCGTTCGACCTTTCCCGCGAGACCCTCGACCTCACCTGGTTCGGCGATGCGGTTCCCGGAGACCTCGTCAATCTCGAACGCTCCGTGCGCCTGGCGGACCGGCTCGGGGGCCACCTCGTTTCCGGGCACGTCGATGGCGTCGGTCGCCTCGTCGAGATCCAGGACCCGGGCGACGGGGGGCGCGTCTACACCTTCGAGGTCCCCGAGGACTTCGCACGCTACCTCGTCCCGAAGGGCAGCGTTTCGATCGAAGGCATCAGCCTCACCGTCGTCGAACCCGAGGGCTGCCGCTTCTCCGTCGCGCTGATCCCCGAGACCCTGCAGCGCACGAACCTCGGCGTGGCCCGACCGGGTGCGCGCCTGCACCTCGAGGCGGATCAGATCGGAAAGTGGGTCGAACGCTTGCTCGCGGAGCGGGGGATCCTGCGATGACCCGGTCGCCTCAGCGCACGTAGCCGAGATCCTTCAGCTCCTCCAACCATTCGTCCGGGGGAGCCTCTTGTGCCCCCGTGCCCCGTTGGAGTGCACGGGCATCGACCCGGGCTTCGCGCGACCGAAACGAAGCCAGGAGCTCGGGAGCTTCCTCGGCCGGCAGCGGGTCGAGTTCGAGCGGATCGTTCGTGAGGTCGAAGCATTCCATCGGCCCTTCCCCATGGACGAGCAGCTTCCAGGCCGCGCTCTGGAGTGAGACGAGCCGTTCCTCGCCCTCGAGCAGGCAACGCTCGGACCACACCTCCCGTTCCGGGCCCGCTTCGCCCCCGGTGAGCAGCCCCAGGAACGAGCGCCCGTCGTTGACCGGGTCGAGGCCCTGCACGCTCATGCCGAGGAGCTCAGCGAGCGTCGGGAAGAGATCGATCTGCTCGATGGTGGCATCCACGACCCGGGGCTCGATGGTTCCGTTCGACGAGGCGACGATCCAGGGGACCCGCAGTTGCTCGTTGTAGATCCTGGCGGTGTGTCCGAAGTAGCCGTGCGAACCGAGGCCCTCGCCGTGGTCGGAGGTCACGATCCAAAGGGTCTCGCCGGGGAGGTTCTGGGCCTCGAGAGCGTCGTGGAAACGTTCGAGGAGTCGATCCGCCTTGAGGATCTGGGCGTCGTAGGCCCGCAGCATCCGGGCGATCGAGGCGTGGTCGTGCCCCGGCACTCGGCCGCTCTCGACGGAGTCCCAGAAGGCCACCGAGGGGTCGTCGAAACCGTGCAGGAGCGCGATCTCACGGTAGATCTCGTCGTCGGTGCGCGGAGCCGCGCGCGCGAGCTCCTCGAGCTCCTCGTTCGGCCAGAGGTTCGGCTTGTTCCAGTGGTGGGGGTCGTAGAGGTGTAGCCAGAGGAAGAAGCGCTCCGGTCGGTTGGGCGATGAGAGCCAGTCGAGCGCGCGCGCGAGCACACGCTCCCCGGTGTTGGGTGCGGCGTGGTGGACCTCGAAGGAGTCCGCGAGGCCGTCGAGGAACGAGACGTTGTAGAACGCGACCGTGCTGTAGCCGGCGCGCTGAAAGAGCGTCGCGAGGGTGGTTGCGCGTTCATCGAGCCGCATGCCGTTTGCGACCAGCCCGTGGATGCTCGGGACGAGTCCGGTCAGGAGCGTCGCATGGGCGGGCGCCGTATGGGAGATCTGCGAGAACGCGCGCGTGAAGCGCACGCCGCGCTCCGCCATCCGGTCGAGGAACGGGGACGTGGGGCGCGGATACCCATAGCAGCCGAGGTGATCGGGGCGCAGGGTGTCGATCGTGGCCAGGACGATGCGTTCGAAGGGAAGCGCGGGTTCGGAGCCTCCTGCGACGCGAATCGGCCAGGCCGGGTTCACGTCGCCGGGGGGGGAGGTCGGTGCCGGGGGGCTTTCGTCTCCGCAGGACGCGAGCGGAAGTGCCAGCAGCAGCGGGACGGCGCGGAGAATCCGTGGGAATCGCCTGAACATCGCCCTTGGGCTCGAGTGCGCGGGCGGATCAGAACGCGGCGAACAGGACGCTCGTGAAGGCCGTCACGGGGGCGGCTTCACGGTAGTCCTCGAGGCTGCGCGTGAGCAACTTCACCGCGGTCAGGGCTTCGTCGTAGAGCTCCTCGTCGACCAGGAGCTTGCCCACCGTGCCCTCGCCGGAACGCACCGTTGCGACCAGCGCCTGCAGGTCCGCGCTCGCGCTCCGGAAGTTGTCGAGGGTCTCGGCGAGTCCGTCCGCCATCTCCTCGTCGGAGACGAGCCGACCGATCGTTCCGGTGCCCGTGTCGATCTTGCGCCCGACGCTCGCGAAGGCGTCGATGGCCTCCTGGACGCTGTCCGCGAGGCGATCGTCGTAGATCAGGCGGCCCGCGAGCCCCTCGCCCGCCTGCAGATCGCCGGCGATCGTTTCGATGCTCGAAATCGCACCGCGCACGCTGTTTGCGATTTCCGGGTCATTCACGAGGGCGCCGAGCAGGCCTTCGCCGCGGTCGATCTTCTCGGTCGTGCTGCGCAGATTCGCGAGGGCGTCCTCGAGGTCCCGCGCGAGCTGGTCGTTCGCGACCAGGGCGCCGAGCAGGCCCTCGCCGCGGTCGATCTTGCCGGTCGCGTTCCGGATGCTGCTCACCGAGTCGGCCACGTCGTTCGCGAGGCGCTCGTCGGTCAGGAGTCGCCCGACGAGTCCCTTCCCATCGCGCACGCCGGCGACGATCTCGTCGAGGTTCGAGATGATCCGCGACAACGACCCGTCGCCCCCCGACAGGGCTTCCCCGATCTGACCGAGGGCCTCGATCGGGTTGCGCTTGATCGTGCCCTTGATCTTGGCGTTCGGATCCCGCGGCGGTCCTCCGTAGGGGCCGGGCTCGATCTGGACGTGACGACCGCCGAGCAGAGTCGATTCGTTGATCGTGATCGAGAAGCCCTTGAGCAGCTCGATGTTCTGGTCGAGCGAGAGCACCGTGCGAATCGTTTCGCCGGGCGGGTTGTTCGGGATCAGCTCGAGGGACTTCACGCGCCCGATGCGCATTCCCGAAACCCGAACCGGGTCGCCCTCCCGGAGCCCGTACGCGTCGGGGAAGTACACCTCGAGCAGGTCGGGCGTGCTGAACAGACTCACCGTGTCGGTGAAGAACAACGTGTAGGACGCCAAGAGCGAGAGCGCCGTGACGAAGAATACACCCAGGAGGAATTGTCGTTTGTTGTTCATGACGCCCGCCGTCGGCCTCGGTGGATGGTAGGGAACGCGGGGCTCGTTCGCTCGCTTCGCTTCGCGGTCGACATCTCGGCCCTTCTCAGTCGTACGGTTTGGCCAGGAAGCGCGTCAGGCGCTCGTCCTTGGAATGGATGAACTCTTCGGCCGTGCCCTCGGCGAAGACCCGGCCTTGATCGATCAGAACGACCCGGTCCGCGACGACCATCACGCAGCTCACGAGGTGTGTGATCACGATCGAGGTGATCGGCAGGCGCTCGGAGAGGTCGCGGATCAAGTGGTTCACGGACATCGAGATCTCGGGGTCGAGGCCCGTGTTGGGTTCGTCGAAGAACACGATCTCCGGGTCCGTCACCAGAGCCCGGGCCAGGCCGACGCGCTTTCGCATGCCACCCGAGAGCTGCGGCGGCATCAGGTCCTGCGTGCCACCCATCTGCACGAGGGTGAGCTTCTCGGCGACGCGGTCCTGGATCTCGTCTTCGGGCATGTCGGTGTTCTCGCGCAGGGGCAGCGCGATGTTCTCGCCGACCGAGAGCCAGTTGATCAGCGCCCCGTCCTGGAACAGGTAGCCCATCCGCCGCCGCAGGTCGCGCAGCGTCTCGGTGTCGATCGAGGACATGTCGTGACCCTCGACGAGCACCCGTCCCGAATCGGGTT
>DRLC01000327.1 GCA_011053145.1 Planctomycetota bacterium | reverse complement strand
GGCCAGTCGCCCTTCGCGCGGCCTGGAGCGTCTCCTGCGCGAGGTCTTCCCGATCTATTCGTACGACAAGACGATGTGCCTCGAGTACGTCGGGTACGAGCTGGGCCGTCCGCGCTACACGATCGACGAGTGCCGCAAGCTGCGCCTGACCTACGGGTATCCGTTCAAGGTGCGCCTGCGGCTCGTGAAGCCGGAGCCTGTCGAGGAGGAGGTCTACCTGGGCGAGATCCCGCTGATGGTCGGCGGTGGTGAGTTCATCATCAACGGTTCGGAGCGCGTCATCGTCAGCCAGTTGCACCGCTCTCCGGGGGTCGACTTCAGCGTCGATACGGTCAGCGCGGACCGCAAGCTGCACTCCTGCTGGATCATCCCCGAGCGTGGTTCCTGGATCGAGCTCAACGTCACGAAGAAGGAGATCCTGACGGTTCGCATCGACCAGTCGGGCAAGTTTTCCGCGGTCACGCTGCTGCGCGCTCTCGACGAAGACCTCTCCACCGACCAGGACCTCCTGCGCCACTTCTACGAGACGAAGGTCATCAAGAAGGGCAAGACGCAGACGGAAAATGCGTTCGCCAAGTCGATCACCGGCAAGATCGCGGTCGGCGACATCGTCGTCCTGAAGACGGGTGAGGTGCTCGTGCCCTCCGCGACGGAGATCTCCGAAGCCGCCGCGCTCGAGATCGCCGCCGGCGATCTCGCCGAGGTCGAGGTCGTGGCCGCGGATCCGACGGACCTCGACATGCTCATCATCAACTCGATGCGTGAGGATCCGTGCAAGAGCCACTCCGAGGCGCTGCTCAAGATCTACAGCCGCCTCCGCCCGGGCAACCCGCCCCAGCTCGAGAAGGCGCGCGGCCTCTTCCACGAGAAGTTCTTCGATTCCCAGCGCTATCGGCTCGGCCGCGTCGGCCGTTTCCGCCTGAACCGCAAGTACGGGCAGGACATCCCGGAGGACGTCCAGGTCCTGCAACCGGCCGACATCGTCAACTCGATCAAGTACCTGTTGGCGCTTCGCGCGGGCGAGGGGGAGATCGACGACATCGACAACCTCGGGAACCGTCGCGTGCGCACGATCGCCGAGCTCGCCAGCGAGGAATTCCGCAAGGGCCTTCTCAAGCTGCGCCGCACGGCCCAGGAGCGCATGAACCTGGAGAATCCGGAGACGGTCTCCCCGCGCAACCTGATCAACTCGAAGACGTTCTCGAGCGCCGTCGATTACTTCTTCGGACGGGGTGAACTGAGCCAGGTCGTCGACCAGACGAACCCGCTGAGCCAGCTCACCCACGAACGCCGCCTCTCGGCGCTCGGCCCGGGCGGCCTCAACCGCAAGCGCGCCGGCTTCGATGTGCGCGACGTGCACCTGTCCCACTATGGACGCCTCTGCCCGATCGAGACCCCCGAGGGGTCGAACATCGGTCTGATCTCGTCCCTGGCGCTGTATTCCAAGCTCGACGACTACGGCTTCCTCGTGACGCCGTACCGGCGGGTCAAGAAGGGCAAGGTCACCGACGAGGTCGAGTACTTCCGCGCCGACCAGGAGGTCGGCAAGGTGATGGCGCCTGCCGATTCCGAGATCGATGAGAAGGGATACCTCGTCGGACCGCGCGTCCTCGCGCGACGGGATGGGGACAACTACGAGGTGCTCCCGGAGGAGGTCGACTACATCGACGTTTCGCCGAAGCAGATCATCGGTGTCTCCGCGGCCCTGATCCCGTTCCTCGAGCACGACGACGCGAACCGCGCGCTGATGGGCTCGAACATGCAGCGGCAGGCGGTCCCGCTCCTGATCTCCGAACCCCCGGTGGTCGGGACGGGCATGGAGGAGATCGTCGCCGAGAACACGAACATGGCGCTGCGCGCGGAGGAGGCCGGAACGGTCACCTACGCGGACAACCAGATCATCCTCGTCGACGATCGGGAGTATCGCCTGACCAAGTACCGCGGCCTCAACGAGCGCACCTGCCAGACCCAAAAGCCCGTCGTGCGCGAAGGGGATGTGGTCGAGAAGGGGCAACTGCTCGCCGACGGTGCCGCGACCAAGGACGGGGTCCTCGCGCTCGGGCGCAACCTCCTCGTCGCCTTCATGCCCTGGGAGGGCCTGAACTACGAGGACGCGATCCTGATCTCCGAGCGACTCGTGCAGGACGACACCTTCACCTCGATCCACATCGAGGAGTACGACGTCGAGATCCGCGAGACGAAGCTCGGCAAGGAGGAGTTCACACGCGACATCCCGAACGTCGGTGAGAAGGCCCTCGCGAACCTCGATGAGGGTGGCATCGTCCTGGTCGGTACGCCGGTGCAGGCGGGGGACATCCTCGTCGGTAAGGTGGCTCCGAAGTCGAAGAGTGAGCTGACGCCCGAGGAGAAGCTCCTACATGCGATCTTCGGTCGGGCCGGTGTCGACGTGAAGAACGCTTCGCTCACGATGCCTCCGGGGAGCCGCGGCGTCGTGATCGACGCCCAGAAGTTCTCCCGCCGCGTCAACCTGACCGACACCGAGCGCCAGCAGGTCCTGACCCGTATCCGGGATGCCGAGAAGGACTTCCTCAAGGCTTTCCGGGAGTTGACCTTCAGTATGCTCGACAGCGTGCAGAAGGCCCTCGGTGAGGACGTCATCGACGATATCACGGGCAAGCCCGTGGACCTCGACGAGACGGCCACCTTCGACACCCTCCGGCGCGTGAAGCTGCTCTGCCAATCCGCGGCGGAGGAGTGCGCCGACCGCGCCAAGTCGGAGAAGGCGATCCGCGCGGTGGACGACCACCAGAATCGCATCGAGGCGCGCGAGAGCGAGAAGAACAAGATCGTCAACCGCCTCTCGCGTGGCGACGAGCTGCCGACCGGCGTGCTCGAAATGGTCAAGGTCTACGTCGCCACCAAGCGCACGCTCTCGGTGGGGGACAAGATGGCCGGCCGTCACGGGAACAAGGGCGTCGTCTCCAAGATCATGCCGGTGGCCGACATGCCCTACCTCGAGGACGGCACCCCGGTGGACATCGTCCTCAACCCGCTCGGCGTGCCGAGCCGGATGAACGTCGGGCAGATTCTCGAGACCCACCTGGGGCTCGCAGCGAAGAAACTCGGTGTCCGCTTCCACACACCGCCGATGGACGGTGCTCTGGAGGAGGAGATCGAGGCCGCCCTCGAGGAGGCCGGGCTTCCCACTTCGGGCAAGTTCAAGCTGATCGACGGCCGCAGCGGGCAGCCCTTCGAACAGGAGGTCACCGTGGGCGTGATGTACATGCTGAAGCTGCACCACCTGGTCGACGAGAAGGTGCACGCGCGGGCGACGGGTCCCTACAGCCTCATCACCCAGCAGCCTCTCGGCGGCAAGGCGCGCTTCGGCGGCCAGCGCTTCGGGGAGATGGAGGTGTGGGCCCTCGAGGCCTACGGCGCCGCGGCGATCCTCCAGGAGCAACTGACCGTCAAATCGGACGACGTGGATGGTCGCACGAAGATCTACGAATCCATGGTGAAGGGACTGAACATCCTCGAGCCGGGAACCCCCGTGTCCTTCGAGGTTCTCTGCAATGAGATCCGTGGACTGGGACTGAACATCGAGCTGCAGAAGAAGGTGTCGATCTAATGGCGGAACTCACGGACAACCAGACCAACCGCATCAACGACTACGGCAGCGTCCGGATCAGCCTGGCCTCGCCGGAGGACATCCGGTCGTGGTCGTACGGCGAGGTCAAGAAACCGGAGACCATCAACTACCGGACCTACCGTCCGGAGCGGGACGGTCTCTTCTGCGAGCGAATCTTCGGTCCCGAGAAGGACTGGGAGTGCTTCTGCGGGAAGTACAAGGGCATCAAGCACAAGGGGATCGTCTGCGACAAGTGCGGTGTGATGATCACCCACTCCCGTGTGCGCCGCAAACGCATGGGGCACATCAACCTCGCCGCCCCGGTTGCGCACATCTGGTTCTTCAAGGCCATGCCCTCGCGCCTCGGGAACCTCCTCGACCTCAAGACCAGCGACATCGAGCGGGTCGTCTACTTCCAGGACTACATCGTCGTCGACGCGGGGGACACCCCGCTCGAGGATCGCCAGCTCCTCACCGAGGAGGAGTTCCGCCAAGCTCGCGCCAAGTACGGTGCGGAGTTCGAAGCGGACATGGGAGCCGAGGCCCTGCGCAAGATGCTGCGCCGCCTCGACCTGCAGAAGATCTCCGAGGAACTGCGCGAAGAGCTCCTGACGACGCGCTCCAAGCAACGCCAGAAGGACATCATCAAGCGGCTGCGGGTCGTCGAGATGCTGCGGGACTCGAACAACGAGCCCTCCTGGATGGTCTTCGAGGTCATCCCCGTGATCCCGCCGGACCTGCGCCCGCTGGTCCTGCTCGATTCGGGGAACTTCGCGACGTCGGACCTCAACGACCTCTACCGGCGCCTCATCAACCGCAACAACCGTCTCAAGAAGCTGCTCGACCTCAACGCACCCGAGGTCATCATCCGGAACGAAAAGCGGATGCTGCAGCAGTCGGTGGACGCGCTCTTCGACAACGGCCGTTGCCGTCGCCCGGTGCTCGGTTCCTCGAACCGCCCGCTGAAGTCGCTGACCGACATGATCAAAGGGAAGCAGGGGCGCTTCCGCGAGAACCTGCTCGGCAAGCGCGTCGACTATTCGGCGCGATCGGTCATCGTCGTCGGTCCGGAGTTGCGTCTGCACCAGTGCGGGCTTCCGAAGAAGATCGCGCTGGAGCTCTTCCAGCCCTTCATTATCCGGCGACTCAAGGAGCTCGGCTTCGCGGACACGATCAAGTCCGCCAAGCGCATGCTCGAGCGCCGCGACGAGGATGTTTGGGACATCCTCGATGAGGTCATTCGCGACCACCCGGTCCTGCTCAACCGCGCGCCGACCCTGCACCGCATGGGCATCCAGGCCTTCGAGCCGGTGCTGATCGAGGGCAACGCGATCCGGCTGCACCCGCTCGTCTGCGGTGGTTTCAATGCCGACTTCGACGGCGACCAGATGGCTGTCCACCTGCCCCTCAGCTACGAGGCGCAGATCGAAGCCGCGACTCTGATGCTGGCGACGAACAACATCTTCTCGCCCGCCAGCGGCCAGCCGATCATCACGCCCTCCCAGGACATGGTCCTTGGGCTCTTCTACCTCACGAAGAGCCACATGGGAGCCTATGCGGGCACGCCGCCGAAGACGTACTGCTCGCTCAGCGAACTCTATCTCGCGAACGGGCATGGCTTGACCGACACGCACCGTCCCGTCCTCGTTCGTTTCGAGCCGGGCACCCTCGTGAAGAACGAGCGGGGCAGCGACCCGATCCTCGTCGCGGACGACGGCAAGGTCGACGTCGACGGCAAGCACGTCCTGCTCGAAACCACGGTCGGTCGTGCGCTCTTCAACGACATCCTTCCCCCGGGGATGCCGTACTACAACTACGAGATGTCGAAGAGCGCGATCGCTGGGCTGATCAGCGACTGCCACCACTTGCTCGGTCGTGACGCGACCCTGCGCCTCCTCGACGATCTGAAGGATCTCGGTTTCAAGGCCGCGACGCGGGCCGGACTGTCGTTCTCGAAGGGCGACATGGTCGTGCCCGATACGAAGCAGGCGATCATCGACTCGACGCAGAAGGAGATCGAGCGAGTCGAGAAGGACTTCGCCAAGGGGCGCATCACCCAGGACGAGCGCTACCTCAAGATCATCGACATGTGGACCCAGGCGCGGGAGAAGCTCGGCCAGGACCTCATTCGCGTGCTCGAGGAGGACATCCGTCCCGGCGATTCCTACGTCAACCCGATCTTCTGCATGGTGACCTCGGGCGCGCGGGGTTCCATCGACCAGATTCGGCAGCTCGCGGGAATGCGGGGTCTGATGGCCAAGCCTTCCGGCGAGATCATCGAGACTCCCATCAAGGCGAACTTCCGTGAGGGCCTGAAGGTTCTGGAGTACTTCTCCTCCACGCACGGTGCTCGCAAGGGATTGGCCGACACCGCGCTCAAGACGGCGGACGCCGGATACTTGACGCGGAAGCTGACGGACGTCGCCCAGAACGTCGTCATCACCCAGGACGACTGCGGATCGCCGAACAGCGTCAAGAAGACCGCCGTGTACAAGGGCGAGAAGGTCGTTTTGACCCTCTCCCGCGCGATTCGCGGACGCGTTGCGCGCGACACGATCATGGACGTTGCGACGGACGAGGTCATCGTCCGCGAGAACGAGATGATCACCGCGGAAATCGCCGACCGACTCCAGGAGATGGGGAACGAAGCCATCCGGGTTCGCAGCCCGCTGACCTGCGAGGCGGAGCTCGGCGTGTGTGCGAAGTGCTACGGGATGGACCTCTCGAGGGGCACGCTCGCGGAGCGTGGACTCGCGGTCGGGATCATCGCGGCCCAATCGATCGGCGAGCCGGGGACCCAGCTCACGATGCGGACCTTCCACATCGGTGGCACGGCGAGCCGCGCCGTCGAGGCGTCGGAGATCCGCGCGAAGCGCGCCGGGCGTGCGCGCTTCAACAACGTGCGCTCCGTCGTCAACCGCCACAAGGAGACCGTGGTCCTGAACCGGACGGCGGAGATCATCCTCACGGACGATCGCGACCGGGAGCTGGACCGCTACGCGGCGCCGATGGGCTCGGTGCTCTTGATCAAGGACGGCGACATGGTCGAGGCCAAGCAGGGCCTTTGCCGCTGGGACCCGCACCACACGCCGGTCCTCGCCGAGTTCGACGGGCGCGTGCGTTTCGAGGACCTGATCGAGGGCAAGACCCTGAAGGTCGAGCGGGATTCCCGCTCGAAGGGAGGCTTGATGCAGGTCATCGAGCACAAGGGGGACCTGCACCCGCAGATCGTGCTCGAAGACGCGAAGGGTGAGCCCCTCGCGCTCTACCCGATTCCCGAGCGCGCCTACATCGAGGTCGAGGACGGCCAGAAGATCAAGGCTGGCGATCTCCTGGCGAAGAGCTCCCGTGAGATCAGCGGCACCCAGGACATCACCGGGGGTCTGCCCCGCGTGACGGAGCTGCTCGAGGCCCGCCGTCCGAAGGAACCGACCGTGCTTTCCGAGATCGATGGCATCGTCGAACTGGGGGACAAGAAGCGCGGCAAGCGCACGATCATCGTTCGCGCCCTCGGACCGAACGGCGAGGTCATCGAAGAGCACGAACACTCCGTGCCCCAGGGCAAGCACCTGCGCGTTCACAAGGGGGACGAGGTGAAGGCCGGCGACCCGCTCGTGGACGGCCCGATGGTTCCGCACGACATCCTTCGTATCAAAGGAGACGAAGACCTGCAGGCCTATCTCCTGAGCGAGGTGCAGAACGTTTATCGCTCCCAGGGGGTCACCATCGACGACAAGCACATCGAGATCATCCTCTCCGCGATGATGCGCAAGGTGCAGGTCAACGATGCGG
>DRLC01000326.1 GCA_011053145.1 Planctomycetota bacterium | reverse complement strand
CGCGGGGGTGGGGTGTTGGGCGGGGCGTGGGGAGGTACGGGTGCATCGACCGGGCGCGAGTCATTCTTGGGGGGAAGAGGTGGATTCCCCTCCCCCCGCTCCGAGGATCTCCAGGGTCGCTTCGTCCTCCGGTGCCAGGGTGACCGAGGCACCGAGTCCGCGAACCCCGCCACCGCCGGCCCCCCGCACGACGACCCGACCTTCCCCCCCGCTCTCCTCGACCTCTCCCCAGACCCGGAAAACGCTTCCGTCCACCGAGGAGGAACGATCGCTGGGAGGGACGTCGAACGGGGCCGTGCCCTCCGCCAGCGCCGGGAGGTCCAGGACGCCGCCGGGGCCGACCTCGAAGGTCGCATCCCGGTAGTCGACGATCGCCAGGCCGCTCGACTCGTTCTCGAGCCGGAAGACGCCGTTCGCGGCGGCCCGCAGCACGACCCGACCCTCCCGGGACGAGCCGGCCACCGGCGCGCTCCAGCGCAAGAGCGCCCCCCCCGGGAGCCCGACCCGCTGATCGGCGTCCAACAGGAGAGCGGCCGATGCGGCGCCGTGGAGCCACACCAGGGGTTCGTCCCGCGCGGGATCCCCCATCTCGGCGAGGGCCGGTCCGAACAGGACGATCGAGACCGGCGATCCGCGTCGGAGGATCTCCGCCCGCCCCGCACTCCCGACCCGGACGCGCGCCCCGCTCTCGAGGCGTTCGAGCTTGCGGTCGAAGGTCAAGGGGTGGCCGGCGGGCGACCCGGGCGGCCGCACCTCGACCGGTCCCGCATGCCGCAGGACCGTCGCAACGGTCCCCGAGCGACGCACCGCGCCGTCCGCGGTGCCCGAATCGTGCAGGAGAATCGGGTCGGGAAGGCGCTGGAGGTTCGTGCACGCGCCGGCGGCGAGGCAGAGGGCAACGATCGGGATCGGGGTGCGCGAGGGAAGCATCGGACTCAACTGGAAAAGTGCTTCTCGACGAAGCCGGTGTCGTGCCCGGCGCGCAGGAACTCGGCGTGCGAGAGCAACCTCTTGTGCAACGGGATCGTCGTCTTGGGGCCCTCGATCACGAACTCGTCGAGGGCACGCAGCATCGTCGCGACGGCGGAGGAACGATCCCCGCGGTGCACGAGCAGCTTGCCGATCATCGAGTCGTAGAAGGCCGGAATTCGGTATCCCGAGAAGCAATGGCTGTCGACCCGCACCCCTGGGCCTCCCGGCGGGACGAAGAGATCGATCACGCCCGCCGAGGGTTGGAAGTCGCGATCGGGATCCTCGGCATTGATGCGGCATTCGATCGCGTGACCGCGCAGGGTGATGTCCTCCTGGGAAAACGCGAGGCGCTCCCCACCGGCGATGAGGAGCTGCTGCTGGATCAGATCGATCCCGGTCACGAGTTCGGTCACCGTGTGCTCCACCTGGATGCGAGCGTTCACCTCGATGAAGTAGAACTCGCCGTCGCCGTCCACGAGGAACTCGACCGTCCCGGCGTTGTGGTATCCCGACTCCTTCGCGATCGCGACGGCAGCGTCCATCATGCGGCCGCGCTGCTCGGGGGTGATCGAGGGGGAGGGCGACTCCTCGACGAGCTTCTGATGGCGGCGCTGGATCGAGCAGTCCCGCTCCCCGAGCGCGACCACATTCCCGAAGCGGTCGCCGAGGATCTGCACCTCCACATGGCGCGGATTCTGGACGAACTTCTCGAGGTAGACCGTGTCGTCTCCGAAGGCCGCCGCGGCCTCGGAGCGCGCCGCGTGGAACGAGTTCACGAGGCTCGGATCGTTCGAGGCGATGCGCATACCGCGCCCGCCGCCTCCTGCCGAGGCCTTGATCATCACCGGATACCCGATGCGTTGAGCGACCTCGAGCGCCTCGTCTTCGGTCTTCAGCGGTCCGTCCGAGCCGGGCACGACCGGAACACCGGCGCGCAGGGCCATCTCGCGCGCATTCGACTTGTTGCCCACCGCCTGGATCGTCTCCGGGTCCGGGCCGACGAACTGGATGTTGCAGGAACGGCAGACCTCCGCGAAGTGAGCGTTCTCCGCGAGGAAGCCGTACCCCGGGACGATCGCCTCCACGTCCGCGATTTCGGCCGCCGAGATGATCGCGGGAACGTTCAGATAGGACCGCGCCACCTGGGGCGGTCCGATGCAAATCGTTTCGTCGGCCTGGCGCAGGTAGAGGGCATCCGCGTCCGCCTCGGAGTAGACGGCCACGGTCTCGATCCCGAGCTCCTTGCATGCCCGCAGGATGCGCTGGGCGATCTCGCCGCGGTTGGCGATCAGGACTCGACGGAACATCAGGCCTTCTTGATCAGGAAGAGAGGCTGTCCGAACTCGACGGGCTCGCCGTTCTCGACGAGGATCTCGAGCACCTCACCGCGCATCTCCGCCTTGATCTCGTTCATCACCTTCATCGCCTCGATGATGCAGAGCACGCTCTCCTCCTCGACCAGGTTGCCGACCTCGCAGAAGGGCTCGGAGTCCGGGGAGGGGGCGCGGTAGAAGGTCCCGACCATCGGGCTCTTCAAGACCTCCGCGCCCGCGGGGATCGCACCGCCCTGGGCGACGGACGCGGCCGGAGCCTCGCCCCCCGCACCGGCGGCCGGGGGCGGCGCCGGCATCGCGGCGGGGGCCCCGGCGGCCATCGGCGCCGAGAGGACCTGGACGACGGGAGGGCTCTGGCCTTCGGACGCGCCACCCCGACACAGGTGAACACGCACCCCCGTCTTCGAATCGTCGATCTCGACCTCGGTCAGATCGGCCTTCTCCATCAGGCGCACGAGCTTTCGGATTTCGTTCAGGTCCATGGGGAAACCCGGCGCCGGTTGGGTCCGGGCAAGTCCAGAGGGGAATGAGGGGGTTCGGGAACGCCAAGCCCGCGCTCCCGCGGGCGCTCAGCTCACGGCGGACAGGCGACCGGCCGCCGCGACCGCGGCCTGGGCGCCGAGCCGGAGCGGATCGGCAACGGCGGAAAAGCATAGCGATCGACTCCCCCGGGAGCCCGTGCGAATCCGCCCCACATGGACCCGGCGGCTGCCCCGAACCGCAACCGGGATCGGCCCTCGGGCCTCCGCCTCCACTCGAACCCCCGGGGCCCCGGCGAGGAGAGCGCGCGCGGCTTCGGGAGTGAGCTCCTCCGCGAGGTCCACCCGGACCAGATGCAGATCGACGCGCTCGTTGTCCCCGGCCAGCGGCTCCACCTGGACGGGGAGCTCGGGCCGGCCGAGGAATCGCCTCAGTCCATCCTCCGCACCCTCTCCCGGCCCCCACGCCTCCTCGGGCGTGAGTCCGACCGGATTCCCGATCCGGCCCTCGGGGTCGGCGGCGTGGATTCCCGCCTCGGCGAGACCGCGGACCTGTTCCCGGAGCGCCCGCATCCCCCCGGCTCCCCCGTGGGCCGCTCCGAGGAGGGAGGTGACCTCGACGGTGACGAGCCGGGCGGCGGTCTCGATCGGGCGGAGCACCCGCAGGAGCCCCTGCAGGGCCGGGGCGGGCATCGCGACGGCTTGGGTGAACAGTCCCATCTCCCCCTCCCCGATCCCGTCGAGGCTCACCGCGGCGTCTCCCCCGCCGGCCGAGACCCCGGCGAGGTCCACGACGCGGATCTCGCGATCGACCAGGGACCGAAACAGCGCTCCGGCGACCTCATGGCGCGTGCAGAGGAACGCGAGCTGAATCCCCGTCGGAATCGATTCGAGGGGCGCCACGCGCAGGGGTGTCCCGCGCCAGGCGAACCCGGTCGGGCGGCGACCGTGCAGGCTCAGGAGCCCGGGAGGATGGCCGGCCCGGAGGAGCTCGGAGAGAACTTCACGCCCGATCGCACGACCCGCCCCGAGGACGGCCACGGCCAGTCCCCGATGGAGTGCATCCCAGGCCGGGCCCGCCGTGCCGCATCCCCCTGCTCGTCCCCTCGCATCCATCGACTTTCGGCCCTCCCCGGGCCTTGCGCGCGAGGCCTCCCCCGATCCAGAGGCCCCGTGGCCCCATCGGCCGCCCGGTCCCCGGAACTGGAACCCGAGCTCCGAAATCAATCCGGGGCCGTCCAGGGGCCGGACTTCCCTCCGGTCTTCTCGCGCAGCTCCACCGCCTCGATTCGGATCCCCTTCGAAACCGCCTTGGTCATGTCGTAGACCGTCAAGGCGGCGACCGCGGCCGCGCACATCGCCTCCATCTCGACCCCGGTGCGGCCCGAGGTCTTCGCGCTCGCGAGGATCTCCAGCCGGTCCCCTTCCGCCGAGAAATCCACTTGCACGTGGTCGAGCGCCAGGGGGTGGCACATCGGGATCAGGTCTCCGGTGCGCTTCGCGGCCAGGATCGCCGCCGTCCGCGCCACCTCCTCGATCGGGCCCTTCGGCCCTCCGTCCCGCAGGATTCCAGCGAGGACGCCGCGGGGGAAGCGGACCACGGAGCGCGCCAGGGCCGTGCGGACGGAGACGGGCTTGGCGGCGACGTCGACCATCCGGGACCGCGTCGTCCGGCCCTCTCCCTCGAGGTGGCTCAGGCGTCCTTGGGCGCCACCGGGATCGGAATCGGTGGGGTTCATGGGAGTCGTGGGTGGGGTTCTGCTCCGGTCCGCGGGGCCGCACGTACGAAAGAAGGAGCCGACCTCCGAGGGGAGGCGACGGCACGACTCGCGTACGAAAAGCGTTGGGAGGCTCCCATCGCCCCTTACAGTACGTACCGACGGGACCGATCGTACCCTAGAGGCTCCGCCCACGGATCCAACCAACTGCCCCATGACGCACCGCATCTTCGCCCTGGCCCTCGCCCCGGCCCTCTTCCTCGCCTGGATCACGCCCACGGGGTCCCCGCCGGAGCCGACCCGAGAGGCGGCCTCGGCGGCCGGCCTTCCCCAGTCCGACATCGAAGCCCTGGTCCGCGAGGAGGCAGCCTCGGCGAACACACACGCGGTGTCCGAACTCTGGAGCCGTGCCCGCCACCTGCGCGAGGCCGATGGACTCGGCGAGGAGGGCGCCCTCGACGCGGCCCTCGACCACGTCCTCGCGGACCGCGAGACGCTCTCTCCGAAGGCGGTGCTCCTGCTCGCGTCCGCCCGACTCCTCGGGGAGGACGTCGAGCCCGAGGTCCTTGCGGACGCGCTCCAGGAAATCCTCGAGGACCCGGATCCGGAGGTCGCCCGGGGGGCCGCATCCCTGCTCGGCGAGAAGGACTTCAAGGCCCTCAACCGCGGCCGCCGCAACGAGATCGTCGACATCCTGCAGGGTGTCGCGGAAAACACCGACCTCGCCCCGGCCTACCGGCTGGACTTCGCCGCGGCCGCCTATCGGCTCGGTTCCGGGAGCGCCCGCCGCAAGGCCTATGGGGTGATGGTCTCGTTCCTCGAGTCCAGCGATCCCGAACTCTCGGCCCTGGGAGCGCTCACGATCGCGGGCTCCACCGAGGTCGACATCGAAGGCCGGCTGCGTCAGACCCTGGAGGAACTCGCCGAGGTCCCCGGGGATCGCGGACGCCTCGCCGCCGCCTACCTGCGCATGCAGGAGGACCGCGATTACGCCGACCGCAAGCTGCGGGAAATGCGCGAGCGCATCGACGACAAGAGCGAGCTCCCCGACGAGTTCGAAGAGCTTCTCGCCGTCCGCCAACTGATCACGCGCATGCACCTCGAAGGGGGCAAGGTCGACCCCGAGGATCTCATCCACGCAGCCATCGATGGGATGCTGCACTGGATGGACCGCCATTCGAGCTACCTGCCTTCCGAGGTCTACTCGAAGTTCTTCCAGGACCTCGAGGCGGACTACGGCGGCATCGGCGCCTACGTCCGTGAGGACCCCGACAACGGCCTCTTCACGATCGTGCGGCCGATCTACTCGGGCCCCGCCTACCGCGCCGGTCTGCAGACCGACGACAAGATCGTGCGCATCGACAACTGGCCCACCCTCGGGCACTCCGAGGAGGACATCATCAAACACCTCAAGGGCAAGCCCGGGACCGCCGTCCAGCTCTACATCTGGAGGCGAGGAATGGATCCGGACAAGATCGATCGCCCGACCGAGGACATGAAGGTCGAGGTGATCCGCGATCGCATCGAGATTCCGGCCGGGTCCTACCAGCTCCTGCCGGGGGGCATCGGACTCGTCGAGCTGACGACCTTCAGCAAGAAGTCCCGCGAGCAGATGAAGTCGTGGATCGAGGAGATGCGCGCCAACGGGATGAAGGCGCTGCTGCTCGACATGCGCCGCAACTCCGGTGGTCTCTTGACCGAAGCGCGCGAGGTCGCGGACCTGTTCCTGCCGCCGGGGGAGATCGTCGTCAAGACCGAGGGACGCACGGGTCCGCCGGACGTGCTGCGCACGCGCGAGCCCGCCCTTCTCCCCGAGGACATGCCGGTCGTGATCCTCACGAGCCGCCTGACCGCCTCCGCCGCGGAGATCGTCTCCGGCGCGCTCCAGGACCACCACCGCGCGATCCTCGTCGGCAACCGCACCTACGGCAAGGGGTCCGTGCAGCAGCTCATCCCGATCCTGCGCGATCGCGAGGACAGTTGGGACGACGCCAATGGAAACTACCGTTGGGACGAGGGGGAGAAGCTCCTGGTCGACCACAACGGCAACGGCGAGGCGGACTACGCCCCGCGGGTCAAGCTCACGATCGCGCGCTATCTCCTGCCGAGCGGTCGCTCGATCCACCGTGAACTCGACCGTGAAGGCAACATGATCGCGCCCGGCGGCGTCCAGCCCGACCACGTCGTCGACCTTCCGCTCATGGAGCGTTGGCGCTTCGACGAGCGCGAACGGGTCCGCAAGAGCGACGTCCTGCGCGACTACATCGATCGCAACTACCCGAAGCACGTCGAACTCTTCCACCGCCTCGCGGTCAACGACAGCAAGGACCCGAGCCTCTATCCCGAGTTCGACCAGCTCGTCATGGACCTCGAGACGTCCCTCGGCCGCGACGACGTGCGAAGCGTCCTCCGGCGCGAGATCCGCCGTCGTGTCCAAGACGACCTCGGCCACGAATTCCCGTTCGGCGATTACGAGGAGGATGTCCAGGTCCAGAAGGGCATCGAGGTCATCCTCGAAGCACTCGGCGAGAGCGTCGACGACATCAGCCAGTACGGCCTGGTCTTCGATCTGCCCGACGAGAACGCGTCCGACCGCGACGTGGCCCTGCTCGATCCCCACGGCAACCGCCGCCTGCATCGCGTCCGCGAGCTGCTCGAGGAGGCCCGCGCCGAAGGGAACACCCTGAGTCCCGAGTCCTTGGACGAACTGATCGGGTTGATCGACACGATCGAGGGCGAGGAGAACTAGCCGACCTCTGGACGCGTGGGCGATGACGCCCCTACCGGTCGGCTGGGAGCTTTGCTCTCACCGACGGGAGGGGCGTTCGGTGAGGCCCGCCCTTGGCAAGGCCGGGAGCCCGCGGGGGACCGCTGTCCCCCATCAGAAACCCCTCGAGATTTCGGGCCTTCGCTGCGTCCATTCCGTGGCCGCGACGTCTGCCGGGCCATGAACAAGCAACAGACCCCTTCAGCGGCCGATGCCCACGCGATTCGAGACCGAGTGCGCGCCGACTACTCCCGTGTCGCCGCGTCCGCGGCCGCGGCCGATTCGAGCGCTGGGACCCGCGATAGCTGCTGCGCCCCCGGGTGCGGCGGCCCGGACGCCCGCGACGCGCGACAGGTTTCCCGTGACCTGGGGTATTCGGCGGGCGAACTCGACGCCGTGCCGGCGGGCAGCAACCTCGGGCTCGGCTGTGGGAACCCACAGGCCATCGCCTCCCTGCGCCGGGGCGAGATCGTGCTCGATCTCGGCTCGGGCGCGGGATTCGACGCGTTCCTGGCGGCGCGCCAGGTCGGTCCCGAGGGACGCGTCATCGGCGTCGACATGACCCACGCGATGCTGGAGCGCGCGCGAGCCAATGCGGCCAAGGTCCAGCTCGGGAACGTGTCGTTTCGACTCGGTGAGATCGAGGCGTTGCCCGTCGCGGACAACGCCATCGACGTGGTGATCTCGAACTGCGTCATCAACCTGTCACCAGAAAAGCAGCGGGTCTTCGACGAAGCCCTACGCGTGCTGAAGCCGGGAGGACGCCTCGCCGTCAGCGATGTCGTGGTCACGGCGCCGCTGCCTGCCGAAGTCCATGACGATCTAGCCAACCTTTCGGCCTGTGTCAGCGGCGCGGCCACGATCGACGACCTGCGGGAGATGCTCGAACGAGCGGGGTTCGTCGAGATCGAGATCGTCCCGGTCGACGCCAGTCGCAAGTTCATCAAGGACTGGGTTCCGGGCCAGGATGTCAGCAACTTCGTCGTGTCGGCGGCGATCACCGCAAGAAAGCCCGGCGCCGGTGAACCGAACCGCGATCCCTTCTGACCCGATGAGCACCACCGAACAGATCTGGCGGGACTTCTCTACGCCGCTGGCTTCCTTCATCCGGCGGCGCGTGGCGAGCGAACAGGATGCGCAGGACCTCCTGTCGGATGTGTTCCTTCGTCTGCAGGAACGGGCACTCGAACTCGAACACATCGCCGACCCGAGCGCGTGGTTGTACCGCATCACGCGCAATGCAATCACCGATCACCACCGCCGCACGCATTCGGGGAGGTCGGTCGAACTCGACGACGATCTTCCGGAGCGGCTGGACGAGGGGTCGGTGTCGGAACTGGCCCATTGCCTCGAAGAATTGATGGAAACGCTGCCCGAGGACGATCGCCAGTCGCTGCGACGGATCGCGTCGGGGCTGACCCAGGAAGAGTTGGCCCAACGGGAAGGGCTCACGAGCTCGGGGGCCAAGTCCCGCGTGCAACGGGCACGTCGACGGTTGATCGACAGGTTCCGCACCTGTTGCCGCCTCGAGTTCGACGGCGTCGGCCGCGTCGTCGCATGGGAGAAACACGATCCCAGCCGCTCGGGCCCCTGCCACTGAAGCAGCAATCCGCAGCGAGTACTGGGCGATCGACGGGGGCCAGGCATGCTCCGATCGCTCCTCGCGGTCATTCCAGGATTCGGAGCCTGGACCCTCTCCTGGCTGATGCTTGAAGGCCCTGCTCGAACGCTTCCTCGAGGAGGAAGACGCCATCAGACCCGGGGCTCCACTGTCGCGGACGAACGACCCGTTCTCGGCACTGGTTGCGAGCCTGTACTGCTTCTTCGACGCCGGCCGAATCTGCGGGGCGCTCCGCCGCGGTCGCGCCCTGCTCGCCCCACTCCTCCTCGCCACTTGCTGGTCGCGACCGTCATCGCGGACCAGGCGGGAGTCTGCTCCCGGATGCCGCCTTGGTACCACCTCGTGGTCCTCGCACTCCTCGCTCCCGTGGTTCTGCTCGGGGACGGAACGGCGTCCCCCCGCTGAGGGGCGCACGAGCGGGGCCGAGCCGACCCCGGCCGATCACCCCAACGCATCCGGTCCCCGGGGAATGACCGGACGGTAGGCGCGCACGAAGACCTCATCGAAGTCGAACCCCTCGGCGAAATCGTCGATCGTGTCCGACTCCTGGCGGTTCAGCAGCCCGTTCTCCACGAGCAGGAACACGATCCTGCCCCAGTCCATGCTCTCGTGGACTCCCCAGGAGCGCCACACCTGGGCGGCGAGGGGCCCGAACGCCTCGGTCGCGTGGACACGCATGCCCGCCAAAAGCTCCTGGCCGGTCACGTGGCGTTCCCCCCCCGTCGCTTCGCTCTTGCCCGCCTCCTCGATCGCGTACTGAAGCGACTGGAAGAGAAAGTGGAAGGCTTCGGGGGAGTAGCGACCGTCGCGGACGGCCAACTCGCGAATGTCTTCGATCGGGTTCTCCATGGTGGCTTTCGTCGCGGAGGGTCAGTGGGAAACTCGGGCCCGTCGCTCTGCGCCCGCCCAGGCCAAGAGAGAGCGTTCGAGGACTCCTTCCGGAGCGAGGTTGCGATCGATGTCCGAACGGCAAGCGAGAAGGGCCTCGAGGGTGCGGCGGCGCGCTTCGATGCCGCGCGGAAGGAGCGGCCGCGCGACCTCCCCGAACGGGAGGCGTAGGGGATCGATCCCGGCATCGAGCTTTTCCGCGTCCGCGAGCAGGTCGAGCATCAGATCGAGCGCGAACCGGGCCCGCCCACGCGCCTTCGCGGCGGGGGTCTTCCCGGGGAACTCCCCCTCGAGGTCCCAGATGTGCGCGGCCGCCCGCAACGGCGCGAGCTTTCCCGAAAGAGCCGCTTCGAGGGTCCGGACCAGGGGGATCACGCCTCGACGCTGAAAGACGAGCGCCCGCCCCGGAGATCCCCCCGACCAGCGCGCCAAGAGCTCTGCCTCGCCGGCCTCGAGCCCACGTTCGGCGAGGATCGCGTGCGCCTCCTCCACAGGTAGCCCCCCCATCCGGATCCGGATGCAGCGGCTGCGGATCGTCGGGAGCAGGCGCGCGGCGAGGTTGGTTTCCAGGAGCAGGACGGTGCCCGGGCGCGGTTCCTCGAGCGTCTTCAAGAGCGCGTTCTGGGCGGACGTGTTCATGCGGTGACTCATCCGCACGAGCACGCAACGCCAACTCCCCTCCATCGGACACAGGCCCAGGAACTCCTCCAGCGAGCCCTCCGGGGGCACGTCGCCCTTCGAGCGCGCGCTGATCCGCGCCACCGGGATCTGTTCGACGTTCTCGGCCACCGGATCGATCGCGAAGAAGTCGGGGTGGTTGCCCGATGCGAGGCGCTTGCACGGACCGCAGACCCCACAGGGCTCCCCGGGTCCCTCGGCACAGAGCAGACCCGCGACGAACCAGCGCGCCGCGAGCGACTTCCCGACCCCCTCGGGGCCCTCGAAGAGGAGCGCGTGGGGCAGGCGCGAGAGCTGGGCCGCGCGCCAGAGGCGGCGCACGGTGTCTCCGTGGACGAGGGGCTCAACGAACATGGCTCGAAACCTCCCCTAGGATACGCGCCGCGACCTCGTCCGGCGTGCCCTTTGCGTCCACGATGCGCACGCGCTCCTCGCGCCGCGCGAACTCGCGGTAGCCCTCGGCGACCCGTTCGAGGAAGGCGTCGCCGCGGCCTTCGAACCGGTCCGTCCCCCCCCGAGCGGAACGACGGCGGCGGGCCTCGGCGTCGTCGAGGTCGAGGAGCAGTACGAGGTCCGGCGCGGGAGTGCCGACCCATACCTCGAGCAGGTCCATCACCGCATCGGGGTCGAGCCCGGCCCCCACGGCCTGGTAGGCGAAGGTGGAGGGGTGGAAGCGTTCGCAGACGACGTCGCGGCCCTCCCGGAGCGCAGGTTCGACGAGCTCGTCGAGCATCGCCCGGCGCGCCGCCGCGAAGAGCAGCAGTTCGGTCGTCGCGGAAAGGGGTGTGGCCGAGTCGAGCAGGATCGCACGGAGGGCTTCTCCGATCGCCGTCGACCCAGGCTCGCGCAGGTGCAACGGATCGGGCCCCGAACCCGCCAGTGCGCGCACGAGGAGCTCCGCCTGGGTGCTCTTCCCACAACCGTCGACGCCGTCGAGGACGAAGAAGCGGCCGCGCGCGCGGTCGGGGGGAGAGCTCACGGCAGGCGCTCCTTCGCCCGCAGTGCGGACTCGGCCGTGGGATCGAGTTCGAGCGCTCGCTCCATCGCGGCGCGAGCCTCCTGCTCGCGGCCCAGTTCCACGAGTTCGAGGGCGCGCCAGCCCTCGAGCAGCGCTTCCTCGCGCTCGAAGCGCTCGGCCATCGTCTCGGGAGCGGCCCCGGTCGCCCCGCCGTCACCGAGCAGTTCCCGGATCGCCTGGTCCCCTGCTCCGTGTCCGGACATCGCCCCCATCACGCTGCCGCCCAGCAGGTCTCCATCCAGCTCCCGCGGCACGAGAAGCCCCACCTCGAACTCACGCAGCGCCTCGTCGTGGCGGCCGAGAGCGGCCAGGGTCCGTCCCCAGGCGAGGTGCAGGTGGCGCCGGAACGGATCGATCTCGTTCGACTCGCGGTACAGTTCCGCGGCCTCCTCGAGCCGCTTCTCCCGTTCGAGCCACGCGGCGACGGAGAAGTGGACGTCGAAGTCCCCCGCATTGAACGCGAGCCAGCGCAGCCGCGCTTCGTTCGCTCCGTCCTCGTCGCCGCGACGCTCGAGAAGGTTCGCGAGTTGCAACTCGGCGCTGAAGCTCGGGTCGTCATAGCCCGGGAAGTCGCTCTCCGCCGCGCGCAGGTGCTCTTCGGCGACCTCGCTCTCGTTCGCGCTCATCGCGAGCGCCGCGAGAACCATGCGCGCCCGAAAGTCCTCCCCCCCGAGCTCGATCCCACGCTCGAGGGCGGTCCGCGCCGCGCCGTGATCCTTGTGCCCCACCTCGAGTTCTCCACGCAGGAACAGACCGCGCGGGGGAAGCTCGCCCGCGGT
>DRLC01000325.1 GCA_011053145.1 Planctomycetota bacterium | reverse complement strand
ATGCTCGCCGACGGCACGATCGGGGAGGAGGAGCTGAGGTACCTCGCCGACCTCTACGCCGCCGAGGTGCGCACCTCGGACGACGCGATCGGTTCGTTCCTGGACGGCTTGGCGGAGCGCGGGCTGCTCGACAGCTCGATCGTCGCGTTCCTGAGCGACCACGGCGAGGCGATCGGCGAACACGGCTGGATCGGACATGGAATCTTCCACGAGGAGATCCTGGCCGTCCCGCTCCTGATTCGCTTTCCCGGCGGCGAGTGGGCCGGGCGCTACAGCGAGCCCGTCGAGCACATCGACCTCGCCCCGACCCTGCTCGACCGCCTCGGCATCCCGATCCCCGAGGGGATGCAGGGAGCGAGCCTCCTGCCGCTGCTCCGCGGCGAACCGGCGGCCCTCGCCCCGGACCGGATGCGCGTCAGCCAGCGCGCCCACGGGATCGGCCTCTCGTTCGCCGATGCGCCGGGCCTCAGGATCTACTTCCGGCGCACGCCGTCCGGACCGGACCACCTCGAGGTCTTCGATCTCGGGGCCGACCCGTCGGAAGAGCACAACCTCGCGGCCGATCCGGCTTCGCGTGAAACCTGGATGCCGCGCCTCGAGCGCTACCTCGAGTGGACCCGCTCCCGGGTGGCCGAAGACCGCGCATTCCGCGTGAAGGGTTCGGGGATCCAGGAGGAAGACAAGGGAATGCTGCGCGCCCTCGGCTACCTCGGGGAGGAGGAGTAGACCCGTGCGCCGACCGTCGGAAGAGACCGCACGCGGAATCCGTGCCGTGGGGATCGCCGTCTGCCTCGCTGCCCTCGCCGCGAGTCCCCCGATCGCGGGGCGGCTGCTCTCCCCCGACGGGAGCCTCGGGGAATCGACGCGTCTCGCTCTCCACGGCGCCCAGGCCGCGGCGGCCCTGCTCGCCCTCGTCCTATTCGCACGCGCGGCGAGCGTGGCTCGCCTCCTCGGTCGTCTCCAGGAAAGCCTCTCCGAAGGACGCGACCTGCGCATCATCCTCGTCCTCGGGATCTTCCTGCGCGTCCTCGTGCAAGCCTTCCTCGACCCGAGCAACAACGACCCCCACTGGAGCTACGTACGCTTCCTCGTCGAGCACCACCGCCCGCCGTTCGCGGACGAGGTGTTGCTCGGATTCCAGCCACCGCTCTACTACCTCCTCGCCGCCCCGCTGGCAGCGATCGGCTCGATGAAGCTGACCCAGGGGCTCTCCCTGCTCCTGTCGCTTGCGAACCTCCTCCTGATCGCTCGCTGGGTCCGGGACACGCGGCTCTTCGAGAGCGCGGCTGCACGCCGCCACGCGCTGCTCCTCGCCGCGATCCTGCCCCAGTTCCTCCTCTTCTCGGGCTTCGTCTCGAACGACGCTCTCGCCTATCCGCTCGGAACTCTCGCCCTGGTGCTGGCGCTGCGCTATGTGGAGGCCCCCAGCTTGCGAGCGGCGGGCCTGCTGGGTCTCGTCGCGGGGCTCGGCCTGGTCACGAAGGGAACCCTGATCGGCAACGTCCCGGTGCTCGTGCTCGCGATCCTCGCGGGGACCTGGACCGCGGGACGAGCCTGGCGAGCGTCGGTCGCCCCGCTGGCGCTCTTCGGCGTCCTGACGGTGTTGGTGGGCGGCTACAAGTTCGTCGAGAACCAGATTCACTTCGGAACCCCGGTGGTCGGCAACGACATCCTGCACCAGGACTGGGTCCACGAGCAGGAGGGCACCTGGCAGGGCCCCTCCTCCCTCCTCGACGTGAACGTACTGAAACTCGCCCGCAACCCCAGCTTCAGCGAGTCCACGCGGCACTCGATCCCGCTCCTCCTCTACGGAACCTTCTGGAGCGCCTACATCCCGGAGTCCAACTGGAACCGCACACGCGCCCATCCGTTCAAGATCCTCATCCCGCTGCTCGATCTCGCCGGAGTCCTGCCGACGCTCCTGATCCTGGTCGGGTTGGCGGCAAAAGCCCTTGCCGCCCGGGTACTCCTGCGGCGGGATCCTCCCCCTGCGCGCGATACGCGCATCGCCCGCGCCCAAGACCTTCTCCTGGGATGCGCCATCGCGGCCGCCACGCTCCTCGTCCTGAAGTGGGGCCTCAAGCACGACGCGTGGTCGTTCTTCCAGGCTCGGCTCGTCTTTCCGGCGTTCCTGTCGATCGCCGCCGGGCTCGGTTTCGGCGTCGACCTCGTCCGTCGCGGCGGCCCCGTGGCCCGTGCCCTGGTCGGTGCGGGGCTTCTCCTCGTCTACCTCCTCATCGCCGCCTATTTCGCGGTGGAGATCGGCTCGCAGATCGCGCACCCGACCCACTGGCCCCCGCTCCCCGCTACTTCTTGATACGCAATCCGATCAGGAACACCGGACGCAGGATGCGATACCAGTCGAGGAACGGCCGCATCTTCGTCCGACCGAGCGCCTTCTTCGGGTAGATCTTCGTCGCCGGCACTTCGCAGGTCTTGTACCCGAGCAGGATCAGTTTCATCAGGAGGTAGACCTCGAGCTCGTAGTGGTCGAGCCACCCCTGATACAGATCGATGCGCTTGTCGTCGAGCACCGAGAGGCGCATCGCACGAAACCCGTTCGTGCTCTCGGTGATCTTGCGTCCCGTGAAGAGACCCACGAGGAAGGGGTGCAGGCGAGTCGCGAGTTTGCGATAGAAGGGCATGTCCCCGCCGTAGCCGCCACCCGCGAGGAAGCGCGACCCCATCACGAAGTCGTACCCATCGTCCGCGATCGGATCGAGGAGCGCCGGGGCCTCGTCCGGGTTGTCCTTGTTGTTTCCCGCGATCGTGACGACCACGTCGAAACCCTGCTCGCGCGCATACTCGAGCCCACGCCGCAGCGCGAAGCCGACGCCGAGGCAGGAGGGCAGCCGGATCACGGTAGCACCGGCCTTCTCGCCGAGTTCCGCAGTCGCGTCGGTCGAACCGTCGTCCACCATCAGAATCTCGTCCTCGATGCCGGTGCGCATGCGCTCGAGCACGGTCTCGATCTTGCCCTCTTCGTTGTAGGCGCAGGTCAGGAAGAGAACCTTGAGGCCCTTGTACATGGCGGGGTCAGCGCGCTGCGCTCCGGGTGTCGTGAAGAAGCCGACGCACCTCGGAGAGGGTGGGTACGCCCAGGCGAGTCGACAGGATACGACCCGAGGCGTCGGTCAGGATCGTGGTCGAGTAGATGTTTTGGTCGAGTTCGGCCTCGATCCAGGACGTGTAGCCGGCGACCTCCTCCTCGTCGAGGTCGACCAAGAGTTCGTAGGCGGGTGCATGGCGCTCGACGAAGGCCGCGAGAGCCTCCCGGGTGTCGCGGCGCTCGTCGGGACCCCATCCGTAGCGCGCGACCGGGACGCCGAAGATCCGGAGCGAATCGCCGAGCTCGTCCGCGAGCCGCGCGACATCGCGAAGCTCCTGGATGCAAGCGACACACTCGGTCTGCATCCCGACGTAAAGGACCAGCCCCTCGCCACTGCCGAGGCCACGCTCGGTCAGAAGATCGATCCGGGGCGCGGCGCTCGAACCGGCCGCGGAGAACGCAGCTTCAGGTGGAAGAGCCGGGAGGTAGGGTTCGATTTCGAGGCCGGTTCCGGCCTCGACACTCGCCGCGTCCTCGTGGACGGTGTAGAGCAGTCCGGCGGCGAGATTCTCGAACGTCGAGGTCCTCCCCGAGGGCCAATGCACGCTCAATCGTGCGACCACGGGCCGATCCCCGAGCCCCACGACGAGGGTTGCGGAATCCTGCGCGGCGAGTCCCCGGCTGCTCGCAGTCGTGCGGAGCAGGGTCTCGTCGCCGAGGTCCAGTTCCACGCGCGTACCGAACGCGTCCCGAGAGGACCACCCGCTCGCGGGCTGAGAGGTCGTGTTTCCGCCCACGAAACGCAGCGCGACGAATCGCCGTCCCTGGGCCGCGTCGCCGAGGACCTCGTCCACGTCGTTGTGGAAGAGCTGGAACATCGGACGGTTCGCGCTGACCTCGGCCAGATCGATCCAGCCGTCGCGGTCGTAGTCGAGCACGACGAAGGAACGCCCATCGGTCTCGCTGTCGAGCCCGGAGACGCCGGAGACGTCCGCGAAGAACTCGCCCCCACGGGCACGCTGATCGTTCAGAAACAGCCGATCCCGCTCATGACCGCTCTGGGACGATCCCATCGCCGCTCGCGTCGCGGGGGTGTGGAAGCGCCCCATGTCGAAGGTGAACGCGGTGCTCTCCTTCTTCGTCTTCTCATCGAGCGTGAAGCTCTCTTCATCCGTGCGCACGACCGAGCGCCAAAACTGACTTCATGTGTCCACCGGAATCGCGATCTCCTTCGGTGCCGTGAAGTGGCCGGAGAGCGCGTGAACGTCGAGGTAGCCGTCGTTGTCGATGTCCAGGAACTGCCCACCCCAGGACCACCCGGCCTTTTCCACCTGGAGGGCCGGCGGCGCGAGTCCGGAAACCTTCTCGAAGCTCCCTCCCTCACCGCGGAAGAGCGAGTTGCCGCGCGCGAACTCGGCGAAACGCGGATCCAGGGTCGCGATCTGCGAGGTGATCCGCCGGCCCGCCTTCGAGAACATGTTCGTGACGTACAGGTCGAGCGTCCCGTCGTTGTTGTAGTCCCCGAAATCCGCCCCCATTCCGAATCCCACATCCGCCGTGCCGGTCTCCTCGGTGACATCGACGAACTTGCCGCCGTCGTTGCGCAGGAAGTTGTTCGGCGCGAAGTCGTTCGCGACGTAGGCATCCTGGTCCCCGTCTCCGTCCCAATCCACGAAGGTGGTCTGGAAGGTGTTGCGCCAGACGGCGACGTCGCCGGCGCCATCGCGGACGGGCTCGAAGTTCGCCGGACCTCCGCCGCGGTTGCGCAGGAGGACGTTCGGTGGTCCCGGGCGGTCGAGGATCGGATGTCCGATCGTGCGGTACCGCCGGTAGAGTTCCTCGGCGTCTCCGTCGGGGAGGTAGCCGCGCAGGAACGCCCCTTCGCTCACGCTGCCGAGATCGCCGGAAGAGGGATCCATGGCCCCGCCCTTTCCCATCTCCTGGTGGATCATGCGGGCGGCGTAGGTCGAAAAGTAGAGATCGAGCAACCCGTCGGAATCGACGTCCACCGCGCTGACAGAGGAGACGCAGAAGGGCAGGGCGTCGCCGAAGGCCGCGGAAACGTCGCGAAAACCGTCCCCGGTATTCTCGAAAACGCGGCTGCGCGCGAGCGTGCGGCCCACGACGCAGTCGGGGTCTCCGTCGTTGTCGAGATCGCAGAACACGGCCGACGAGGAGCGCCCGTCGAGATCGAGCCCGAGTTCCGCGCCGCGCTCCAGGAAGGTCCCGTCGCCCTGGTTCTCGAGGAACAGGTTCGTGTTCCAGCGTGAGAGCACGTAGATGTCGTCGAAGCCGTCGCCGTTCCAGTCGACGACCGCGAGGCCCGGGTGGCGGTCGGTCGCCTCGCGCGTGAACCACTGCGGAGCGTCCCAGTTCGGATCGAGTGCACGCGCGATGACCATCTCCTCGTGCACCGAACGACGTGCCTCCGCGCGGGTCTCGGGATCCGGAAGGGCCCGGTCGAGGTCCTCCCGGAAGAGCTTTCGCTCGCTCTCGATCGAGTGCAGCTCCTGGAGGCGGAACTCGCTCACCGACCAGATCGGCTCCTCTCCGTCCTCCGCCCCGTCGCGCGTCCAGACCACTTCGAGCTTTCCGCCGAGGGAGGCCCATTCCCCGGAGAGCATCCGCGCGAGGGCGCTGATCCCCATCTCGGAAACGAAGGTCGCTTCGTCACGAAACGCACCGCGCCAGAAATAGAACTTGCCGTGGTCGAGGTAGTCGACCCGCTCGAAGAACGGCTCCAGCAGAGCGAGGTCTTCCCGGCTCGATGTCACCATCGCGGGATCGACGCCCCAGGTTCGCGAACGCACGAGCCCCCCCCCGAGGGGGAGCGCCTCTTCCGGGCCCTCGGGAACGAGATCGCAGGCACTCACCTCGGGCGCGAACAGCGCCCGCGCGTGGGCGTCGGGGAACTCGAGATTCATCAGGCTCCAATTCCAGTCCCCGAGGCGTGCCGTCAAAGTCTGGAGCAGATCCTCGGAGGCGTTGATCGACTCGAGCAGTGCGAGCTTGCGCTCACTCTCCAGGAGGTCCGAGCGGGTCCGCCAGGTCTGGATCGCTCCGAACGCCGCGAGCGGAAGCACGACGAAAGCGATCGCTCCCGCCTTCGGCACGCGCGCACCTCGTACGAGAAAGACCAAGCCGATGAAACACGCCGCGGCCTCGATCGCGAAGAGCAGCGCAAGCAGGGCCGGCGAGTCGATCTCCCCGTCCCCCGCGAGGGTCCTCCCCACCGACCACGGATTCATGGTGATCCCGAGCAACACCAGCGCGATCCCGAGGAGGGCTACCGCGGCACGGTTCTGGGACTTCGATGGTTCGGCCACGTTCGGGCGGCCCCCCTTCCGGAGAGCTCCTCGGGGGTCGCTACAGGTTGGCCCCGTCGAGCCAGACGTAGGGCTTCTCATAGAAGCCGGGGTAGCACTCCTGCTCGCGCACGTCGCCGAGGACCTTGGCGGGGTTGCCGACCGCCACCGAGTGGTCCGGGATGTCGCGCACAACCGAGCTCCCGCCCCCGATCAGGCAGTTGCGTCCGATCTTGACTCCCGGGAGCAGGGTCACGTTCCCGCCGATGCGGGACCATTCGTCCACGACCGCGCCGCCCTTGCACTCGATGTACTTGGGACACTTGGGGTGCGGATCGTCGAGCATGATCACGTGCGGCCCGACGAAGACGTTGTCCTTGAGGGTCGCGTTTCCGGCGCACGAAAGCGTGTGGAAGATGATGTTCTCGCCGAAGCGGTTGTTGCACTCGAGCACGACCTGGGTCCCGAGGATGCAGTTGTTCCCGAGCACGTTGCCCTCACGCATCATCACGTTGTGACCGGTCTCGAAGTTGTCCCCGATCCGGTTGCCGGCATAGATCGAGGTGTTCGGCCGGATGACCGCGTTGTCTCCGATCACGAGCTCGAGTTCGCCGATCTCCTTGCCCCGCGGAGGAAAGCCGATCATGCAGTTCTGGTAGATGCGGACGTTCTTGCCGAGCTTGACGTTCGGGTAGAGGAAGAAGCGGCAGCCCGTCACGGGGTCGGTCGTCTCGTACTGCGCGTGGGATTCGCTGGACATGGTCTTCGGAGGGAGGGGGTTCGGGATCTCGCCCTCGGGCGATGCGGCCCCATCTTGGCGGCAAAACGCGCGGAGTAAAGGATCGCGCGACCGGGGGCGGCCCCGGACACGGGGGCGACGGCGAGTCGTTCACGGGTTGCCTTCGACCCCTGCTCGGGGGCATCTTGAGGGCCCTTTCCGTACCCCGCGGGAAGCGATGCGCCACGCGAACGTCTCCCTCCCATGATCCGGCCCCTCCTCGCCATCGTCCTGGTCGCTCCCCCGATGCTTTTTGCCCTCGGCCGGCCAGGTCCGGTCGTGGACGACAACGTCGCCCTCGCGAGCCGCTACCTCGAACTCCTCTCCGAGGACAGGCTCGATGCGCTCGCTCCTCTGCTCGCCGAGACCGCCGTCTACACCGATCCCACCTCGGAACGCTTCGGCGGTCGGCCGCGTCACTTCCAGGGGCGCGAAGCGATCCTCGGCCACTTCCGAACCGCCCGTTCTTCCCCATCGGTCCTCCGGATCGACGAAAGCTTCGCATCAGGAGACGAGGTCGTGCTCTGGACGAGCTACCTCAGCACCCCCAAGACCGGACTCCTCGAGGACCCCGGACCGCCGCATGCCGAGACGACCACCCTCCGGGTCCTGACCCGTGTCCGCATCGAGAACGGTCTCGTCCGCGAGCACGTCGACTACGTCGACTACGATTCCCTCCTCGCCGCGCTCGACCCGCAGAGCGAATCCGAAAACCGCGACCCCGATCCACTCGCCCGAGGAAGGAAAGAATTCGCCGCCCTGCACGGGGCGGATCCGTCGGCCGTCCTCGCTCGACTCTCGCCCGGCTGTGTCGCCGACTTCGGTGCGAAGGCGGAATCGAGCCTCCGCGAACTCCTCGCGGCCTCCCCACTCCCCTCGACGCCGAGACTCGCTCCGGAGCGCGCCTTTGCATCGAAGGATTGGTACGTACTCGGCTGGGTCGCCGGCGCTCGCCGCGGGGTGAGCGTGTTCCGTATCGGCCCCGAAGGCGTCGATCGATGGCTCGAACGCGTGGAGGATCAGCGCGAACGCCCGAGGCGACGGTAGAAACGCGCAAGGTCCTTGCGGCCGATCGATTCCATCGAACGCGCCAGGGCGCCGAAGGGCCGAACCATCGGCGTGAGCCAGGTGCCGGGCTCCAGACGGACGTCCCCGAGATCCGCGGGATCCATGCGTTCGAGCGCCTCAGCGTCCGCGAGGAGCACCTCGAGGTCCACCGGACCGAGATAGACCGCGACGAGCTGGCCGCGCTCGTCCAGGAGCAGGCTCGTCGGGAGCGGCGTGGCTCGCGAGGCCCCCATCAGCTGGGTCAGGATGACCTGGAACGGATCGAGGAAACGCTCGTCCGCGACGCCCGCCCAGGCGTCGAAACCGAGGTCCGCGAGGACGCGCTTCGATTCGGCGGTCCGGTCGGCGGGATCCGTGGAGAGCGGAACCAGCGTGATCCCAGCGCGCTCGAGATCCTCGCGATGCTCGGAGAACTCCTTGAGTTCCTTGCGGCAGGCGGCGCACGACAGGCCCCAGAGGTTCACGAGCACGCGCCTGCCCGCGAGGTCCGCCACGGTACGGTCGGGATCGTCGTAGGAGGGCACGCTGATCGGCGCGAGCGGTAGCTTCTCCACGAGATCCATGCGGGGGGGCGTGTCATCGAGAGCCAGCGGGCTCGCCGGCAGGCTCGCCAGGCGCCCGTTCCCGCGCCGCGCAACGGGCTCGGGCTCCGCCTGCCCCTCCACGATCCGGTAGCGCCGATCGACCTCGATCCCGACGAAGCTCTCCCGGTGCCCATCGGGCCAGCGCACTTCGACGCGTTCGATCGAGTCCGCGTCGCCGAGCCCGAAGTGCAGCCTGCGGCTCGACTCGGCGAGGAATCCGTCCCCCGCGTGCACGCTCTGGGTCAGGACGCGACCGTCGGTGAAGACCCGCACGCGCGAGCCGATCGCGTCCCGATTCGATCTCGTTCCGACGAGGTCGAGGGTGAGGAAGTGCGCTCCGGAGCCGACCGCATTCCGGTAGAACATCAGGCGCGGAGCCGTGCGGTTGCGCAGCAGCATGTCCTCGGCCCCGTCGTCGTCCCAATCGCACAGCACCAGGGCACGCCCGTCCGCGATCGTGTTCGCGTGGGAGAGGTTCGAGACGTCGGCGAAGGTCCCGTTTCCTAGGTTCAAGAAGGTGACGTTCTTCTCGCGTCCGCTCCAGGAGGCGTCCTCCTCGATGACCATGCGCCCGATGCTCTCCCATCCGCGCAGATACTCCTCGTCCGCCTTGTCATCCTCTGGACTGCGCGACGCCACGTGCCGCCAGAAGAAGCTTCACAAGTCGTTGCTGTCCTTGTTCGTGATGTAGCCGTTCGGGCTATAGATGTCGGGCCACCCGTCGTTGTCGATGTCGAGAAACTTGGCCCCCCATGCCCAGCCGGCGACCTGGACCCCGGCCTCACGCGAAACGTTCTCGAAGGTCCCATCCCCGCGATTCGCGAGCAGCGTGCTGCCGACCGCGAACTGGAGGTGATCGTCGATCAGGGCGTCGTCCGCGACGCCCGTGCCGTACTGGGGGACGATCCGCTGCCCGGCCGAGGAGAACATGTTCGAAATGAACAGGTCGATGTCCCCGTCTCCGTCGTAGTCCCCGGCGGTGACTCCCATCCCCGAGCTGCGGTCCTCCGCCCCGGCCTCGGCCGCCACGTCCCGGAAGCGACCGCCGTCGTTGCGGTAGAGGTTGTTGCGCCCGAAGTCGTTCGCGACATACAGGTCCACGTCCCCATCGTCGTCGATGTCATCCCAGATCGTCGCGTAGGTGTAGCGATTGTTGTTCTGGTCGAGCCCGACCTCCGCGGTCGCGTCGACGAACACGCCCGGCTCCTCCTGGCGCCAGAACACGTTCGGCGGTCCGTTCTGCGCATCGTGGTACGGCAGCGGCGGGGAATTGATGTCCAGACGCGTCGGATTGTAGGAGTAACGCCCGCAGTAGAGGTCCAGGTCCCCGTCCTGGTCGGGATCGGCCACGGACATCGAGTAGATCCCGGCGGCCCCGGGCAGCTTCAGGGTCGTCTGCCCCTGGAACGTGCCGTCGCCCCGGTTGAACGCGATGAGGACGAAGTTCACGAACGAGACGGCAAGGTCCTGATCGCCGTCGTTGTCCATGTCGAAGAAGAGGGCGCTGCGCCCTCCGTTCCGGAACGCAAGTCCCGACTCGAGGGAGATGTCCTTCACGCTCCCGTCCGGCAGGTGCAGGAACAGGCGGTTCATCAGGCCGCCGGGCTGGACGACGTAGAGGTCCTCGAGTCCGTCGCCGTTCACATCCCCGAGCGCCATACCCTGCATCCCGCTGATGTGATTCCCGGCAAGCGTGTCGGAGTGGTAGCGGTGCTCGGGAATGCCCCGCAGGAAGTCCTCGGTGAAACGCGGGACGTCTCCGAAGACCGACCCGGTCATGTCCT
>DRLC01000324.1 GCA_011053145.1 Planctomycetota bacterium | reverse complement strand
TCGCCGACGTGGTCGACCTCGCCGAGGTCTTCGAGCCCCCCCGGGCCCGCCTCCCCGCCCCCGGAACCCGGATCGGCGACTTCGAGATCCTCCGCCCGATCGCGGAGGGCGGCATGGGTCGCGTCTTCGAGGCCCGCCAGCGCAATCCCGATCGCCGCGTCGCGCTCAAGGTGCTGCGCCTCGCGTTCACGGGGCCCGAATCGCGTCGGCGCTTCGCCTGGGAAGCGCAGATCCTGGGCCGCCTGCAACACCCCTTGATCGCCCAGGTCTACGCGGCGGGCGTGCACACCGAAGGCGGCGAGGAGATCCCCTACTTCGCGATGGAGTACGTCGAGGGAGCACGCGACCTGATCGCGTTCGCCCGCGACCGGACCCGCGAGGAGCGCCTCGCCCTCTTCGCGCGGATCTGCGACGCGGTCCAGCACGGCCACCAGAAGGGCGTCGTGCACCGCGACCTCAAGCCGGCGAACATCCTCATCGCGCGGGACGGAACCCCGAAAATCATCGACTACGGGATCGCCCAGGTGGCCGACCTCGACGGAAAGGGCGCGACGCTGCACACGCGCGCGGGACAGGTCCTCGGCACCCTGCCCTACATGAGCCCCGAACAGCTCGAGGGCGACCTCGAGAAGGTGGACACGCGCACGGACGTATACGCCCTCGGCGCGTTGCTCTGCGAACTGCTCTCGGGCAGCCTCCCCTATGACCTGCGCGGAAGTTCGCTCCTGCAGGCCGCGCGCACGCTCGAGCGGAGCGAGCCCCGCAAGCCGAGCGATGTGGACCCGACGATCGACACGGACCTCGACAGCATCACCCTGCGGGCCCTGCGTCGGAGCCCGGCGGACCGCTACGGGTCCGCGGCCGAGTTGGCCGAGGACCTGCGGCGCTTTCTGCGCGGCGAACCGATCTCCGCCCGCCCGCCGAGCCGGATGTACCTCGCGCGCAAGTTCGCCGCTCGGAACCGCGCGCTGGTGGGATCCTTCTTCGGAATCGGCGGAGCGCTCGTCCTGGGTACGGTGGTCGCCGGCCTCTTCGCGCTCGATGCCCGCCGGGCGGAGGAAGCCTCCCAGCGCAAACTCGACGAGGTGATGCACTTCGCCGACGCCCTCGGGATCGAGGAGCTCCTGGAACGCGCCGAGGCACTCTGGCCCGCGTGGCCCGATCGCGCCACGGAGCTCCGCGCGTGGCTCACCGAAGCCGAAGAGCTCCTCGCACGCCGCCCGATCCACGAAGCGATCCTCGATCGCCTGCGCACCCAGGAGGAGTCCGGCTCCCTCGAGGGCCGCTGGTCGATCCGCTCCGCCGAAGGGGTCCTCGCGGGCCTCGACCGTCTCGCCCCCGCCGCCGACGACGTCCGCGCGCGCCTCGAGCGCGCGCGGACGCTCCGCGAGCGCTCCATCGACGGCGAACGCGAGGCCTGGGACCGGGCGATCGAGGCGATCGCCGCGAACCCGCGTTATGGCGGGCTCGAACTCACCCCGCAGATGGGTCTGGTGCCCCTCGGCGAGGACCCCGAGTCCGGACTCTGGGAGTTCCTCGCGGTCGAAACGGGCACGGCACCCGAGCGCGTGGACGGTCGCTTCGTCGTCGAGGGCGAGACCGGGATCGTCCTCGTGCTCCTGCCCGCCGGCACGGTCCGGATGGGCGCCCAGTCCAGCGACCCGAACGCTCCGGGATTCGACCCGGAGGCCGACGACGACGCGGAGGCCCCCGTCCACGAGGTCTCGCTCGACGCGTTCTTCCTGTCGAAGTACGAGCTGACCCAGGCGCAGTACGAGCGGCTCACCGGCACGAACCCGAGCCACCGCAGGTCCCCCGCCGGCGCCTACCCCGGCGCCCCCAACTTCCCGGTCGAGCAGGTTTCGATCGCGATGAGCGAGCGGGCGCTGCGGCGCGTGGGGCTGGAACTGCCGACCGAAGCGCAGTGGGAGTACGGCGCGCGTGCCGGTGCGCCCACGCCCTACTGGTGCGGGGCGGACGCGGCCTCGATCGGGGAGGCCGGCGCCGGCAATGTCCTCGACGCCACCGCGAAGGCCGAGCCGGGGACGAAGACCTGGGGCAACCACGAGGACTTCGCCGACGGCTTCGTCGTCACGGCCCCGGTCGGCCGCCTGAGCCCCAACGCGTTCGGGCTCCACGACGTGATCGGAAACGTCTGGGAACCCTGCCGGGACGACTTCCTGACGGGTCCCCGCGAGCACCGCCCGGGCGACGGCCTGGTGGAAGGCGACACCGTGGCCGGCGAGGAGAACTACCACCCGATCAAGGGCGGCTCCTTCACGAACGATGCGTACAGCGCGCGGATCGCGAACCGCAACCGCAACGCAGCCGACGCGGTCCTCCTGAACCTCGGGGTGCGCCCGGCGCGCCGCAGAGAGAGCAACAGTTGCGGTGCAGATTCTCACTAGGCGTCCATGCCGAGGTAGATGCGTCCGGTCTCCCACTCGCCTGAAATCTCGATCGCGACAGCGCTGACGAGGCGGAGCGGGGAGGCGGCATTCGGAAAGAGCGTGGCGACGCGGGTGCGCCGCCTGAGGTGATGTATCAGTAGCGGTGTGAATTCGCTGGCCGCCTGACCGAGCGGAGGAAGGGCTCTCGCCCAGGACCCCCGATTGGTGTGCGTCCAGCACGCGAAAGTGTCACCCATGTGCCCGGACAGATGTGTTACCCATGTCCCGGGCTGCACAGGAGAGGGAACCGAGCTCGCTACAGGATCTCCGCAATCCCTCGCTCGATGACATCCAGGCTCCGGTCGAGGAGTTCGAGGGATTCGGAGCCGCGGGCTCGGCGGTAGTCCGGGAGCCTCCAGCCGTTCCACTTGGCCGGCAGGGTCAGAAGCTCGGTCAGGGATCGAGCGTGGGACGCCATGACGGTGCGGTTGTCTGGATCACACAGCTTCCCGTCGGCCCACTGGCGGCAGGAAAGCAGGGCCGTCATGAGCTGCCACCACATCGCAAAGCGGGGGAGGGCCGGCGGAACGTTCGCGGCGGACGGGTCGTCCCCGAGAAGGAGCGGCGCCCAGAGTCCACCGTCCGCCCGGTAACGGGGGGGATGGGACGCGTCCGTCTCGAGCATGCCGGCGATGCGCATGTCCGCGGCCGCGCGACGGACGGCGGAGGGCGAGAAGCCCGTGACGCGAGCACAGAGGGAGGCCGAGGCGTGGAAGCCGGGGCCCTGCACGCCCTGTGCCCCGAGGAGGAAGGCCAAGAGATCCGCCTTGGCGCCCACGCCGAACCCCGCGCGCAGGCGCAGGACGAGCGCCGAGGGGGCCTTCAGATCGACCTCGTCCACGCCCTTGCCCGGACGGACGGGCGGCGTGTGAGCCATTGGGGCAGCGAAGGCCTTCCAGCGGCGATCCCGCGTTCGGGAAGCGAAGTCGGAGAGGGGGGCCGTCAGGTCCTCCAGAATCTCGGGCAGCATCGCCCGGACTCGCGCGACGCTCAGCCATTGCGCTCCGACGCCGGCCCACCATGCGACTCGGTCTCGCAGTCGTGCCTCCCGCTCGCACAGAGAGAGTGAGATGAGCAGGAGAGCCTCGGGGTCGATCATCGAACGACCGGTGTCGCCCGCCTCTCCCCACCCCTCTCCAGCGAGCCGGCTCCACTGCTTCCAGCAGATCTCGAGGAGGATCGCCCCGCTCTTCTCCTGGACCCTAGTCGCTTCGCTGGACATGGCGGATGACCTCATCGAGGAACCGGGGAAAGTGTGGCGATGCATCCTGCTCCCGAACCCAATCTCGTGCCCGCTCGAGCTCTTCGGTGCTCGGGGCCAGCGCGCGCAGGTCCTGGAGGTGGACACTCCCGACCCCCGCATCGACCGCCGCGAAGAGCTTCAGGGAGATGAGCAGGGACCGCCCCGCGAGCGCGACTCGCAGGGGACCGAAGTGCATCCATCGGAGGTCTCGCTCGAACCCCGGAGGGAGGCCCATCCTCCACTGGGATGCGACCTCGGTGTTCAGCCAGTCCTCGCGGACGGAGAAGTCCCGGGCCACGCGGTGGATCAGGGCCTCCAGCTCCTCGCTCAGGCAGGCTCCCATCCAGCTTCGCCCCACTTGCATTCCGAGCACGTCCACGTCCTGCGTCACCCGGGGGACGAAGCCGCGCAGCACCAAGGCGGCACCCCCGACGACCAGCAGGCTCGCCGTCAGGTTCTCGGCGGACATGTGGTCGCCCAGTGCGCCCAGAAGGGTCTCGATCGTCTGACGGTCCTTTCTCACGGACCTCTTATCGGTGTTTTTCGAGCGCGCATCAAGCGTTTATTGCGCTCTCTTGCTGCATTTATTGCCCTACAGACGCGTTCAGGCCCCCCAGTCCCTGCCGGCGTCCTCCGCTCCAGTGGGCGGGGACCCCATCACCACGGGGACCCTCCGAGCTGCAAAGGGTCGCTGGACCCCTCCCCCTTTCCTCCCCTCCGATCGGACGATGTGCGCTTGCGCAAGGCCCCTCGGTTTCGGCGGCCGCCAGCTCGTCCTCGGCGAGCGCACCCGGCGCGTCGGCGACCGCGTCCTCCACACGGAGAACGACTCCGACCGCCACTACCCGATGCTCGAGCGCCACCTCCTCGACACCGCGCTCACCCGCGTGAAGAAACTCCTCGTCCTGGTCGGCTCCAAGCGAGCCATCCGCCGCGCCGTCGAGAACAGCGAGGTGCACGCGCGGGAGAGCGCACTGCGGGAGCGGTGTCAGGACCCGCGCTATCACTGTCCTTGGGGGACAGGAGGTTTGACGCACCCCCCAACTCGTCAGCTGACGGCCGACCCACCTGCGGATCAGAAGCGAGCCGTGCGGCGGTCGAGTTCGGCGAGCCTCGCCTCGAGCGCCTCGATGCGCGCCTCGTACTCCCCGCGCAGCGCGTCGAGTTCGGCGTCCTTCTCTTCACGCAGGTCCCGCAGCGCCTCGACGGTGAGCGCCTCGAAGCCGCGGATCGAGAGGCGCAGGTACCCGTCCGGGGCCTCCTCGACCCACTCGGGAAAGACCTCGGCCACCTCCTGCGCGATCATCCCGGTCTGGGTGCCGGGAAGCTCGCCGATCGACTCGGGATCGATGTACTCGAAGGTCACGCCGCGGAGCCGCATCAGCTTTTCGAGGGCCCCGTCGAGCTCGGCGACGTTCTCCTTGAGCCGCGCGTCGGATGCGACCGCCCACGATCCCCCACCCGGCTTGCCGGCGGTGCCGTTCACGTGCAGATCGAAGATCGGGGCGAGCGTCTTGACCCCGACCCGGCCCGCCGAATCGACGTAGATCGCGTCGTTCCCCCCGCTCTGGACCCGCACGTTCGTCTGCGCATCGAGGAGGAGATCGCTCCCCGCCTTGATCCAGGTCGTGAACTGGCTCGCCGTATTGAGATCGGAGAGGGCGGTCAGGTTCAGGTCGACGTCCCCCTGCAGATTCAGGGTCGCGCTCTCCTGCAGGATCTGGCCGGGCGCTAGGGTGAGTTCCGCCGCGGAGTTCGAGCCCACCCGAAGGTCTCCCTCGTCCCCGAACGTGAACAGAGTCGGGTTCACGTTGTAGGCCGAGAAGTCTCCGAACGTGAATTCGAGATCCGCGTTCGTCGTGGTCCTCCGCACGAGCGCCCACTTGTTCGCGAGCGCGCCGCCGACGATCTCCCCGAGCACGATCCCCGAACCGTAGTTCCCGCCGCTGTCGCTGTAGAGCCCGAGCACCGCGTTCGCGTCCTCGGCGAGGATCGTCTCGAGGTAGTTCGCGCCGGCGGAGGTGACCGAAACGCTCTGGTCGGTCACGTGCAGCGGCGCGAGCGGCGTGTCGGTTCCAAGCCCCACCCCGCCGGTCGCGCGCACGAGGAACTGGTCGGGCCCGGTGCTCCCGAATCCGGTGGGCACACCGCCGTTCGTGTCCGCGAACACGACGCTCCCATCGTGCGTCGCTTGCGCGATCTGGCCGACGGCGAAGCTCGCCTTTCCCGAGGCGACGTTCGCGTTGCCTCCGGGAATCGCGGCGTAGAGCCCGCTCGCGGTGTTCGCGACCCCCCCCGCGACCGTCGCGTAGGTCGCGCTCGCGGTGTTCTTCGTCCCGCCCGCCACGACGGAGAAGCTCGCGTCCGCGTCGTTCAGTTTGCCGCCCCCGACGGCCGCGCTCCCGCCGATCGCGGTGTTCATCGTCCCGAAGACCGTCTTGCCCTCCACCTGGAGCGCCACGTCGGAGGGGATCGTCGTCGTGCCGATCCCGACGTTGCCGAGCGCGTCGATGTAGAACGCGCTCGAGAGCGGGAAGAGCCGGCCGAGCATCGGAACGCTCGATGCGAGGAGCTTCGCGCCCGGGACGGCCTGGTCCGCGACCGCCTGCGCGACGCTCGCGCCGCTCGTGAGCGGGGCGGCCCCGGAGGCCCCCCCCGCGGTCGGCGGGGAGGACGCCGAGAGCGGCGATCGCGAGGTCGAGCGACGCGAGCCGCTGTCCCGCGTCGGGCTCGCCGGAAGCGGCGGCCCGTCGGCCGCCGGTCGAATCCCCGCCGCCGGCGCCTCCCCGGGGGTCGCTTCCCCGTCGAGGCCGCCGACGTTCGAGAGGACCCGCGTGGGGCCGGCGGCGCGGTGGGACGCGGTCGGCACCCGCGTGACGTCGAACAGGAGCGCTCCCAGGTTCCGCATCGTCACGAGGTCTCCGTCCTGCGTCCTCCCGACGAGATCCGGAGCCCCGTCCCGGTCGAGATCCCGCACCTCGAGCGATGCGAGTCCTCCCGCCCCCTCGAGCCCCGCGGTGCCCGGGGAACCGAAGGCCCCCGATCCCTCGCCGCGCTGCACGCGCACGACGCCGTCGACCCCGAGGCGCACGAGGTCGGGACGGCCGTCGCCGTCCAGATCGGCGAGGAGGACCGCACGGGACCTCCCCCCGGACAGGCCCGCCAGCGCGGTGCGGTCCACGAATCCGCCCTGCTCCTCGGCGAACAGGGCGACGTCCTCTCGCTCCCCCCCGAAGAGCAAGACGTCGGTGCGGCCGTCGCCGTCGAGGTCGGTCCACAGGGAGCGGGCACCGTCGGGGGTGCCCTGGGCGAGTCCGGCGACGAGGAAGGAAAGAGCGAGAAGTTGCATGGGTCGACTCCTGGAAGGCGGTCTTGGGAAGGTTTCACCCGATCCACCGCGCCCCGGGAGGACCGTCCGCCAGGGAAACTCCCCGGCAGTGTCAATCGCCGGCCGACTCGATCGGAGGCGCGCTCGCGGCGCCCTCGAGGCGCGCCAGACGGCGGGCGAGTTCGTCGATCCGCGCGTCGCGTTCCGCGAGCCGCGCCTCGAGCCGTTCGAGCTCGGCGTCCTTCTCTTCCCGCAGGTCCCGCAGCGCCTCGACCGCGAGCGCCTCGAAGCCGCGAATCGAGAGCCGCAGGTACCCATCCGGACCCTCCTCGACCCACCCGGGGAACACCTCGGCCACCTCCTGGGCAATCATCCCGGTCTGGGTGCCGGAAAGCTCGTTGATCGACTCGGGGTCGATGTATTCGAAGGTCACGCCGCGGAGACGCAGGAGCTTTTCGAGGGCTCCGTCGAGCTCGGCGACGTTCTTCTTGAGCCGCGCGTCGGACGCGACCGACCAGGATCCGCCGCCGGGCTTCCCCGCGGAACCGTTCACGTGCAGCTTGAACCCGGGCGCCGAGATTCCGATCCCCACACGGGCGGTCGTCGATTCCACGAAGAGGGTGTTCTCGACGCGGACCTGCCCCGCTGCGCTGACCGAGAGATCGCCGGCCCCCTGGACGATCGATCCGTCCGCGAGGCTGAGCTCAGCTCCCGCGCTGCTGCCGATCCGGAGGTCTCCCTCGTCCGCGAAGGTGAACAGCGTCGGGTTCACGTTGTAGGCCGCGCCGCTCCCGAAGGTCAGGACGAGGTCCCGGGTGCTCCCGGTCTTGCGGACGAGCGCCCACTTGTCGACGAGCCCGACCGCATCCACCTCCCCGAGCACGATGCCCGAACCGAAGTTCCCCGCCGTGTTGCTGTACAGGCCGAGGATCGCGTCCTGATCCTCCACCGCGATCGACTCCAGACTCGTGGCCGCCGCCGGAAGCGCGATATCCGTCCCCTGCACATGGAGATCCGCGAGGGGGGCATTCGTCCCGATGCCCACGCCCCCCTCGGCCCGGATCAGGAACTGGCCGGGGGCCGTGCTCACGTACGGAACGGGAGAGGTCACGGAGGAACTCTCGCCGGCCCAGACAAAGGTCCCGTCGTGGTAGGCCAGCGCGCTCCTCCCGGCGGCAAGGGACCATCTCGCTGCCACCTGGTTTCCCGTCCCTCCGAGGATGACGGAGGTGTAACCGATATTGACGTTTCCGCTCCCGCAAAACACGCCCGCATCCGCTGCGTCGACGTAGTTGTAGCTGCCCCCCACGGCCACCGCCCGGACTCCGAGGTCACGAAGCTGGTGTCCCTCGCCGACCAGCAACCCCACCTGGTTCCCCAAGTAGTAGGAGTTGCCTGTCCCGAACGTCACGGGCCCCTCGACATGGAGGCCTCCATTGACCGCCAGCTTTTCGGTAAGCCCGGATTGACCCTGGGGGCCGACGTAAACGCCACCAAAGCTGTCGATCCACAGGTCGGAGGACATCGGGAAGAGCATCCCCAGGGTCGGGATGCTCGACGCGCGCAGCGGCGCTCCCGAGCCCGACTGATCGACCAATGCCTGGGCCGTGGGGCCGCCGGCCTGGAGCGCGCTCGTCCCTCCTTTGCCCCGGGCCGACGTTCCCGGCGCGGCCAGGGGAACCCGTTTCGAGGGGCGGGAAGAGGCGCCCGCGGACCCCCCAGGGACCCGCAGGGACTCGGACGAGGGGATGCCGTGGGAGGAGGCGGGGCCGCTCTCTTGGAGCGAGAGGAGGAGCGAGAAGAAAACCGTGGCTGCGATCATGGCGGCTCATCGAGGTAGGTCGGTTCGGAGGGGCGTTGCCCATCGACCACCGCTCTCGGGCGCCGCGATCCGCCACGGAGATTCCGGCTAGCGCGTCGCGATCCCCGTCAGGTTGCGGCGCACGTGCGCGAGCGCCACCGCGAGGGCATCGGTGGCGTCCTCCGGAACCTCCTCGGGGGCGCGGTCGAGGTGGCGCCAGACCATCGCGGCCACCTGCTCCTTCGAGCCGGAGCCGGTGCCGACCACGGCGCGCTTGGCCGAGGCCGGGGGGATCTCGACGATCGCGAGGCCACGGCGCCCGCAGGTCGCGAGCATCATCCCGCGCGCCTCGCCGAGGCGCAGGGCGCTCTTGATGTTCGGCGCGCCGTACCCCCCCTCGATCGCGACGTGCGAGGGGCGCAGCGCGGCGAGCAGCTCCTCGAGTTCGGCCTGGATGCGGCCGAGGCGCTGGGCGATCGGGAGCGCGCGGGGCGGCTGGAAGATCCCGCAGGTCAGGAGCCGCGGACCGTCCGGTGCGACCACGATCGCCCCGTACCCCGCACACAACGTCCCCGGGTCGAGCCCGAGGACGACGGGCCAGGGGCAGTTCTCCGGCACGAGGTCGGGGGGAATCATGGGCACGAAGGTACGACAAGCGAGGGGCGCGGCGTACCCTTCCCTCTCCCGACCGACCCATGGCCAGCGCATCCGACCCCCCCGCCGTCCCCCCGAGGGCCCGCGCGGTCCTCGTGGCCGCGGGCCGCTCGACGCGCCTCGGCGGCACGATTCGAAAGCCCCTGATCGAACTCGCCGGCCGACCGCTCCTCGCCCACACCCTGGACCGCTTCGCCGCCGCGCGCACCGTGGCCTCGATCGTGATCGTCGCCCACGGGGACGACCTCGCCGCGGTCCGGGAGCTCGCCGCCGCCTCGCCCGCCGCGGCCAAGCTCGTCGCGGTGGTTCCCGGAGGAGCCGAGCGCACCGACTCGGTCCGCGCGGGGGTCCTCGCTCCAGCCCCGGCGGGCGATCCCCTCCCCCTCGTCGCGATCCATGACGCGGCCCGCCCGTTCGTCACGCCCGGCGCGATCGACCGCGTGAACGAAGCGGCGGCATGCGACGGCGCGGCAATCCTCGCGATCCCGCTGCGCGACACGATCAAGCGCAGCACGGATGGTCGCACGACGCGCGAGACGCTCGACCGGTCCGGCCTCTTCGGCGCCCAGACGCCCCAGAGCTTCCACGCCGAACCGTTTGCGAGACTCCTCGAACGCGCCCTCACCGACGACTTCCGCCCCACCGACGACGCCGCCCTCTGGGAGCGCTACCTCGGGGCGGTCACGCTCGTCCCCGGCGAGGCGGCGAACTACAAGGTGACCGACGCCGCCGACCTCGAACGCGCTCGCCTCGACCTCGCATCCCCGACCCCATGAACCTGCGCATCGGAACCGGCTTCGATCTGCATCGTCTCGAAGAGGGACGGCCCTGCATCCTCGGGGGCGTCGAGCTCCCCCATCCCAAGGGACCCGTCGGTCACTCGGACGGAGACGCGCTCCTGCACGCGATCTCGGACGCCCTGCTCGGCGCCGCCGGGCTCGACGACATCGGCACGCTCTTCCCGGACACGGACGATGAGCACGCGGGCGCGGATAGCGCGGCGCTTCTCGCCGAGGTGGTGGCTCGCGTGCGCGCGGCGGGGTTTCGCATCGTCAACGTGGACGCGGTCGTCGCGACCGAGGGTCCGCGCATCGCTCCCCACCGCGGCGCGATCCGCGCGCGGATCGCGGGAATCCTCGAACTCGACACCGGTGCGGTCAACGTGAAGGGCAAGAGCCTGGAAGGGCTCGGCGCCCTCGCGGGCGGCACCGCGGTCGCGGTGCAGGCCGTGGCGCTCCTGCGCGGGGCGTGACCCCACCGAGGAGACCGCCGCGCGCCCGGTGGACCCGGGACACGCGGCGGTCCGGCGGAGGGGTCTCAGGAGAACTGCGGGTCGATCTCGGTCCCGGCGATGTGGTTCACCCAGGTCGAGAGCACCTTCAACGAGATGCTGCCGACGAGCTCGATGAGCATCGGGCGGTCGACGCCCGCGGCCTCGAGACGCGCGAGGTCTCGACCATCCAGCTTCCCATGCTTCGCGAGCAAGAGGCGAGCCGCATCGACGAAGGCTCCGCCCTCCGACGCGTCCACTTCGCCCCCCGTGCTCGCCGCCTCGATCGCCTCGGGGGAACTTCCGAGCTTGCGCGCGATCCCCGCGTGGGCCGTCTTGCAGTACTCGCAGTCGAAGTGCTGCGACACGGCGAGCTGGACGAGGTTGCGATCGCGCTCGCTGAGGCGGGCGCCCGGCGCCGCGAGTGCCTTCTGCCCGCTGAGATAGGTGTCGAGCGCACCCGGGCTGGCGCTCATCTCGCGGAGGACGTTCGGGACGAAACCGAACGCCTCCTCGGCGGCGCCGAGGAGCGCATCGGTTCGATCGGTCTGGGTTTCTGTCGTCATATCGGTTCCTTGGAAAAGGGTTTCGAGAGGGAAGAAGGGGTCAGGCGAGCATCCCGCCGTCGACACGCAGCGCGTGTCCGTTCACGTAGGAGGCCTGGTCGGAAACGAGGAAGGCGACGAGGTTCGCCACCTCCTCGGGACTCGCGGC
>DRLC01000323.1 GCA_011053145.1 Planctomycetota bacterium | reverse complement strand
GTTCGACGTGCACGTGTGCACGATCAAACCCGGATTCATCCAGACGCCGATGACCGAGGGCGTGGAGGGAATGTTCTGGCTCATCGACGCGGACGAGGCAGCGAAGCGCATCCTGGCCGCGGCGTTCGGTCGCGCGAACGTTCGCTACGTCCCGTACCGCTGGATGTGGGTCGGACTCGTCATCCGTCACATCCCCTCGTTCCTGTTCCGGCGCATGACGATCTGATGGGCGCCGCGCCGAAATCCGCGCACCCCGCGCGCGCGTTCCGCTACGTCGAGGCCTGGGGCATGACGGTCGGAGCCTACGGGGACGTATTCCTGCCGCGCAGCCGCGCGGAACTCGTGGCCGCGCTCCAACTCGCCCGGGAGGATGGACGACCCCTCGGGCTGCGGGGGACGGGCAACAGCTACGGCGACGCGTCGATGAACAGCCGGGGACCCGTTCTCGACATCAGCCAGATGCGCCGCATCCTCGATTTCGATCCCGAGACCGGGATCGTCGAGGTCGAGCCCGGCGTGACCGTGCGCCAGCTCTGGCGATTCCTCCTGCCGCGCGGCTTCTGGCCCAAGGTGGTTTCCGGAACGAGCCACCCGAGCATGGCGGGGATCGCCGCGATGAACATCCACGGCAAGAACAACTTCGCGGTGGGCACGGTGGGGGACGCCATCGTGGACTTCGACCTGTTGCTGCCGAACGGGGAGTTCCTGACCTGTTCCCGGGAGGAGAACGCCGACATCTTCCACGCCGCGATCGGCGGGTTCGGAATGCTCGGGATCTTCGCGCGCCTGCGCCTCGGCACGAAGAAGGTCTACTCCGGGATCCTCGAGGTGCACGCGTTCGCGAACCACAACCTCGCGGAGATGATGGAGTACTTCGAGGAGCACCGCGCCACCTCGGACTACCTCGTCGGCTGGGTCGACTGCTTTGCGTCCGGAGACTCCCTGGGCCGCGGGCAGATCCACCGCGCGCACTACCTCCCTGAGGGGAGGGATCCGGACCCCGACACCACCTGCTCGCTCGCGTACCAGGACGTGAAACCGAACCTGTTCGGGATCATCCCGAAGTCCGAGCTCTGGCGGCCGATGCGTCTGATCAACAACGACCTGGGCTTCCGGCTCCTGAACTTCGCGAAGTTCCAGCAGAGTCGCATCGAGGCGATGGGGGATCCGGTCCTGTGGACCCACAACGAGTTCGCGTTCCTGCTCGACTACATCCCGAACTGGAAGTGGTCCTACGGGAGGCGTCCGGGACGCGGATTGATCCAGTTCCAGCCGTTCCTCCCGAAGGAGAGCGCCTACGACACCTACTGCGAGATCCTGCGGCGCTCCCAGCGCGCGGGCTTCGTCCCGTACCTCGGAGTCTTCAAGCGCCACCGGCCCGATCCGTTCCTCCTGACCTATGCCCAGGATGGATGGAGCTTCGCCCTGGACTTCAAGGTGACTCCATCGAACAAGGAGCGGCTCTGGCGGCACTGCGGAGAACTCGTCGAGCTCGTCCTCGATGCGGGGGGCCGCTTCTACTTCGCGAAGGACCTCGTCCTCGGCCCCGGCGTGGTCGAGCGGATGTATCCCGAGGGACACCTCGAGCGCTTCCTCGAGCTGAAGGAGCGCCTGGACCCCGACGAGTTCCTGCAGACCGATCTTTGGAGGCGGGTCTTCGCGGGCGTGCGGTAGGGCCGCCGCGGCGTCGGCGCTCGGGCCGTATTGCCGAGCCTGATTCGGGGTGACCGTGGAATCCGGACTTTTTTTCCGGGGCCGATCCCCCGCTTCCCCCGGAAAGCAGGCCCCACGGAACCTTTTCCAGGCCTTATCCTTCCAAGCTGAGTCGCCTCTCGCCGATCGAGAGATTCGTCCGCGGTTTCCGCCGGAGCGACCCTTCACCCTCTCCCCCCTCGTCTTCTTCCCCATGAAGCTTCTCTCTTCCCTGCTCCTGTTCTCGCTCTTCGGAGCCGCCACTGCGCAGGAGCCCTCCCAGGGCCTCGAGCCGGTCATCACGGTCAACGGCCAGGACTTCTACACCTGGCAGGACTACACCAGCTCCGCCGCGTTCCGCTACTACAACCTCCGCTGCGCCACGCCCGGAGCGAGCGCGACCCTGGCGAACCTGCCGGCCTATCGCTCCCAAGCGTCGAGCTGCACGCTCAACAAGACGGTCATCAAGACCCAGTACGATCCGGACCAGGGGATCCTCTACCAGATCCCGGTCGTCTTCCACGTGATCTACAACTCGAACAACAAGGGCAACCTTGGGAACAAGTTCATCACTTCCCAGATCGACATCCTGAACGAGGATTTCGAAGCTCTGCTCGGGACTCCGGGCGAGAACGGGACGAACGTGCGCGTGCACTTCTACCTCGCCACCGAGGACCCGAACGGCAACCCGACCAACGGGATCGACCGGGTGCAGAACGACAACTGGTTCAACGACAACGGCAACTACAAGAGCGCCCTCGCCTGGGACACGAACCGTTACCTGAACATCTACACGAACACCGCCAGCGGAGCCCTCGGCTATGCGTATCTGCCGAACGGCACCGGTGTCGTCGGAACTTCGACGGACGGCGTCGTGTTGCTGTACTCGGCCGTCGGTCGCAACGCCAAGATCGGCCCTCCGTACAACCAGGGCCGCACCGCGACCCACGAGGTCGGTCACTACCTCGGCCTGCTGCACACCTTCGATGGCGGCTGCGGAACGAGCCTGTGCAACAACACGGGCGACCTGATCTGTGACACGAACGCGGAGAAGAACGCCCGCTTCGGCTGCCCGACGAACGCGAGCAGCTGCGGGAACCTCGATCCTGTCCGCAACTACATGGACTACACCGACGACACCTGCATGACCCACTTCACGGCCGAGCAGGCGAACCGGATCCGCTGCACGATGGCGACCTACCGCCCGAACCTGCACACCCCGATGTGCCCGACGGCGGCGGCCAGCACGAGTCGCAACGGCGGAACGAACCCCGCGGTGTTCTCCTCGAACAAGCCGGTCCTGGGTGAGGATCTGACCTACTCGATCTTCACGAACCCCTACACCTTCGCGACCATCATCGGTTACGCGGGGGCGGGGAGCCTGACCCTCGCCGGCGGCCAGACCGTGCTCGTCGATCTCGCCAGCCCGAAGATCTTCCAGCTCGGCCCCCTCGCCGGGCCGAACGCGAGCATCACGGTCGGCATCCCGCTCGACCTCTCGTTCTGCGGGACGGCCTATTCGGCCCAGGCGATCCTCTTCGGAGGCACGACGCCCTATGCGCTGACGAACGCCCTCGACCAAGTGGTCGGCGGCTTCTAAGGCTAGCGAGCGTTTCTTGATGTGCGCGGCACCCGGGGCATCTCCCCCGGGTGCCGCGCGCGGTTTTGTCGCCGGCGAGGATCGAGTGTTTCAGCCGCGCGGGCTCAATGCGCGCTCGAACGCCGCGAGTGCGTGACCGAGCTCCCCACGCCCCTCGTCGGGGAAGCCGTCGGTGCACATGCTCCAGGCACGCGCGAGGAGGCGTTCCCCGGTCGCGACGCCGTCCCAGATCGCGGCGTAGTCCTTGAAGCCGACACGGGCGAGGAACTCCTCGCTCGAGGAAGTCAGGTCGAAGAGTTCGCCTTCGATGATGCCCGAGAGTTCGTTCGCGGCGGTCGCGGCGTCGAGTTCCGGCATGCGCTCGTAGAGGGAGCGCACCGTATCTCGGATGTGGGCCACGCGTTCGAGGGTCTCCCGCTTCGCGGACGTGCTCGCCCCCTGCTCCGCGCCGCGACGCCGCTGCACGCGGACGAGGAAACCTCCGATGCCGAGGGCTAGGGAGCCACCGAGGAAGAGGGCCATCGAGCCGGGCTCGCGATCCGCGTCCGGGCTCCCGATCGGGTGGTGGAAACCGGAGGCGCCGAGGGCGCCCGCGCAGACCCCCAGAACCACGAGGACACCGGGTGCAAGGCGCGTCGCGAGCGAGGGAGGAGCCGTCGTGCCAGGAGTCATGGTCTAGAGAGTCGTGTGGAGGACTTGGAGCACCGCGTTCGCGACACCCACCAGGGCGTCGCCGACGATCAAACCAGCCGCGATCGGCACGCCCTTGCTCTCCGCCCAGCGCGCACCCTTGAGGCGTGTGAGGATCACGCTGATGATCCCGCCGAGGCCGAACAGGATCATGTAGGAGAAGGGTAGGTACATGGAGAGGCCGACCATGACCCCGAGGCCGGGGGACACCAGGATCGAGACCAGGAGCCCGAGCACCGCGCCCGCGGCGTACATCGGGACCGGAACGTCCTTCGCCTGGACGATCCCGATGGCCGCTTCCAGGGCCCCCGCCTGGGGCGCTTCGAGGGACGGAATGCCGGAGGCGAGCTGCGTGGGGGAGCCGCCCGCCTCCCGGTAGGCGACGAGTTCGGTCGGGCCCGCGGCTTCGGCGCGCTCGTAGCAGATCTTGGCCTGCTCGGGTCCGAAGCCATAGGCCTGCCAGAGGATCAGGAGCGTCGCGAGTGAGATCCCCGGACCGATCCAGCAGGTGGCGATCTGCGCGATCTGCTGCTTGCGCGGCATGCCGCCGATCAGGTACCCGGTCTTGAGGTCGGCCATCATGTCCGCGCACATGGACGTGGCGACGCAGATCGCGGCACCGATCGTGACCGCGGGCACGATCGCCTCGCGCCCGGTGCCGAGGATCCCCATCATGATCGCGATCGCGATCAGCGCGAGGCCGGAGAGCGGCGACCAGTCCGTGCGCCCGGTCGTCTGCGCGACGACGAGCCCGGAGATCCAGAGCCACAGCCCGCCGGCGAGGGTCGCGATCCCGGCGACCCCCCAGCCGACGTATTCGCCCCCCGAGAGCTTGACCGCGCCGAAGAGCAAGAGGAGCCCGATCACCGTGCCCCCCTGGATGACCCCCATCGAGACCTCTTCGCGGCGGCCGCTGGAACCGGTGGACCGCAGGCTCGAGAGGGCGGCCTTGAGGGCTGGGGCCGCGACGAGG
>DRLC01000322.1 GCA_011053145.1 Planctomycetota bacterium | reverse complement strand
GGATCCATGCTGGTTCGGGGAGGGCGAAGCCCGCCAGCATACAACGGAATGGGGCCGCGAGCCGATCCGGGATCCGGCATGGGAGCGGGAGAGAGCGCCGCGGCTCCTGGGAATCCTCGGGGTGGTGGCTCTGGGGCAGGGCGCCTGGGGCTTGCGGGGTCGCGTCGAACGGGGTGGAGTGTGGTCGACACACAACCCTTCGACTATCCTGGAATCATGGAAATCCAAGCCGCGACCCGCGCTCTTGCCGCCCTGGCCCAGGAATCGCGCCTGGGCGTCTTCCGGCTCCTCGCCCGGGCCTCGCCCGGTGGGCTTTCCGCCGGTGAGCTCGCCTCCCGCCTCGACCTCCCCGCGTCGACCCTCTCGTTCCACCTCCAGCACCTCGCCCAGGCGGACCTCGTCCGGGCCGAGCGCCGGGGCCGCTCGCTGATCTATTCACTCCGCGCCGAGACCCTGCGCGAGCTCGTCTGGTTCCTCGGCGAGGACTGCTGCCAGGGTCGCAGTGACCTGTTCGGGTCGTTGACCGAGCGCATCGACGAGCGGCGGCGCGAGGCCCGAGCGGTCGCGCGACCCGCGGTGCTGTTCCTCTGCTCGAGGAACTCCGCGCGCAGCCAGATGGCCGAAGCTCTCCTCCGGCGCGAGGCCCCGAACCGGTTCGAAGTGCACAGCGGCGGTCTCGACCCGGGTCCGATCCATCCCCTCACGCTGCGCGTGCTCGAGGAAATCGGGATCGACACCTCGCCGCTTTCCTCGAAGGACCTCGCGCACTTCCTCGGCAAGACACCGATCCACTTCGCGATCACCGTTTGCGAGACCGCGAACGAGAACTGCCCGCGCGTCCACCCCTTCGCGCTGCAACAACTCTATTGGCCCTTCCCCGATCCGGCCGCGGCCGAGGGCACTGAGGAGGAGCGCCTCGAGGTCTTCCGCGGCGTGCGCGACGCGATCGAGCTGCGCATCCGACACTGGCTCGACGCGGAACTGCCGGCGTCGGTCGAGCGACGTCCCGCGGCCGGAAACGGAGACGCCCTGTGAGGATCGGAATCAACGGATTCGGTCGCATGGGCCGCCTCGCGCTGCGCGCGGGCTTCGGGCGCCCGGGGCTCGAGTTCGTGGCGGTGAACGAGCCCCACGCGAGCGCCGAGACCCTCGCTCTGCTGCTCGAGTTCGACTCGGTCCAGGGAAGATGGCCCCACCCTTGCCGGGCGGATGGCGAGGACGGCCTCCGGATTGGAGGCGAGCGCCTCGCGGTCCGCGCGAAGAGCTCCCCCGGCGACATTCCCTGGGAGGAGCTCGGCGTCGAGCTCGTGCTCGAGTGCAGCGGCAAGTTCCGCACGACGGGGCTCCTCGAGCCGCACTTCGAGCGCGGGGCGAAGAAGGTCTTGGTCTCGGCCCCGGTGAAGGACGGACCTCCGAACGTCGTCGTCGGCGTCAACGACCGCGAGGTGGACTTCCGTGCGGAGCCCATCGTCACCGCGGCCTCCTGCACGACGAACTGCCTCGCCCCGCTCGTGCGCGTCCTCCAGGACGGCATCGGCATCCGACGCGGCCTCGTCACGACGATCCACGACCCGACCAACACCCAGGTCGTCACCGACGGCGCGAACAAGGACCCGCGCCGCGCGCGTTCGGCGCTCCTCAATCTGATCCCGACCTCCACGAACTCGGCCACCGCCGTCACGCTGATCATCCCCGAGCTCGAGGGCAAGCTCGACAGCATCGCGGTGCGTGCCCCTGTCCTGAATGCATCCCTCGCCGACTGCGTGTTCGAAATGGAGCGTGACACGACGGTCGAAGAGGTGAACGCGCTCCTCGAGGCGGCGTCGCAGCGTGCACCGCTGCGGGGCATCCTCGGTTTCGAGGCGCGCCCGCTGGTGAGCTCGGACTACGCGCGCAATCCCCACAGCGCGACGATCGACGCCCTCTCGACCCGCGTCCTCGACGGTCGCCTGGCGAAGGTCTTCGCGTGGTACGACAACGAGTGGGGCTACGCGAATCGCCTGGCGGACCTCGCCCAGCGCTTCGCCCAGGCGGCTCGATGAGGAACGTCCGCGACTACGCGATCATCACCGCGAGCTACTGGGTCTTCACCCTGACCGACGGCGCGCTGCGGATGCTCGTGCTGTTTCACCTGCACCGGCTCGGCTACTCGCCGCTCGAAGTCGTCTCGCTCTTCCTCTTCTACGAGGTCTTCGGCGTCGCCACGAACTTCGTGGGCGGCTGGATCGGCGCGCGCCACGGACTCAAGACGACGCTCTTCGCGGGGCTGGGGCTCCAGGTCGTCGCGTGTTCGCTCCTCGCGCTGCGCGCGACGGCGCTGACCGTGCCCGTCGTGCTCGTCGCCCAGGCGATCAGCGGGATCGCGAAGGACCTCACGAAGATGAGCTCGAAGAGCTACATCAAGCTCGTCGTCCCCGAGTCGGACAGCTCCGGGCTGATGAAGTGGGTCGCGATCCTCACGGGCTCGAAGAACGCGCTGAAGGGAATCGGATTCTTCCTCGGCGCTTCGATGCTCGGAGCGTTGGGCTTCCGGGACGCCAACCTCGCGATGGCCGCGGCCCTCGTCGTCGCCGCCCTCTCTTCGTTCGTGCTCCTGCCGCCGGCCGCGGGCAAGGCGAGCACGAAGCTGCGCCTCTCCGCCCTGATCGCGAAGGACCCGCGCGTGCGCTGGTTGTCCGGAGCGCGCCTGTTCCTGTTCGGCGCCCGGGACGTCTGGTTCGTCTTCGCGCTCCCGATCTTCCTCTCCGACGGCCTCGGCTGGTCCTTCTCCCGCTCGGGAGGATTCCTCGCCCTGTGGGTGATCGGTTACGGCATCGTCCAAGCCTCCGCTCCGAGCTTCGTCGGCGGTCGCGGCTCTCGCCGCACCGCCCCGACCGCGGCGCGCGTGCTCCCATGGACCCTCTTCCTCATCGTCCCCCTCCTCGCGATCGCCGCCGCGCTCCAACTCGGCCTGGACCCGACCTTCACCCTCGTCGCCGGGCTCATCGCCTTCGGAATCGTCTTCGCCGCCGACAGCGCGATGCACAGCTTCCTGATCATCCACTACTCCGACGGCGACCAGGTCTCGCTCAACGTGGGCTTCTACTACATGGCAAACGCCTCCGGCCGCCTCCTCGGCACCCTCCTCTCCGGCGCCGTCTTCCAATGGGCCGGCATGGGCGAACGCGGCCTCACCGCCTGCCTCGTCGCCTCGATGGCCCTCGTCACCCTCTCGACCCTAGCCTGCCTCCCCCTCCGAAGAGCCGAGGCGCGTGCCTGATGGGAACTGCGGGCTCCGCGGGGAGTTCGGGCACCGTCCAGGTTCACGCTAGGTACGGAGTCAGGACCATTCCCTCCAGATTCAGCGAAGGTTGCGCTGAACCAGCGCAACCTTCGCTGAATCTGGAGGGAATGGTCCTGGCTCCGTGCCTCGGTCAACAGTTCCAGGGCCATGGCGATCGTCGTAGTATCGGGTTCGCGGTGGGTCATTTCGTACCCCGTGGGGTTCGTGGTTGAGCAACACGAAACACCGAGATGGCCGGCCACGCCAACTGTCCGCTTCGGATGGGCTCCTTTCGGGGGCGAGAGCCCTTCCTCAGCTCGGTCAGGCGGCCAGCGAATTTACACCGCTACTGAT
>DRLC01000321.1 GCA_011053145.1 Planctomycetota bacterium | reverse complement strand
TTCTCGATCACGTCCTCGGCACGACCCGCGTCGAGCAGGCGAGCCATGCGATTCGACCTGGTGGTCCGACGAAAGCGCCGCAGCTCCTCCTGCCAGGGATCCGACCAATAGCGTCCCTCCGATTCCTCCCCCTCGTCCTTCTCGGGAACTCTCACCCGCCGGTCCGATCCGGATTGGCGGTAGGCGGTGTTCAGGAGTTGGAGCACCTGGATGTCCTCGGGATCCCGCTCCACCTGCTTCTCCAGCAGGGAAACCGCCTCCTCCGGTCGGTCCTCCAGGAGCAGGACGTGTGCCTCGCCGACCCAGCCCCCCATGAACTCCGGATCGATGCGGCGTGCCTCGGCGAAGGCCTCACGGGCGAGGGCGAGGTCGCCGTCCTCGAGCGCGAGGGTTCCCCGGCGGTACTGCGCGGGTGCGTAGCTCGGGTCGATCTCGATCGATCGTTCGAGGTCAGCGATCGCGGCCCGGACTTCGTCCATGCGCCCGCGACACACCCCCTCGCGGTAGGGCCAGCGCGGATCGCTCGGATCCCGCAGCGCCGCCTGTTCATAGCACTCGATGGCCTGGGATCGCAGCACGACCACCTCGTACAGCATCCCGAGCTCGCCCCACGCCTGGGCCGAATCCGGGTCTTCTCGAATCGCGTCGAGCCCGCGCCCGATCCGCTTCGCGACCGACGCCTCGAGCTCCTCCATGCGCGCGGGAATCGGCGGGTCCTCGAGCCATCCCTCCGGCCGCGCGCCGGTCGCGTCCCCACAGGCACCGAGGACCAGGACGAGCCCCGACACCGCGAGGCTGGCTCGGAAGGATCGCGAGGGCGCGCGTGATGTCCGGAGGGGCATGGGGTTCGAGGGGCGAGCGGAGCGGGATTCTATCGGCGCGGGAGGGCCCACGAAACGAGCCCACCGCCCTTCTCCTCGCACCCCCGTACGTCCGGAGCTCGCGGATCGTTGGGCGACCCTGGAAGACCGAGCACGAAACGAGAGCTCGCCCCCGACGATTCGTTCCTTGGCGAGCCGAAACCTCGGGCGCCCCCTCCGGTTCCATGGACGATCTCCCAGGCCTCAGCCCCACCATCGCCATGCGCAACCCCCATCCCCCGTCCCCGTATCGTTCCGCACTCGCCGCACTCGTGCTCGTCGCGGGCACCGCCGCAGCCCAGGGCCCGCCCCCGGGTGGAGGACCTCCCTCCGCGGGCGGTCCCATCCCGCCCCTCGCGGTCCCGGCGTCGAACCCCGTCACTCCCCAGAAGGCTCTGCTCGGCAAGGCCCTCTTCTGGGACGAGCAGCTCTCCTCGACGCGCATGACCGCATGCGGCTCCTGCCACATCCCGAGCGCGGGCGGCGTCGATCCACGCTCGCGCAACTCACAGACGATCCATCCCGGCGCGGATGGAGTCTTCGGAACCTCCGACGATGTGATCGGATCTCCCGGTCAGGTCCTGAGCGAAGCGGATGGACGCTACACCGAGAGCGCCCTCTTCGGCCTCGAGGTCCAGGTGACCCCGCGCAAGGCCCCGACGATGATCGACGCAGCCTATGCCCCGCGCCTCTTCTGGGACGGCCGCGCCACCGGCCAGTTCAACGATCCGCTGACGGGAACCCCGGTCCTCGCCGCGAATGCGGCACTCGAGAGCCAGGCCGCCGGGCCGCCCCTGTCCGAGACGGAGATGGGGCACATCGGACGCGATTGGAACGACGTTGCCGCACGGGTCGCCGCGAGTCGTCCCCTGGCCCTCGCGTCCGACCTCGACCCGGAACTCGCCGCGTTCGTATCGAACAACGACTATCCCGAGCTCTTCGACATGGCCTTCGGTACGCCGGATGTCACGCCCGCTAGGATCGCGATGGCGATCGCGACCTACGAGCGGACCCTGATCGCCGACCAGACCCCCCTCGATGCCGGACCGGGTGCGCTGACCCCCCAGGAAGCGCGCGGTCTCCAGCTCTTCAACACCAAGGCTCGCTGCAACGTCTGCCACAACGGGCCGTTCCTGACCGACTTCGCGTTCAGGAACACCGGAGTCACCCCGATCTCCGAAGATCCCGGGCTCGGCGGGATCACCGGACGTCCGGGCGATATGGGACGCTTCAAGACCCCGGACCTTCGCAACATCGCGCTGCGCGCTCCGTACTTCCACGACGGCAGCGCGAAGACGCTCGCGGAGGTCGTCGCGTTCTACAACCGTGGGGGCGACTTCCATGTGAACCAAGCCGCGGCCGTCCAGCCCCTCGGCCTGACGGCCCAGGAGCAGGCCGACCTGGTCGCGTTCCTCGGCCGTCCCCTGACGGACCTGCGCGTGGCGAACGAGACCGGTCCCTTCACACGGCCCACCCTCTTCGCCGAGACCGGACTGGTCCCGATGCACTACGGAACGGGTACCCCCGCGACCAATGGCATCGTCCCCAGTGCGATCGCGTTCGAGCCCCAGTTCCTCGGCAACCCCTCGATGACGGTCGGCGTCAAGGACGCGCCCGAGACCGGCCTCGGGTTCCTCGTGGTCGACTTCGCTCGCGGTCTCGGGAACGTGAACGGCGCCGACGTCCTGGTGGCGATGACGCCGGCGATGAAGGTGTTCTCCGCGGGAGCGATGCAGGGCAGCGGAGCGGGCGGCGGCTACAACTCCCTCCCCCTCTCCCTTCCGCCCGACCCGAGCTTCGTCGGGCAGTCGGTCTTCCTGCAGTGGTTCATCCTCGCGGAGAACCTCTCCGCGACCGAAGGGATCGAAGCCGTGCTGTTCTGACCCATCACCGAATCCCGTCGCAGCCTCGGCGGGCCGCGTCTGCTCTCGCGGGTGGGCGCGGCCCGTCAGAGTGTCGATCGCACCTGGGTCACGGCCTGGAACGCGAGCCAGGCCAGGACCGCGACCAACGCGAGGGCGAGGAGGACGACGACCAGGCGGACCCAGCCCGGCTGCTGGGAGAGGTCACCTCGCAGGAGACCCCGGGAGTCCGCTCGGGACGGGGGAGGCGCGTCGTGCGGCTGCTCCCTGGGAGCCGAGGGGACCGCCTGCGCAGTAGGCGCCGGGCTCGGCGGCGCAGCGGGAACAGGGTCCGGATCCTCCTCGAGCAGGATCTCCTCCCCGAGTTCCGGAAGTTCGGCCGGCGCCGTGGCAGGCGCTGCCGCAATCGCCGCGGTCACGCGGAAGCGTAAAGGCACATCCCCGAGCACGAATTCGTCGCCGTCGTGGAGAATCGCACGTTCGACGCGCTCTCCGTCGATCCGCAGGCCGTTCCTCGAGTCCAGGTCCTCCACGCTCCACTGCAGGCCGTCGTACGAGACGCGCGCGTGGCGACGGCTGATCGAACGATCCGTCAGGACGAGGGCGCAGGAAGCGTCCCGCCCGAGCACGACCTCACCATCGAACTCGATCGACTCCCCGACGGCCCGACCTCCGAGCACGAACAACTGGGCCTCACCCACGGATTCGCTCCTCCAGTCGACGCGCGAGCCGGCGCTCGATCTCCTGGGTCGTGGCTCGCCCCTTCGCGAGCGCGCGCCCTTCGAACTCGAGCACCGGAATGCTCTGGCCGTAGCGCTGCTCCCAGCTCGGATCGCTCTCTACGTCCCGCCGTTCGATCCGGAGCGCGCCGGCTGGGATTCCCAGCCGCTTCCAACGCACCCGCTCGAGGGCGCTCTCCATCTCATCGCACAGGGGGCAAGCCGAGCGGGTGTAGAACACGAGCCGCACGGGCCCCTCGGTCCGCCGCCCTGCTCCGAAAAGACCCCGGATGCGCTGCTGCCAGGTCACCGACATCGCTCCCACTGTAGCGTGAGACATCCGAGACCTCTCCGCAGATTCGCCCCGTCGCCGCTCGGAATCCGCGCCGCGCCGACGGACAATGGAGTGATGAGCGCAGCGTTCGAGCTCCGGGAACTCGTTCGGCGCTTCCCCGCGCCCTCCCTCCGCCACCCCTTCGCATCGCGGGAAGTCTTGCGCGGGGTGGACCTCACGCTCGAGCGGGGCAAGGTTCTGGGACTCGTGGGGCCGAACGGCTGCGGCAAGAGCACGCTGCTTCGGCTCCTGGCGGGAATCGATCGCCCCACATCCGGAACGGTCCAGCTCCTCGGCTCCACACCCGCCGACCCCCATGTCCGGGCGAGAATCTCGTTCCTCGCCGAACGGGAGGCGCTTCCCGAGGAACTCGAGGTCCTGCAGGCTCTCGAGCTCGTCCTCTCGCTGCGCGCCCACGCCCGCGGTGAGCGCCGCCGCATCGCCGAAACGATACTCGATCGGGTGGGCCTTGGCGCGTTCCGGAAGAGGCCGATCGCGCGCCTGTCCCTCGGCATGCGCCGAAGGGCCGCGATCGCCGCGGCCTTCGCCGGTGCGCCCGATCTGATCCTCCTCGACGAGCCCACCGCCGGTCTCGACGCGCCGGGTCATGTGGTCCTCTGGGAACTGCTCGCGGAAGCGCGCGAGCGCGGCGCCGCGATCACGCTCACCTCGCACCAGACCACCGACCTCATCGAACTCGATCGCCTCGCCGTCCTGGTCGGCGGGAAAGTCGTATCCGACGACGATCCCGCACTTCTCTTCGGGCGGAACAGCCGCGCGCTCCTCGAGTGCGGCGGCGCGCTATCGCCGGAAGAGCTCCGCGAACTCCTCGCGGAGCACGGGGTCGACGTCCACGCGATCTACCCGGCGAACGACACACTCCTGCGTCTCTACCGGAATGCGGGGGAGCACGATCGGTGAAGGCCGCCCTGCGTCCGGGTCTCGTGCGACTCGCCGCGCGACGATCGCTCCCCCCCGTCGTGCTCGCGTTCGCGGTCCTACTCCTCGTCGCCCTGGCACGTCGGAGCTCGACTGTTCCGGCGGAACTTCCCTCGAATCTCGACCCCGCGGGCGTGCGGCGCCACGCCGTCTGGCTCGCCTTCGCAGCGCTCTTCCTTCCCTACCTCGTCCACAGCGGTTCGCGACTCGCCGACCGATGGCGTCGCCGGGACGCGGACTGGTGTGCGCCCACCGCGTGCGGGTTTGCGGGGTACGCGCTCAGCAGCGCGGCCGGAACACTCCTCGGTGCGCTGGTTCTCCTCGGCGTTGCGCTCTCCCTGGGCGAAATGGGAGCGGCCGGTGCAAACGCAGCCGTGTGGACGGAGGACATCGCGCATCCGCCGCTGGTCCTCGCGCCCGGGGACGGGGCCCGAACCTTCGAGCTCGGTCCCCTCGGGACCAGGGGCGCCTCCGCGGGTGCGGTGCTCGAACTCCACGCGACGGCTCTCCCGCGAGAAGGCCCCTCCGCCGACCTCCTCGTAACCCTGCACGATGCGCGGGGCGCGGGGGCTTCGGTTCGCGCCCGCATCGACGGACCGCGCACGCTGCGCATCCCACTCGCCGGACAGGCGATCGGGCCGGTCGAACTGCGGCTCGAGCGCACGGGTGGCGGCGGGGTGCTCGCCTTCCCGGACACCCCCCTCGCCGTCCTGGTCCCGACCGCCAGTCCACGACGCGCGGGCCTAGCCCTCGCACTGCGATTCCTCGTGCTCCTGATCGCTTCACTCGGGGTTTCGATGGGGCTCGGCGCTTGGATGCGTCCCACGCTCGCGACAGCGCTCACGCTCGCGCTGATGCTCTCCCCCCTCGTCCATCGCCGAATCCCCGCCCTGCCCGGCTCGGAAGGACTCGCCACCGCTCTCGAGCGGACCCTCGAGGGCATCTCGAGCCCGTACCCAAACGCGTCCGTGACCCTGGGCTCCCTCGCGATCTTCACCCTGGGTGTCGCGGGCCTCGTGCGGGGGCTCGCGCGCGGGAGGGACCGGGCATGAAGCGCCTCACACCGCGCAGGTCGGGATTCCTGCTCGCCCTCCTCCTCGCCTTCGGGTCCATCGCACTCGCCCCGACGCCCGCGAACAGACCTCCGGCGAGGAACCCGTTCCTGCGACTGCTCGGCCCCGCGGCGGGTCTCGCGAGCGACCTCCAGTGGGTGCGCTATCGGGCGGCGCGTGATGCGGGTTCCGAGGCGCGAGCGATCTCCCTCGCGCGTTCCGCGATCGACCTCGAACCCACTCGCACCGACGGCTGGCGTGTCCTCGCCGCGCACCTCGCCCTCGACCTCGCATCGCCGGAGCACGAGGCCGAGCGCACTCGGCGAGCCGGCTGGTTCGAAGCGGGAATCGAGTTGACCCGCACGGGGGAACGCTGGGCGGACGATCCGGGAGAACTCGCGCTCTGGCGCGGACTGCTCTACCTGTCGCGGCTGGAAGTCGATCCGGACCTCCTCGACGGCGGCCGAGCCGAACTCACACGGCGTGCGGAGGAGGCGTTCGCCGAGGCCGCACGACTCGGCTCGGCCGAAGCCCTCGCACTCATCGAGCGGGGCCGGTAGACACGGCTCGAAACCCCGGTCCCCATTGCGCCGCACGCTCGAGGGCGAGGATCAGGTTGGACGGATCCGCGCGGCCGGTGCCGACGATGTCGAAGGCCGTGCCGTGGGCCGGTGAAACGCGCAAGTAGGGCAGGCGCAGGAGCACGGTCAGCCCACCGCGCGGTTCAGCGAACTTCACGGGCAGAAAGGCCTGGTCATGGTAGAGGGCGAGCACGCCGTCGAACGCCCCGACGCTCGCCCGCTGGAAGACCGTGTCGGGCGATTCGGGGCCGGACACGTCGACTCCGCGCTCGCGCGCCGCGGCTATCGCCGGCTCGAGGATCTCGCGCTCTTCGCTGCCGAGGATGCCGGCCTCGCCCGCGTGGGGATTGAGGCCGGCGCAGGCGATTCGGGGGCGAACGAAGCCGAGAGCGACAAGACCGCGATCGAGGAGCACCAGGTGTTCGGTCACCGCATCGGCCCGGAGACAGTCGAGCGCGGCGCGGAGCGGCATGTGCCGAGTCAGGAGGAGCACCCGCAGATTCCCCGCGATCGCGAGCATCTCCGCTTCGACACCAGCCCAGCGACCGAGGAGCTGCGTCTGCCCCTCGCACCGCTCGCCCGCCAGATGCAGTGCTTCCTTCGAAACGGGCGCGGTCACGAGAGCGTCGACCTCGCCTCGATGCGCCAGCTCGGCACCCGCCCGCAGCGCCGCGAGCGCGGCACGCCCGGCGCTCGCCTGGGGCCGACCGAGCTCCCAGCTCTCTTCCCGATCGTCCGCGTGGGTCGCGAGCCAAACCGCCCCCTCATCCGACGCGCGCAGGTCGAGCGCATCCTCGGCCGCGAGGGCGACGCGGAGCCCCGGCGGGGCCAGTCGCGCGGGACCGATCCCGATCACATCCATCGCCCCGCGCACCGAAGGTTCCGCGAGCGCGGCGTGCACGATCTCCGGTCCGATCCCGGCCGGGTCGCCGACGGTCAGCGCGATCCTGGGACGCCTGTTCATCGCCCCAGTGTAGGGAGGTTCCTCAGTCGACGCCCCGGTTCAGGTGATAGAGATAGGCGAGGAGTTCGGCCACCGCCCCGAAGAGTTCCTCGGGGATCTCGTCGCCGATGTCGCAGAGGGAGAGGAGCTGCACCAGGTCGCTGTCCTCGCGGACGGGAACCCCGTGGCGTCGCGCCACGGCCTGGATCCTGTCGGCCACCTCCCCGCGCCCCTTCGCGAGGAGGCTCGGGGCGCGGTCGACGGAGCCGTCGTAGCGGAGGGCGACGGCGCGGCGGGGTCGCTTCGGGTCCTCGTCCTTCATCCGCGCAGATCCATCAGGTGGTGACGCCGCAGGAATTCGATGTCGAGCGGGTGAGCCCCGGGTTCGAGCTCCTCCGCGGTCGCGGCACGTATGAAAAGACGCACGCTGCGTCGCCCGTCGTCGAGGCGCGAGAGCAGCTCCTCCGTATCGGAACGCACGCGCGCGGCGAGCGCTTCCTCCTCGACGAAGACGCGAATGTCGAGCTGGGTCTCGGTGAGAGCGAGGTCGACCCGCACGGGACCGAGGCGACTGAAGCGGATCGCGAGCGTCAGCGTCTCGGGCGCCGCGGGTCCACCCGACTCTCCCTCTCCTTCTTCGCGATCCTCCCGCTCCGAGACGAACAGGGTCGCGGTCGTCCAGCCCGCGGGATCCGGGAAGGGAAAACTGAACACGAGCGGATCCCCCGAAGCACGTCGCGCGACGTTCAGGAGTTGCTCCGCCTCAAGCGAGGAGAGCACGTGATCGACGGCCCGACGGGCGGGCCCGTCCTCGAGAGAGTCGAGGGCTTCGAGGAGCCGCGCCTTGAAGTTCGCACGCAGGGCCCGCAGCTCCTTCGCGGTCGGCGCCGCCTCCGCGAAGCGAGCGAGGAGGGCCTCGTAGCGATAGCCGGATCTCTCGAAGAGCCCCGCGAGGTCCGCCCCGGCGGCCTTCGGGCCCATGGCCTGCCCCTCGAGATCGGCGAGGAGGGTGCGCAACTCCGCCAGTGCTCCCCCCGGTCGCGCGCTCTCCGCGCGCAGTGTGGCGGCAAGGTCCGCGAGGAGCTCCCCCACCGGCCTCCCCTCTCCGATCACCCGACGCAGGGCGTCGAGGAGTCGCTCGACGACCGGGTCCCCCACACCGAGCACCTTGAGGAGGGCCGCCTCGCCACTCCCCTCGACCCGCACCAGGAAAGATTCTCCCTCCTCCAGGCGCAGGTTGGTCTCCGCGGGCACCCGATGGCGCCCGAGGGCCAGCATCAGGCGCCCTTCATCGGGCGCATCGAGGACTTGCGCGGCGAGGATGCGCCCGTCCTGGAGGATCGAGCGCGCATCCCCTCCTCCGATGGCCGCAACGGGCCGGATCGCGGACGTGGACGCTACGGGTTCCATGGCATGGCTCCGGGAAGGAGGCCACCCCTGGTATCGGTCCCCGGCGCGTTCGCAGGAGATCTCCCCCGGAAAGAAAAGGAGCCCGATACCGGGCGAACCGGGCATCGGGCTCCTGGTCGTGGGGTCCGCACGCTTCCGTGCACGTACCCGTCGGCTGCACGGGTTTCAGGCGGGCAGACCTTTCGTACAGTCACTCATCTCAGATCACCTCCTTGCCAATCGGTTTCCCCGGCATGACGCGGGCGCGACTCGAGTCCGCCGCCAGGCTCCAATTCCCCCCGGCGTCCCAGGGGCCTTCGAGCCATCATGGGGACGGCGGAGCACCGATCAAGGGCGGGACCGGAGCACTCGAACGATCTAGGCCGGAGCCGCCGGCAGGCTCGCGCGGATCGTCGAGGAGAAGTCGCGCTGGGGGACCCCGGGAAGGCCCCGGTGCCCGAACCCGTCCTGGATCACTTCGAGAAGGCCCCCCTCGTCGAGGAGCGCCGGACGCTCCAACACGTCCCCGCGCGTGACGAGCAGATCCGCCCGCATCCCCGGTCGGATCGTCCCCGTGTCCTCGGCCCCGATCTCCCGCGCGGCGAGTCCGGTCATGCCGTACCAGGCAGCGAGCGGAGAAAGCCCCTCGTGGATCAGCCAGTGGAGCTCCATGTAGTTGCGCCCGTGCATGCCCGGAAGCACCGGGTCGGTGCCGGCGAGGATCGGGAGATCCCCCTTGGCCGCGAACTCCACCGCCCGCGCATGGACCTCGGAGACCTTCTTGACCTTCTCCATCACGAAGTCCGAAAGCCCCTCGGCCCGCTGGAGCTCGTACATGACCCAGGAGGTGGGGGTCACGGTGCAGCCGCGTTCCGCGGCCATCTCCACGAGACGCTCGTCCATGAACGAGATGTGCTGGATGTCGTGGACACCGTGGCGGATCGCGAGCTCGACCCCGGAGCGCGAATGAGCGTGGGCCGCGACCCGCAACCCACGCGCCTCCGCCTCCTCGCAGATCGCCGCCACCTCGTCGGGATGGAAGTCACGGTGTTCGAGGTGGTCCGACGGGGAAGCGACCCCGGGGCTCGCGCAGATCTTGATGAGGTCCGCACCGCACGCGGCCACCTCGCGCACGCGCGTCCGGCACTCCCACGGTCCGTCGACGACGCTCGAGGGCCGCCCCGGGGCCGCGGGCCAGAGCTTCGAGAGCTCGCCGTGACAGCGGTCGGGGCCACGGAAGTCCGCGTGCCCTCCCGTGGAGGAAAGCATCGCGATCGCGATCCTCAGCCGGGGCCCGAGGATGATCCCGTCATCGACGAGGCGCTTCATGCGATCGGTCGCTCCGCCGATGTCGCGCATCGTCGTCACCCCGCCGTCGACGAGCGTCGTGTGCAGGATCTTCTCGACGTAGATCAGCGCGGACTCGGTGTTCATCACGTCCATCTCGTGCTGCGAGAGGCCGAGGACGGTGATGTGACCGTGGCAATCGACGAGGCCAGGGGTGATCGTGAACTCCGAGCAGTCGACGCATGCATCGTCGTTCGCCAGCGGTCGGTCGGGGCGGTGGGGCTCGATCGAATCGATCTTGCCCGCGTCGATGAGGACGTCGACCCCGTGGGAGAGCGCATCGCGGTCCCTGCCCGTACCGTCGTAGAGCGTCTTTGCGTTCGAGAGGATCAGCATGCCCCAGAGGGTAACGGGGAGAACGACGGCGCGGGCGCCAGCGCACCGAAAGAAAGGCTGGATTCAGCGGGACGAGATCCGGGACACGGCGTCCCGCCATGCGGCGAGACGCTGGAGGCGGTCGTCCTCCGGGAGTTCCGGCTCGAAGGTGTCCGGTGTCTCGGCGAGGGCCGCAGGAGTATGGACATCGGGCACGAGTCCCGATGAGAGCCCGGCCAGCAGCGCCGCGCCGCGCGCGGTCGCCTCGACGGAGTCCGGTCGCAAGATGGTGAGCCCCGCGAGGTCCGCTTGCAGCTCGAGGAGCAGATCGTTCGAGGCTGCCCCGCCGTCGGCGAGGAGGCGCTCGAGAACGAGCCCGGTGTCCGCGCGAAGCACCTCGACGAGCTCGGCGTTCTGGAACGCGATCCCTTCCAGGGCCGCGCGCGCGATGTGGGCGCGGTTCGTCCCCCGGGTCATACCGAGGATCGCGGCGCGCGCGTCCGGATCCCAGTGCGGCGCGCCGAGTCCGGCGAAGGCCGGCACGAGGAACACTCCCCCCGTGTCGTCGACGCTGCGCGCGAGGGATTCGACCTCCGCGGCGGACTCGATGATCCCCAGGCCATCCCGCAACCACTGCACGACCGCCCCGCTCGTGAAGACACTACCCTCGAGCGCAAAGGACACCGTCCCGTCCGCGGCAAGGGCAAGGGTCGTGAGCAAACCTCCGCTGGACCGGCTCCGCTTCCCGCCCGTGTTCAAGAGCAGGAAGGTGCCCGTCCCGAAGGTGACCTTGAGGGATCCCGGGGCGAAGCACGCTTGCCCGAAGAGCGCTGACTGCTGGTCGCCGACCATGCCGCGGATCGGGATCGACCTTCCCCCGGTACGGCCGGCCTCGCTCGCGCCGAATTCGCCGGCGGAGGCTCGAACCTCGGGGAGCCAGGACACATCGACACCGAAGAGCGCGCAGAGCTCGGCGTCCCAGGTTCGGCGCTCGATGTCGAAGAGCATCGTCCGCGATGCGTTCGTGGGCTCGGTGCACCAGTGCTCCCCTCCGACGAGATGCTGGGCGACGAGAGTGTCCACGGTGGCGAAGACCACCTCGCCGCGCTCGGCACGTGCTCGGAGCATCGGGACCTCGCCCAGCATCCACTCGATCTTCGTGCCGCTGAAGTAGGGGTCGAGCACGAGGCCGGTGCGCTCGCGGACGAGGGGCTCGTGTCCCTGCCCACGCAACTCCGCGCAGCGCTC
>DRLC01000320.1 GCA_011053145.1 Planctomycetota bacterium | reverse complement strand
TTACGCGCCGCCCTGTTGTCGGGATCGATCCGGAGGAGGTCCGTGTAGACGAGATCGCGCTGGAGGTAGAGCTTCTTCGACTGACACCAGGCGGCGAGATCCTCGAAGGCACCGATCACGTCGGCGTGGAAGGCTTCGAGGCTGTCCTGGAGGAGCTCGGGAGGAAACTCGACGCGGACGGGAACGCTCGCGGCGAGCGGAGAGGCGAGGAGGACCGCGAGGAACGAGCGCGAGAGGACGGTGCGAGATCGGGGGAGCATGGGGCGGCGGGCTACAGGCGACGGAAGATCCCACCTCCGTGCATGCGCAGGAGGCGGAGAGGGCGCACCACATAGTAGAGCCAGGTCAGCCCGCGGGGCAGGTGCACCGCCTGGCGATCGGTCCACTCGGGGCGAGAGACCTCCCTCCAGTAGCGCAGCGCCCCAGGCCGGCTACCGATCGGAGCCCCCGCATCGCGCAACGCACCGTCCACGACGCCGAGAAGCTCCTCCCATCGCGCCCGCGGGGGAAGGCCCTGGTTCCTGCGATCGACGCGCCCGAGGGCCAGCGCCACCTTCGCACGGACGGCCGGTCGGGCCGCGCCGTCCTGGAGCACCGCGGGGAACGGCGCGCCGAGGGCGGTCGCGGCGAGGGTCGCGCCGACGAGGACCGTCTCGGTACGCCCCACCTCCGCTGCGCGGCGCAGCACGAGCCCCCAATCGAGCTCCTCCCCCATCAGACGCGCCACGTCCGCGACCATCTGCAGCCGCATCCAGCGGTGCTTGTCGCCGCCGTGGATGCAGAGCACGAGCATGCGGTCCTCGGGCGAAAGCACGCGCACCGCGAAGCCGCCGAGCTTCGCCGCCACGCGTCGCTCCCAAAGAGGATCGACCGAAAAGTCGTCGAGGTGCCGGCCGGGAAGCACATCCCAGTGCAACTCGAGCAAGAGGTCCGTCTCCGGATGCCGAAAGTGCAACTCGCAGTCGTCGTCGTGGTCGTGCTCGGCCGCGGCCTCGTCGGGGAGGTAGCCGCGGGCGCGCACGACCTCGGCGGCGGCGTCGCGATCACTCGCGCGCACGAGTACGTCGAGGTCGTAGAACGAACGCAGGGCGACGCTGCCGTAGAGGGCTTCCGCGAGCACCGGCCCCTTGTACGGCGACGCGTCGATTCCGGCCTCGGCGAGGTCGCGCAGGAGGGCGACCAGCTCGGCGGTCTGGCGCAAGCTCTGCCCGTGAAAGCGTGCCTCCCAGCTCTCGAGGATCGCTCGCGCTTCGTCGGGCACGGATGCGAAGTCGGCCGCGCGCAGGCGGTGGACGAGGAGCGGGACGATGCGGTGCTTGAGCGCCGCATCGATGAGCCCGGGCCAGTCGCGGATCGACGCCGCGTCGAGCTCGCGGCCATCCACGGCCACGGCCGCGAGCAGGAGATCGAGCGTCGGGCCGGTGCCGCTCAACGGGTCGCCTCGCGCTCGACGAGCCGGACCAGGGCGTCGAGGCCGCCGAGGTCGTTCGGTCGGGTGAGCGGCTGGAACGGGACGCGCGAGGCGAGGGCGGCGCAGCGGGCCATACGCTCCGGCTCGCCCACGACGCGGGCGTGCAGGCCGGCGCGGTGTCCGTGGCGGACCGCCTCCGCGAAGGCCGCGCCACGCTCGAGCGGCTCCCCCACGCCCAGCGGCCCCTCGCCGAGCAAGAAGACCCGCGTGAGCGGCGCCGCCCCCGGGGCGCAGCCGGTCTCGAGCGCATGGGCGCGTTTGGTCTCGACGGGGTTCACGAGCGGCATCGCCTCGGCCTCCTCCCCGCGGTGGTCGATCAGATCGGGGAGCAGCTTGAGCTGGGGGAACGCCGGCCACGCGAGGACGCCATTTTCGTCGCAAAAGGAGATTGCCGTCACATCATCGGACAGGAATCCGTGCCCGCGCTCCGCGAGGGCGAGGGCGAGGGTGGACTTGCCCGACCCCGACGCGGCGGCGAAGGCGACCGCCCGGCCGTCGATCACGACCGACCCGGCGTGGAGCGGATAGAGGCCGCGTTGCAAGAGCACGACCGTGAAGACCGGCCCTAGGATCGCCGAGCGCAGCCCCTTCGCGTCGACCCCCTCGACCGGGTCCAGGTCGATCGCGTTCCCCGAATCGATCCTCACCCGCGCGACGCCGCGCCAGTCGAACCACGACGCACCGTCGTGGCTCCCGAACCAGTGCTCGCCCTCGCCCTCGTCCGCGGGCCTGGGATCGGGAAGGGATCGAAGGCGCAGGCGCAGCGCGGGCTCGGTGCCCGACGGAACCTCGGGGAGCTCGGTGAACTCGAGTTCCGATTCGAGGGCCAGGCCGAAGACGCGGTAGGTGGTCACAGCGGTGAGGATACGCACCGAGCGCGCGGAGCCCGAGCAAAAGGGACGGTCCGTGTGTGCCGCGCCCGCTCCATGCAAAGACCGCCACCTCGACCGGGAACTTCGGCCGAGGTGGCGGTCCTGTGGGCGGCGAGTCTCGCCGCGGGTCGGATCAGCTGGCGAACGGGCGGCTCGTGTTGTCGCCGTTGTGCCCGAGGTGGGCCTGGCGGATGCCGGTGTTCGTCTTCTGGCCGGTGAGCTCTTCGACGCTGCCGTAGGTCTCGAGCTTCGGGGACACGTAGTTCTTCTTGCCTTGCGGCTTTCCTGCTGAGGGGGTCATTTTCGGTGGTCCTTCGTTTCTGTGAGCTGCTTCCCTCTCTCCTCGTTACGGAAGGGATGCTTTCTGCCTGGGTTCTGTCGGGGCTGCCGCACGGAGTCCGGCCCCCTTGAGAACGATAAACCGTACCACGACCGCCAGGTTTCGGGCGAAAAAGGCCCCGGAAACTAGGAAATCCTTTTTTCGGCGGCCAGCGGTGATGCGGGGGGAGGGCAGTGCCTGTGGACCGACCGCACCGGCGAAGGAGCGCATGGCGCAGCCCCTCCGCCGGGAAGCCCCCCTGGTCCCGATCGGCCCCCCGAGCTCAGCTCGCGTAGGGCCGCGTTGGGTTCGGGTTGCTGTTGTGGCCGAGGTGCGCCTTGCTCACCCCGGTGCGTTGGCCTGTGAGCTCCTCGACGCTGCCGTACGTCTCGAGCTTCGGGGCCGCATACTTCTTCTTGCCTTGCGGCTTTCCTGCTTTGGGATCCATCCTGCTTGCGATGTTGGGGTGTGGTCCCGCCGAAGCCCGCCGAAGCGACGGGCTCCATCTCCTCGCGAAGGGACGATCGTTTCGGTCCTGGGAATCCGGACACCCCGGACACCCGACCGAACTCGACGCTAGCACGTCCCTAGGATCCGTGGGGTCGAGTCGGGGAAATCGCGTCGGGGAAGCGCGGGGCGAAATGCGTTTGGTCAAGGAATCCCGGAAAGGACTTCCGGGTCACGGCCGTGCGGCGGATCTACCCGGGGGGGATGCCCGTCACCGAGTGGTGAGCTCGGTGTAACGCCCCGGTTCGGGCTCGCCGATCAAGGCGACGCCGCGGGCCTCGAGCCAGGCGTGGGCGAGCAGCTTGCGACCCTTCGGGTCCCCCTCCGCCGGAGGCCTGGCGACGCCGATCTTGATCTCGGAGGGATGGCCCGCGCGCGCGAGCAGGATCTGACCGACCATCGCCTGGGCGAGGCAGGTCTCCTCTCCCGGCAAGCGTCGCGCGGCTCGTTCGACGCTGCGCGCCAGGGTCGGGACCCAGGAATCCGGGCACGGGGCCCGGCGCACGCGCGCGGCGCGCTGCTGGACCCTGCGCACGATGCGGAACGGCAGCACAGCCAGGCCCAACCGAACCAGGGCCAGCAACACGAGCGCCCGCAGGGTCCAGGCGCGCTTGCGCCAGAGGCCGAGTCCTCGATCAGGAGCCCGCCCCACCCTGGACCTCGATCAAGCCCTTCGAACGCAGGGCCCCGAGGAGGTCGAGGAGGTCCGCGCGGGCGGTCTCGGGGTCCACTTCGTACTCGGAAAGCAGGGCGGAGAGGAGATCGGAGACGCGGGTCGGTTCCGCGATGCGCTCCCAAAGGAACGCGGCGACCTCGTTCATGCCGTGGTACTCGCCGTTCTCGAGGTCGAGGACGACGCGGGCGTCCGCGAGGTCACAGGAGCTCAACCCGTCCCGAACGACAACCCGCGAGTCTTCGCCAAGCGCGGCGCCCTCTCGTTCCGCTTCCCCCATCAGTTCGTGATCTGGAAGAGGTACGGCAGCGGGATCAGCTTGGTCGCTTCACGCACCCATTGGGTCGCGGTGCGCAGCGGATGCTCGGGGACGTACACGATGTCGTTCGCCTGTAGGTACAGCGGATCGGGGTTCGTCCAGAAGCGTGGGCGAGCGTCGATGATCCAGGAGCGGCGCTTGCCCTCCTCGGCCATCCAACGGATCAGGACAGTGTGCTCGAGCATCGCGAAGGTGTCCTTCGGAGCACCGATCCGCGCCAGGGCCTCGACGAGGTCCACACGCATCCCAGGGGCGACCGGAAGCACGCGCTGTCCACCCACAGCGCCCGCGAAGTAGATGTTGCGGTTGCCGAGTCCCGAGGAACGCACGAGCAACTCCGGCGCGATGATCTGCTTCTCGTACTCGCTCTTCAGGTAGTCCTGGAGTTCGGGGACCGTCATCCCGGAGACCTCCACTTCGCCGACGAGCAGGAACATCGCCTTTCCGTCGGGTCGCACCTTCGTGGTCTGGTCGTACTTCGCGTTGTTCGGGAACTGCAGTTGGATCCCGTCGCCGGGTTGCAGCACGATCACCTCGGGGTGCAGCGTCGCGTTGACCTCGGGGATCGCGTCCCGCAGGGAGGTCCCGACCGGGTAGCTCGCGCATCCGGTGGAAAGGGCAAGAGCCGCGACGATGGCCAGCGGGCGGAGCGAACGGAGCAGGGTGCGCATGGGTGGCAGCGATGGGTCCTTCGGGAAAGCCTTTCGGGCCTGGGGGATCGGAATCCTGAGCCGGCCCGCGGAGGGGCCACGATAGGCTCGACGGTCCCCCGGGAACAATACCCCGTCCGCCCTGTCTCGGGGCTGTTTCCCCGTGGCACCGGGGTAGGCTCTTGGACGAGCCCATGGCCGAGCCTCCCGAGAATCCCGACGCCGCCGGCGTGGACGTGAGCGTCCTCATCGTCAGCTACAACACCCGCGAGCTGACCCTTGCCGCGCTCGAAGCGGTCGAGGCGGCGATCGAAGCGGCCCCAGGGACGAGCTTCGAAGTCCTCGTCGTCGACAACTCCTCCGAGGACGACTCCGCGGCAGCAATCGCCGAGCGCTTCCCCGGCGTACGACTCCTCGCCCTCGACCAGAACACCGGCTTCGCGCGCGGCAACAACCTCGCCGCGGCGAAGGCCCGCGGCCGCTACCTCCTGCTCCTCAACCCCGACACCGTCGTCGCCCCCGACGCGCTCGGGGCGATCCACGCCTTCGCCGAGGCCCGCCCCGAGGCCGGGATCGTCGGCGGGCGCACCACCTTCGCGGACGGCTCGCTCAACCCGACCTCGTGCTGGGCACGCCCGACCCCCTGGAGCACCTTCTGCCTCGGGACGGGGCTTACGTCCCTCTTCCGGCGCAGCCCACTCTTCGATTCCGAGTCGATGGGACGCTGGGGACGCGACGACGCGCGGCAGGTCGACATCGTGACCGGATGCTTCCTCCTGATCCGCCGCGAGCTGTGGGACCGCCTCGGCGGATTCGACGAGGACTTCACGATGTACGGCGAAGACTTCGACCTGTCCCTGCGCGCGGCGGAGCTCGGGGCAGAGCGTTGGATCTGCCCCGACGCGGAACTCGTGCACCTCGGGGGAGCCTCGGAGCGCGTGCGCGCGGACAAGATGGTGCGCCTCTTCCGCGCCCGAGCCCAGCTCTACCGCAAGCACTGGGGACGATTCGCTGCCTGGTTCGGGGTGGCGATGCTCGATCTGTGGGCCTTCTCGCGAGCGATGGCCCTGCGCCTGCTCTCGATCGTGCAGCCGAAGCGCCGGGAGGGCTTCGAGACCTGGCGCGAGATCCTTCGCCGACGCCGCGAGTGGCACGAACCCGCGGGAGGGGAGCGATGAGACCTGGGATCCCCCGAGTGAAGCTCGCCCCGCACCGCGTTGCCGCCTTGACCCCCGCCGAAGGCTGGGGGAGGATTCGGCGCCGGGCCCGGCAGGGGGACCTGAGCCGATGACGAGACGACAGAACAAGGTGCTCGCGGTCTCGTCGGGGGGAGGCCACTGGGTGCAGCTCGAGCGCCTCCTCCCTGCCTTCGAGGGAATGCGGCTGTTCGTCGCGACGGTGGAGCCGCGCTCCGCCGGCGGAGCCGGCGCCGAGCGCGTTTTTCGGATCATCGACGCATCCCGCTGGGAGAAGCTCCGCCTCCTGCGGAGTGCGTTCGGACTGCTCGCGATCGTCCTGCGGGTGCGCCCCGACGTGATGATCTCGACCGGCGCCGCACCCGGCTTCTTCGCGCTGCTATTCGGCAAGATGATCGGCTCGCGCACGATCTGGGTCGACAGCGTCGCGAACGCCGACGAGCTCTCGATGTCGGGGAAGAAGGCCGGTCGCGTCGCGGACCTGTGGCTGACCCAGTGGGAGCACCTCGCGCGCGAGGGCGGACCGCAGTTCCGGGGGAGCGTGTTTTGATCCTCGTCACGGTGGGTGGACAGGTGGCCTTCGACCGTCTCGTGAAGACCGTCGACGCATGGGCCGAGGAGGCGGGACGGGAGGACCTGTTCTTCCAGATTCTCGACGGCAGCTACACGCCGACGCACGGGACGTGGCAACGGAAGGTGGATCCGATCGAGTTCGAGGCACGGCTCGCGGAGGCGGATGCCATCGTTTCCCACGCCGGGATGGGCACGACCCTGCGCGCACTCGCGCTCTCGAAGCCACTCCTCGTGATGCCGCGCCGGGCCGCGCTCGGGGAGCAGCGCAACGACCACCAGCTAGCCACCGCGCGGCGCCTCGCCGAGAGCGGCCGCGCCCACGTGGCGATGGACGAGTGCGAACTCGCGGAACGGCTCCGGGACATCGACTCCCTCGAGCCCCTCGGCACGATCGGCGCACGCGCATCGGAAAGCCTGCTCCGGGCGATTCGAGAGTTCGCGAACGGAGGAGCGGCGTGAGCCCCGGAAACTACGACGGCGTCGTCTGCTTCGGCGGCGTGGACTGGTGGTACCACAACCGCGGTCACTACGACCTGCAAATGATGCGCGAGTTCTCCGCGCGCATGCCGGTGCTCTACATCAACTCGATCGGGATGCGCGTGCCGCGGGTCGGTGAGGGGGCGATGTTCGTGAAGCGGGTGACCCGCAAGCTGAAGAGCCTTTCGCGTGGGCTCGTACGCGTGCGGAAGAACTTCGGCGTGTTCTCGCCGGTGTTCGGCCCGGGACGGCTCGGCGAGATCGTCGCGCCCTTCGTGCCGGGACAGATTCGGCGCGCGGCGCGGCGCATGGGAATCCGAAACCCCCTCGTCTGGGTCGCCTGCCCGCCGGGCGTGCGTTTCCTCGATGCACTCGATCCGGCCGCCCTCGTCTACCAACGCACCGACCGCTTCGAAGCGTTCGCGGGCGTGGATCCCGAGTTCATTTCGGCGTGCAACGAGCGGCTCCTGCGCGACGCCGACCTGACCCTGTACTGCTCGAGCCTGCTGCTCGACGAGGAGCGCGAGAAGACGCCGCACCCGGCCTTCGTCGACCACGGTGTGGACTTCGACACGTTCGAAAGGGCCGGGCTCGAAGCGAGAGACCCCGCCGACGTCGCGTCGATTCCGCGGCCCCGCGCAGGTTTCGTGGGCGGAATCGACGCACACACCTTCGATCCCGAACTCTTCCTCGAACTCGCGCGGCGCATGGACGACGTCCAGTTCGTGCTCGTGGGTGGGTGCAGCCTCCCGGAGGACTGGTGCACGCTCCCCAACGTGCATCTCCTCGGACGCAAGCCCTATGACGAAGTGGCGCGCTACATGGCGGCGTCCGACGTGCTCCTGATGCCCTGGAACAAGAGCGACTGGGTGCGCGCCTGCAATCCGGTCAAACTCAAGGAGTACCTCGCCGTAGGCCGACCGATCGTGTCCACCGACTTCCATGAACTCGCGAGCTACGCCGAGCTCGTCCGCACCGCGTCCGATGCCGAGGGGTTCGAGCGCGAGATCCGCGCTGCCCTGGCCAAACCCTTCGACCCCGCCCCCGGCCGGGAGCGGGTCCGCAGCGCCACCTGGACCGCCCACGCCGAGCGCGTCCTCGAGCTGCTCGCGAAGAGCGGTGTCCACTCGCTCTCCTCGCCGACCACGAACCGATGACAGATCCGAAGAAGAAGACCGGCCTCCTCAAGAAGCTTCTCGTGATGGGAGTCGCTTTCATCGCGTTCGCGCTCCTCGCCGAGGGCCTGGTCGTGTTGTTCCTCGGCGAGCAGGTCAAGTTCCCGCGCCACGTCGTCGAGGCACCCTGGAACCTGCGCTACAACCAGCCGGGCGCGCACTACCGCCACAAGTCGCCGGACGTCGAGATCTGGTTCGACATCAACGAACAGGGGATGCGCGAGGATGAGGACGTCGCGTACGAGAAGGCCCCCGGCAGAAAGCGCATCCTCTCCCTCGGCGACTCCTTCACGATCGGTTACGAAGTCTCCGAGGAGGATTGCTTCTCGAGCGTGCTCGAGCGGGAACTGCGCGACCGAGGCTACGACGTCGAGGTCCTCAACTGCGGCGTCTCGGGATTCAGCACGGCCGAGGAGATGCTCTACTTGGAGCGAGAGCTCTTCAAGTACCACCCCGACCTCGTACTCGTCTCGTTCTACTCGAACGACATCCGCGACAACATCCGCACGGGGCTCTTCAAGCTCGATCCCGAGAGCGACGAACTCGTTCAACTCTCCGAGCGCTACGTGCCCATGGGCCGAGTCGCGAACTGGCTGAACCGCAACCCGATCCTCTCGTGGCTCTCCCAGCACTCGAATGCATTCGCGCTGCTCAAGAACACCGCCACCGCGCAGCTCAAGGACTCGCGCGTCCAGGAGAACAAGGAGAAGCTGAAGGAGGGCTACGAGGCGGGTGAGAAGAAAGGGAACGGGGAAGGCTATGTGCCCCCCGAGATTCCGTTCGCGGCCAAGCTCTGCTGCGCCCTCTACGAGCGCATCTACCGCGACACCCAGGCCCAGGGCATCCCGCTCGTCATCCAGTCGATCCCGAACCCCGGCATCGATCGCGAGAGCGGGGAAGGGGTCCTCAAGAACCGTTTTCCGATCGACTGCTTCGACACCGAACGGCCAGGCCTCGCCTACCTCGACGGACGCGATTTCCTGATGCCCTTCTTCAAGAAGGAGCTCCTGTACTGGCAACGCAGCAACAAGCACTGGACGCCCTTCTCCCACCACGCGTCCGGCAAGGCCCTCGCCGAGCTGATCGACGAGAGGGGACTCCTGAAATAGGGGCGGGCGCGCGAGTCGGCGTCACCGGCTCGCGCGCCCGGACACGAGGCTCTACTGGCCGGCCCAGGCGGGCATTTTGGAAAGGTGCTCGGTCGCCGCCTTCTCCGCGGACTCGCGGTCCATCTTCTGCATGCCCATGAAGAAGCCGGTCACGGTGCCTTCGAAGACCTGCTCAAAGGGGCGCAGCTTGCCCTCCTCATCGGTGCAGTAGTCACAGTACATCTGGCCCGGCTCGGCGTCGGTGAGGGGCATGCCGCAGGACTGGCAGCTCTCCATCGTGACCGGTGTGAACATCACGAGTCGATAGCCGTCGGGGTCGCGCAGGAAGACGTTGCGGATCCCATAGAACTCGGTCTTGGGTTTGCAGTCGGTCTCGACGCCGCGCCCGGTGATTTCGCCGAAGTACGCGTCGATGTCCGGCACCTGCAGGTAGATCGTCACACCCGCGCCCGGCAGGTTGTCGCGGAAGTCGGTGGCGAGGCCGGTGTGGATCGCGAGCGCCTCCTCGTCTCCGGCGCACATCTCGCCCACCTTTTCCGGCGGGGTCGCTTGGCCGAGCATGACCGACTGGCCGCCGAGGACCATGTTCGCCCACATCGGATTCTCGGCATCGGGCCAGCTCTCCTTCATCTCGAAGCCGAGCTTTTCGCGGTAGAACCCGACGCTCGCCTTCATGTCCTTGCAGGTCAAACCGACCGACATCGTCTGGCGATCCTCTGCGCTCATCGTCCTTTCTCCTTCTGGGGGGGCTTTCTGCTGCGGAGTCGAGCGACGTCGCCCGCTCCGTCCGGGTCCACGCTAGGGGGGATCCCCCGATCGCGCTACGAAGTCCTGGGCTAAGGCTCAGTAAGCGTCCCGGTAGCGCCGCCACATCGCGAGGTAGAAGGGGCGCCAGGAGAGGCGGTAGTCGGTGATTCGGCGCGCGAGGTTCTCCTGGAGGAAGCGATCCTGGTAGAGGAAGAGGGGCTCGTGGTTCCACAGGTCCTTCGCGCCCAGGATGTAGGCCGCGAGGAGCTCTCCCCACCACGCGTTGGCCGAACAGCAGAGTCGGTACTTCACGTTCTGGGTGCGCAACGGCACCTGCGTCGCACCGGGAGGAAAGGACTCCTTCGCATCCCAGCGTGGGTCGTCGAGTTCGGGACGGGTCGCGTGGGCGGCGCTCCACTCGGGCAGCCCCACCATCTCGCGCGTGTAGCCGAGTTCCGGACGCGGCGCGTCGACGAGGAAGGTCTGGCCGTCCTCGCTGAAGTCTTCAGGGCCGTACTCGCGGCCGATCGCCTTCATGTCCTCGTCCCCGAGCATCAGCCCCGCGAAGAGGATCGGCCACTTGCGTCCGTTCAGGTGTCCGGCCGAGGGCGGCCAACGCTCGCCCTCGCGCAGCAGAGCGAACAGGTCGATGCCCACCTGAACGAAGCGCACCAGCAGGGTCTCCTTCTCTTCGTTCGGCACGTTGATCAGGAGCATGAGCGAGGCGGTGCTCACCTGGTCGGTGATTTCGCGCCCGTAGTCGGGCATGTTCTCGCTGGGGTGGATGTAGCGGCCGTACCAGAGCGGCACGTGATCGATCCACGGCCGCTCGAACATCGCCTCGACCTCGGAGAACGACGGCGTCCCGGGAACGGTCGGAAGCTGGGTGAGGCGCTCGCGCTGGAGGTCGGCAGCGCGATGGCGGATCGTCTTGTCGGACCCGGTATAGGGTGGACGGAACGCATCGGGCGGTGGAACCTCGGAGAGCACGGTCAGGATCGCCGCCGTCTTCAGTTGCGGGCGCATCCCGGGCTTGGGGTTCGAGATCGTCGAGACGAGGCTCGTGTTCGCCCCGAGGACGAGCGGCGAGCGGCCCGAGCATCCGAGGGCGACGTTGAGCCTCGGGTCGTACGCGTCGTCGCCCGCGTACTTGCCGTAGGTCGCCGAGTCGTACCCCTGGGTCATGCCGCGCTGGGGACTCGGGTTGACCATCGAGCCGTTCATCGTACGGCCGTGGTCCCGGCCGATGGGGACGGAGCGGGGGTCGATCTCGACGATCGCGACCGGCCCGACGACCCAGGGATCCCCGTTCACGAAGCGGCCCGTGGGAACCGGATCGCTGAAGGTCCAGGTGATGCCGAAACGTTCGATCGAAGTCTCGAGCGCGGGGGCTTCGGGGACCGGGGCCTCGCCCAGTTCGCCGCCGGCAGCGCTCACGATCCGAAGGGTGCTGCCGGTTCCGTCCGTCTCGTTGAGGAAGAGCACGCCGACGCGACCTTCGAGCGGATCGGAGCCTTCGGAAACGAGGCTTACGAACACGCTCTCTCCGGGACCGAGCTCCCCTTCGCTCGGGTCGGCCGCGACGTGATCGGACTGGATTCGCGCGCGCCACCCGATCGCTCCCCTCCCCTCGTTCGTGAGGCAATAGCCCTTTCGGTCTTCGTCGAAGGGACCGACCGAGAGCCCCTTGTCGCCGCGCACGAGCAGCACGACCCGACGCTCCGAGTCCCCGCGCCCGTCGGTGCGATTCTCGATGCGAATCGTTGCGTCGTGCTCTCCGGGCAACAGCGAGAGGGTCCGGAACGGATCGAGCGTCAGATCGACGCGCCGCCGTCCGCCCCCCTGGAGCGTCCCCGAGCTGGGCTCGATCTTCAGCCAATCGGTGTCGGTCGAGATCTCCCAGTCGATCGGCTCCGCCCCCATGTTCCCGAGGGTGAGGATCGTCCGCACCTCCTTCGGCTTCGTGCCGACCGTCCACTCGACCGCGAGGTCCCCTCGCGGCGCGGCGCGCAGGCCTTCTCCCGCCGGCCCACCGGTACGGTGCTCCTGCAGGGCGGCGAGGAGCGGGGAGGCGAGGGCGAGGAACGTAAGGACGTGAAGAGGGACTCGACACATGGGAACCAGCTTACCGTTACGGAACCGAGAGCGGTCGTGCGTTGGTCGTACGGTGTTCGGTCGTACGGTGTCAGGACCATTCCCTCCAGATTCGCGAGCGAATCTGGAGGGAATGGTCCTGACACCGTACGACCTGCGGCGGATCAGTAGCTCGGGCGGTACGCGTCCCAGAGGTCGAGGTAGAAGTCGCGCCATGCAAGCCGCCAGTCGGTGCGGCCGCGGTTTCGCATCTCGATCAGGTAGCGGTCCTGGTAGTCGAAGATCTCGTCGTGGTTCCAGAGGGACTTGGCGCCCATCGCATAGACCGCGAGGAGCTGCCCCCACCAGGCGTTCGCGGTACAGCACTGGCGGTAGGGATCACCGTCCCAGTCCTGGATGTCGGCGGAGGGCTTCACGCTGTGCGCCGTTCCCCACTCCGCCATTCCGACGTGCGAAGCGTTGTATCCGCCGTAGCCGTAGTTGTAGACACCGGGACTGGTCTCCGCGACATAGAAGGTTTGGCCGTCCTCGCTGAACTGGAGCGTGGGATCGAAGCCGATGCTGCTCATGTCGGGGTCACCGAGCACGATCCCCGCGAACAGGATCGGCATCTTGCGGCCGTTGAGGTGGCCCGCCGACGGGATCCAGTTGTTCTCGCCGCCGTCCTCGAGGATGCCGTAGAGATCGATGCCGAGTTGGACGAAGCGCACGAGCAGCGTGTGCTTCTCCGCATCGGTGTAGTCCATGTTGAGCAGGATCGACGCGACCGACACGTTGTCGGTGATCTCGCGCCCGTAGTCGGGCATGTTCGTCGCGGGGTGGATGTAGCGGCCGACCCACAGCGGCACGTGGTCGATCCAGGGGCGTTCGAACATGCGCTCCGCCTCCCCCATGGTCACCGGCTCGGTGATGCCGGTCGGGCTCAGCTTGGCGAGGAAGCTCGTGTCGAGCTGGCTCTCGTTGAATCGAATCGTCTTGTCGCTGCCCGAGTACGGCGGTCGAAAGCTGCCGGCGGGCGCGGGGGCGTCGAGCACGGTGAGCACCGCGGCGGTCTGGACCTGCGGCCGCGCGTCGGCCGCTGCCACGCTGATCGTCGAGACCAGCGAAGAGCCGGTCGGCACGACCAGCGGATTCGACGGCGACACGTCGAGCGCGACGTTCAGGGCCGGGTCGTAGTCGCCCGCGGATCGGTACTGCCCATACATCGAGCTGTCGTATCCCTGGGACATGCCGTTCATCGGCGAGGGGTTGATCATCGAACCGTTCTTCTCGCGTGCGCCGCTCGTCGACCCCGGCGTGATCCGGGTGATCGTCACGGGTCCCACGACCCACCAGTCCCCGTTCACGAACTGCCCGACGGTGTAGGCCTTGTCGAACTGCCAGTCGATGCCGAACTGGCTCAGGGACGACGCGGTCGTCGCCGTCGTCGTGTTCACGTTCAGGACGACGTTGCGGGTGAACGACGCTGGGGTCGTCGCTTCGGAGAAGGTCACCTTGGCGGTGTAGGTCCCGAAGGAGAAGGCCGCCGCCTGGGCCGCGTCGATCGAGACCGTCACGTTCGTGGACGCACCGCCCGCGAGGGAGCCTGTGCCGACCGAAACGGTGACCCAGCTCTGGTCCGAGGTCGCCGACCACAGGAGTCCCGCCGCACCGGTGTTCGTGAGCGTGTAGATCTCACTCATCGGGGTGAACGGCCCGCCTTGGTCCCCGCTCGCGACGAGGTCGCTGTCCGGGGTCACCGTGAGCGGTGAAGTCGATCCTCCCGAAGGCGCGGTCACCGTCAGGACGATGTCGCGCTCGATCGTCGCGGGGACGCTCAGGTCGGTGACCGTGAGGGTCGCGGTGTAGGTGCCGGGTGGGAGTACGGCGGCCTGGTCGATGTTGACGACGAGGTCGGTGCTAAGCCCGCCGCCGAGGGTGCCCCCGGTGCTCGTGAGCGTGAGCCAGCTCTGGTCGAGGCTCGCGCTCCAGGCGATCGCCGTCGCCGCGGTGTTCGACAGCGTGTAGGTCACGCTCGACGGGGTGAACGGACCGCCCTGCTCTCCGCTCACACCGACCGGCGCGGTGGGCGTCAGCTCGAGAGCGGTATCCCCCTCGCCGCCGGGCAGGTTCGAGTCCCCGGTTCCGACCCCGTCCCCCCCACCGGCGCATGCCGACAGGAACGAGAGGACGACCCCCGCAATCCCGAACCCAAGACTCCGACCCCGATTGGCCCGCTGGCCGGCCCCCACACGTTGCATGATCATGGTGCTCCCCACTGGAGGGTCCGCTTCCCGACGGACCCGTGACGGTTTCCCGTTGGGGCCATGGGTCGGACGGGGGGAGCACGGATCCGTAGGCGAAGTCGCCCGGAAACGTGCCTCTCACATAGAGGAGACCGGGGGAAGGACAGGGGAAAAGGTTTCGGGTCGTACGGAGTCGGGTCGTACGACCCTCAGTAGTTCGCCCGATACGCGTCCCACATCTCCAGCGGGAACCTCGTCCAGGTCAGGCGCCAGTCGGTGATCCCGCGAGCGCGGTTCTCGCTGAGGTAGCGGTCTTGGTAATCGAAGAGCGCGTCGTGGTCCCAGAGGTCCTTCGCTCCCATCGCGTAGGCAGAGAGGAGCTGGCCCCACCACGCGTTCGCGGTGCAGCAGTGACGGTAGGGATCCCCGAACCAGTCCGAGTCGTCGAACCACGGTCGCAGGGAGTGCGCGGTGCCCCACTCGGGCGTCCCCACATCCGCGGCGGTGTAGCCGCCGTATCCGTAGTTGTAGACCCCCGGGCTCGTCTCCTCGACGTAGAAGGTCTGACCGTCCTCGCCGAACAGGATCGACTTGTCGAACCCGACCGACGACATGTCCGGGTCCCCGAGCACGATCCCCGCGAAGAGGATCGGCCACTTGCGCCCGCTCATGTGGCCCGCCGACGGCGGCCAGTTGCCACGCCCCCCATCTTGGGCCACGCCGTAGAGGTCGATCCCGAGCTGCACGAACTCCACGAGGAGGTCGTGTTTTTGCGCGTCCGGCACATCGAGGTTCAGGAGCAACGACGCCGTACCGATCCGCTCGGCCATATTGCGGCCGTAGTCGGGCATGTTCTCGCTCGGATGGATGTAGCGTCCGACCCAGAGCGGGACGTGGTCGAGCCACGGGCGGCGAAACGCCGCCTCAAGGGTCGCGAAGCTCGGCACCGATGCGGTGGGCTTCAGCCGAGCGAGGCGCGAGGTGTCGAGCTGCGACTCGTTGAAACGCACGTCTTTGCGCGAGCCGCTGTAGGGCGGGCGAAAGCTCCCCGCGGGCGGTGCGCTCGAGAGCACGGTGAGGATCGCCGCGGTGCGGAGCTGGGGCCGCACCGCGGCCTTGGGTTCGCTGATCGTGGAGACGAGGGAGGATCCCGGCTGCACGACGAGCGGTTGGGCCGCACTGACGCCGAATGCGACGTTCAGCCCCGGCTCGTAGTCCCCGGGGGAGCGGTACTGCGCATAGGTCGAAGAGTCATACCCCTGGACCATCCCGTGCATCGGCGAGGGGTTGAGGACCGAGCCGCTCTCCACGCGCGTCCCCGACTGGGTCGAGCCGGGCGAGATGTCGTCGATCGTCACCGGCCCCACGACCCACCAGTCGCCGTTCGCGAAGGTCCCCGCCTCCACCGGGCGTGCGAAGTGCCAGGTCAAGCCGAACTGGGTGATCTCGCTCGTCAGCGTGCCACTGCCCCCCGACGGCGGATCCACCTGAATCACGACGTCCCGAGACGTCGAGTGGGTCGGATCGTTCGGATCGAGGAAGTCCACACGTTCCGTATAGGTCCCAAGCACCAAGCCCGCGGCCGCCGCCTGGTCGATCGTCACGTCGACGTCCACCTGGGTGTTCGGGGCGAGGGTCCCCGCGCTCGGCTGCACATCGATCTGGGGAATCGAAGCCACCGCATTCCAGGTAACCGACGTCGTGCCGGTGTTGTGCAGGGTGTAGCGAAAGCTCCCCGGCGAGAAGGGCCCGCCCTTCGGCCCGCGCGCGCGAAACTCCGTACCCGGCGTTACGGTCAGGCCCGGGGTGCCCTGCACGCGCAGGACGAGCCCGCGGGAGACACGATTCGTGCGATCGGGGAGCTCGGTGAAATCCACCGATCCGGTGTACACGCCTTCGACGAGCCCGCGCGCGGTGGGGGCGTGGATCGTCACGGTGACGGCCAGCGACTCGCCCGACGCCAGCGCACCGCCGGTCGGCGCAACCTCCGCCCAGGGCTCGGTGGTCTCGCAGTCGAAACTGAGGACCCCGCCGCCATCGTTCGTCACCTGGTAGGTGAGAAACGTCGGCGTGAAGGGCCCGCCCACGGGTCCGGCAGCCGCAAAGCTCCCGTCGGGCGTGACCACCATCCTTGGAGCCAGGTTCGGAGAGGGACCACCGCCCGCGCCGGCATCCACCGCACCGCCCCCTCCACCGCAGGCGGCGGGGAGCAGAACGAGGCCGAAGAAGAGGGAGACGCGAACACAGAGAGGGCTGAGTTGGAACACGGGGAAAGGGTGCGGCCGATCGGCCGTTCGTCCCGGGATTCCGGGCAAATCTTGGGACTGGAGGGGGCGGTCTGGGCCGGAATCCGCCCCTCGGGCGGGTGGAAGGCGTCCCAGGGAGGGGGCGAAGCCGGGGATTAGGCGACCTGGGGGCCGGGGTCACGGCCTGTCTCCGCAAACCGACCGCTCAGTTCTCCCGCGCCCCCTCGAAGAACCGGGCCAGGACCCCGGGATCGACGATCGCGCGGGCGGACTCGTTGAAGGTGTCGAGGACCTCCTCGGTGCTCGGATCCATCACCAGATAGAACGGCAGGCCGACGCTGCCTTCGAGCTCGAGCTGCAGGGCCTGGTTCTCGGCCTCCCGCTCGGGATCGTAGGCGTCGGTGTGCAGACGCGCCTCGATGTAGTCGTTCGCGAGGATTCCGGCGACCGCCGGGGCTGGGAGAATCCGGGTCTCCATCAGCCGGCAGTTCACTCATGTGTGCCCGGTGAAGTTGATGAAGAGGAGCTTTCCCTCCTCCTTCGCGCGCGCGAGCGCGCCGTGGTAGTCGTCCTCGATGATCGTCCAGGTGTCTTCGCTCTCGTGGAGCGCCGGGAGGAAGCGTCCGCCGGAGTAGGGCGGCGCCATCGAACTCATCAGGTAGTCGGCCTCGCGCCCGCTCCCGAGCACGCCGCAGTAGATCGCGAAGGCGAGGAAGAAGACGCTGACGAGACGGCGCACGGGCCCGATCTCGTCCCGCTGTCCCTTGAGCCGCAGGATCCCCCACAGGTAGAGCGCGGCCGCGAAGAAGATCAGCGCCCAGAGGAATAGGAAGGCCTCGCGCGAGATCACGTTCCAGCCCCAGGCGAGATCGGTGTTCGAGAAGAACTTGAACGCCGCGGCGAGTTCGACGAACCCGAGCGTCACCTTGAGCGTGTTCATCCAGGCCCCGCTCTTCGGGAGCGCCTGCACGCGTCCGGGAACGAGCGAGAGCACGACGAACGGAATCGCCATCGTCAGCCCGAAGACCCCCATGCCCAACACGACGCGCATCAGGTCCCCGTCGCTCGCTCCGCGCGCGAGGAGTGTCCCGACGAAGGGCGCCGTGCAGGTGAACGACGTGACCACCAGGCACGTCCCCATCAGGAACACGCCGAGGTATCCCCCCTTCATCGACGCCTTGCCGGCCGCGTTCATCAGGAAGCGCGGCGGCTGCAGGTTGACGTATCCGAGCAGGACGAGAGCGAAGTACAGGAACAGGATCCCGATGATGAGGTTCAGGAGCCCGCCCTGCGCGAACGGCACGATCGCCGGACCGATGACGACGCCGATCAGCGCGAAGACGAGCACGATGCCGGTGCCGTAGGCGAGGGAGAGCGGCAGGACGTTGCCGCCGCGCGCATCCGCCTGCTTCGTGAAGAAGCTGATCGTGATCGGAATCATCGGGTAGGTGCAGGGCATCAGCAGCGTGATGAGGCCCCAAACGACCGCCTCGAGGAGGAAGCGCCAGAGGGGGCTCTGGTCTTCCTCCGCGGGGACCTCCTCCTCCACGGCACCGGCGCCGGCCGCGCTCTCCGCGACCTTCGCCACCATCGCTCCATCCCATCCCGCCCAGACCGAATCCGGCCCCGGCCCCTTCGTGTGGGCCGTCTCGGCGTATCCGACACAGGCGTCCTCACAGGTCTGTCCGGTGAGCTTCGCGCTCACCTCGTTCGGGTTCGCGCCGGGGCGGAGTTCCCCCTCCGCGTACAGCACGATCGTCCCCTCGTGCCCGTAGATCCACGCACCCTCGATGATGTCGGACTGGTCCATCTTCTCGGGTTCGGGCCAGTGGATGTCGCCCCACTCGATGCCCTCGCCGCGGAGCTCGATCCGCGTCGGCAGCCCGATCCCGTCCGGGTTGCCCTTCTCCTCGTGGTAGAGGTGCCAGCCCGGCGTGATCTCGATCTGGATCGCGGCCCGCACCTTGGTCGGGTCCGCCGGATCGATGCGCGTGTAGAGCGTCGCATCCGCTTCGCCGCTCGTCTTCTCATCGCGCTTCGGCGTGAACGGTGCGGGAGTCGGAGCACTCGCCTGCGCGGCCGCGGGAAGATCCGCGAGCAGCTCGCCGGGAAAGTCCGCCCAAAGCCCCGCGTCGCCTTCCCCCCCATCGCTCAGCGTGCGCTTCCAGGGCATGCAGCCCATCGCGTCGCACACGAGCCCCTTCACGTTCGCGCGGACCGCTCCCGGCTGCGCCCCGGGTGCGACGCGGCCCGCCGCATAGAGCACCAGGTGTCCCTCGTGGGCATTGATGAAGACGCCGGGCCCGAAGTCCGACTGGTCGAGCTGCTCCGGCTCGGGAAACCAGACGGGACCGAACTCGACGTTCTCCGCTTCGAGGGCCACCGTCGTCGGCGCCCCCACCGCGTCGGGATGGCCGAGGTCGGCCTTGGTCGGACCGTGGTACAGGTGCGCGCCGGGCTCGATATCGATCGCGATCGCGACCCGTAGGGTGTCGCCGTCGAGCTTCGTGTGGAGCGCCGCTTCCGCGGTCTGGGCCGCGCTCGCGAGAACGGCGCTCGAGAGGAAGGCGATCGTTAGCAGGATCCGTCGCATCGTTGTCGGGTCGTGTCCGTTCGGTTCCGTCGGAGGGGGGGGAAGGGGCCGGGGAGGCGCGTCCGGCCCTCGGGATGGGCCGGGGAATCCCACAGCTTACCGCGCCGCGGCACTCCGAAGGCCTCCCTAGCGCCGACGAGGGACCCCCGCGACCGCTCCGTGCCCCCTCCCTACGGCGCTCCCCCGCGGGGTGACAGGGGTTTCCGGGCTCACCGGCCTTCGAGCCCCCGCGAGGCCCCGCGACCGACTCCCCCTTGCAACGTTCTTACGCCGGACCGCCGAGACTTGGCGCATCCGCGGACGAATCCTCGTTTGAGAAGGGAGAGACCCACCCCAATGCCTCGCTCCTTGCTTCCCCTCCTGCTCCTCGCCCTGGCCGGGTGTTCCGAGCCGCGCCTCGCTCACGCGGCGGCGCGCGTCGGACCGCTCACGTTCGAGGTCGACCTGGCGCGGGCCCGCGACCTCTGGGCCGGCCCCGCCACCCCCCGCGCCGAACTCCTCGACCGCACGCGCGTCGCGATCGAACATCGCCTCGCCGGCCTCTTCCCCGGGACCCGCTGGTCGTTCCGGATCGACGCGAACGTCGGGCGCTTCACGGTCGACACGAGCGAGCCTCCCGGACCGGACGGCTGGGCGGAACTCGACCACGCCCTTTCCTCCTTCGGCTCGCTCGAACTCGCCCCCCTCGCCGAGGACGGCGACGGGCTCCGCCTCGACGAAGAACGAGTGCGACTGGAACGCTGGGTCGCGAGCCATCCGCACCTCCCCCTTCCTCACTTTTCCCTGGTGCCCAGGGAGGAGGGAGGACCGAGCCCGCGCATCGCATGGCTCCCGCGCCACGACGGCGAGTGGCTCGCCGAGACGCCGCTCCTCGAGCGCGCGGTCGCCGTCCTGGTCGCGCGCCCGTGCATCGGGATCTCGCGCTTCTCACGCATCTTCCGGACGACCGACGAGCGAGGCTTCCCCGCGGTGGGCTTCGAGGTGGCCGATGAGGACCGCGAAGCCGTGGAGCGTTTCGTGCGCGAGCACCGGGGCGGGCGCATGGCGGTGGTCGCGGCGGGAGAGGTCTGGACGACCGTGACGATCGACGAGGACCTCGCCTCTTCCGGGCGGATCCGGGGTTCGGTCAGCGCGCGGGAGCGCGACCTCTTGCTGCGCGCGGCGCACCCCTTTGAGCGCCTCTTCGAGCGGGTCGTCCCGCGTCCGACGCGCGTCTCCGAGTAGACCGCGGCGCCCGGCTCACGCGCCGCCCTCGGACCCGTCCTCCCACGAATCCGACGCGGGCTCCGGTTCCGGCTCGAGCACCGAGCCGGAGTCGACGGGATTCACGTGCACGTGGACCTCGCAGACGGAGGCATCCGCACCGGTCATCGCGTGCTCGGCGGCGTGGGCGATTTCGTGTCCCGCTCGCACGGTCAGGTCGCCGTCGACGGAGATCTCGAGATCCACGAGCGTGCAACCGCCCGCGGTGCGCACGCGCAGCGCCTGGATCTCGCGCACGCCCGGCACCTCACGCACGATCGCCGCGAGCCGCCCGCGCACCTTCGGGTCGGAGCGATCCATCAGCACGTCGAACCCTTCGCGTCCGGTTCGCAACCCCATCCACCCGATCACTCCGCCGATGAAGACCGTCGCCAGGGGTTCGGTCCAGGCGAGCCCCGCGACCGACCCCGCGATCGCGAGCAGGACGAGGAGGCTCGAGAGCGCGTCGGCGGTGTTGTCCCGCGCAAGCGCGCGCAGCCCGGAGCTGCGCCCCGCCTTCGAACCGGCGAGCGCGATCTTCGCGAGGGCCAGGTTCACCGCGATCGAGACCGTCGCGACGCCGAGTGCCACCGCCCCGCGCCAACCGGCCTCGAGTTCGGCGTGCGGCAGGAACGCGCCGGCGATCACGCTCACCCCCGCGGCGACCAGGAAGATCCCGACGAAAAAGCCCGCGAAGGCCTCGAGCTTCGCGTGCCCGTAGTGGTGGTCCTCGTCGGGCCCCTCCTTCGAGAAGCGGTGCGCGACCCAGGCCCCGACGTTGATGAGCACGTCCGCGAACGAGTGCCAACCGTCGGCCGCCAGGGCCACCGACCCCACGAGCCAGCCCACGCCGAGTTTGGCCACGGCCAGCGCGACGTTCCCGATGAGCCCGGCCCGGAAGGCTCGCTCGACGATGCGATCGACGTTCGAATCCGACACGGGACACAAGCTAACCGCTGTGGGCCTTCGACTGTACGCTGCGGTTCCCATCCGGCCCCTCCTCCGAAGGCCCGAACCATGAAGCTCACCCTCCTCCTCCTCGGCGGCCTCCTCCTGCTTCCCACCTTCGCGCGCCACCGCCAGCAGGACGACGAACCCGCCCCGTCCTCCCCGTTCACCTCCTTCCTCGCCGACGAGGCCGCGCGCATCACGAAGGACATCGAGGGCGCCTGGACCCTACTCGTCTTCGACACTCCCGAAGAGGTCGTCGAGCCCGAGGACTTCCGCGGCTACGCCCAATTCCACGACGGCTACTGCACGCTCATCCTCATCGGCGCCGAGCCGGTCCGCGACTTCTTCGGCGACGACACCGCCTACACCTTCCTCTCGGGCGCCTACCGCTACCGCATCGGCGAGTCCGGCACCCTCCAACTCTCGAGCGTCGTCGGCTTCGACAACCTCGACGAACCCGGCGCCCTCTCCTTCCACACCGGCCCCGACGCCACCCGCGAGTACGAGATCCAACTCACCGACAACTCCCTCCGCCTCCGCGAACCCGGCGGCGACACCTTCGAGTTCCGCCGCCTCCCCAAGAGCACCTTCTCCTCCCACGACCTCGAGTCCCTCCGCCTCCAACGCAACGGAGCATGGTTCGACGAGGAGGACGACGGGCAGTAGCGACGGACCGGGTTCGGCCGGGCCCCTGCCGAGAGCCGGGGACACACGGCTCGCCCTCGGCGCCCGCACGCTGGGCGTCCTCGGGTTTCGGAACCCTGCCTGCGGCGGACTTCCCCACGGAGAGTGGGGATCGAGGTAGAGTAGCCCTTGCCCCCGACGGATCGACCCCGTGCGGGGTCTCGTCCTCCCCGACCGAACCCCACCGATTGCGCCATGTCCCTCTCCCGCTCCATGTTCTGCAAGTTCTCGAAGGCGACGGCCGCCCTCGTCCTGCTCGCCGCCTCCGCCTCCGCGCACACCGACATCGTCTCTCCGAACGGAGGGGAGGTCCTCGCCCCCGGTTCGACCTTCACCGTGGAGTGGACGATTCTGGTCCAGCACAACCAGACCAGCTGGGATCTGTGGTACTCGACCACCGGAGCGAGCGGTCCGTGGATTCCGATCGCGACGAACCTGGCGCCGGGTAGCCCCGCCGTCGGCTCGATCCACAGCTATGCCTGGACGGTGCCGAACACCCCGTCCAACGACGTCTACGTGCGGGTGCGCATGAACAACCCCGGGCCGGACTACTACGGCGTCAGCGACGCTGCCCTCGCGATCGGTGATGCAGCGCAGGCGACGCTGCGCAACGGCACGGGCATCAACCCCGTTGTGTTTTCGAGCGTGACCCCGCCGGCCATCGGGACGACCTGGGTGACGTCGGTCGATCACTCCGGTCACCCGGGCGCGACGGCGACCTATCTCCTTGTCTACAGCGCCCCGGCGACGGGTCCGGTCCTCCGGGCCGGCGAGCTCCTGGTCTCCGGCACGAAGCTGTTCGCCGAGAGCATGGCCTCCTCCGGGACGGTCGACCTGCACTCCAACACGATCCCGAACGACGTCTCCCTCGTCGGCGCGGTCGGCTACGCCCAGGCCGCGATCTTCGGGGGAGCGGCCGAGCTCACGAACGCCCTCGACCTCACGCTCGGGTTCTGAGCCCCGAAACTCCCCCAGGGGACAGCGGACCGGCAGAAGAGTCCGGATCGCTGCGCCAGCGCGCTGCTCTCCGCCGAGAGGGCGTCGGGCGCCACGCTACCCGGTCCCTCCGTGTGGGATCTGGGTAGCTGTCGCGCGCCCCCCACCTTGTAGCCCCCGGCGGTCGCGGTGACCCTGGCTGTATGAGCAGCCCTCGTCACAGCCGTCCCGACATCGTCCGTCCCCTCGCGTCGACGATGCAGGGGGACAAGCGGCAACTATCCGGACGCAGGGGGCAGGGGGGGCCCGAAGCGCGTCCCTGCACTGGACGGATTCAGTCGATTCTGAGATCCACTCATGCTCGGTTCCTGCCCGTGAGCCAGAGACTCGCGATCAGCACGAGGGGGGCCAAACAGACCGCCTTGACGAGGACCCAGCCTGGGTTCCCCGAGGGCAACACTCGGTCGAGACCCTCCAATGCGAGAACCATGACGAGCCCGATGCCGAGCGCCCGGGGGATCGAGCCTCTTCGTAACGACAGCCTCGACCCCAGAGACCTGTGATTCTTCTCCGTCATCACATCATGCTGGGAAGACCTCGTTCGACCACTGGCCTCCAACTCCTTCC
>DRLC01000319.1 GCA_011053145.1 Planctomycetota bacterium | reverse complement strand
GGGCGGCTTGGGCCGCGGGTGCCCGCGCTTGCCCTCGAGGCTCTCCATGAGCCCGGTCTCCTCCCCGCAGATGTAGGCGCCGGCGCCCTTGTGCATCCAGATATCGCACGAGAAGCCGCTGCCCTCGATGTTCTCGCCCACGAGCCCCGCTTCACGTGCCTCGTCGATCGCGGCCGCAACGCGGTTGTACGGATGGCGGAACTCCCCGCGCACGTAGACGTAGGCCGTCTTCACGCGCATCGCGAAGCAGGCGAGCAGGATCCCTTCGATGAGGCCGTGCGGATCCTCCTGCATCAGGACGCGGTCCTTGCAGGTGCCCGGTTCGGACTCGTCGGCGTTCACCGCGAGGTAGCGCGGGCGCGGGTCCTTCTCGGGGTCGGGCATGAAGCTCCACTTCAGCCCGGTGGGAAAACCCGCGCCGCCGCGGCCGCGCAGACCGGAGTCCTTGACCTTGGCGATGACTTGCTCGGGGCTCCAACCCTCCGAGAGCACCTTGCGCAGGGTTTCGTAGCCGCCCGCGTCGCGATAGGCGGCGAGGGTGTGCGAGTTCTCGGCGTGCGTCCGGTCGAGGAGGTAGGTGGGGTACTTGCTCACGCCTTGGCTCCCTTCGCGTTCTCGAGGATGCGGGCCGCGTCGTCGAGGGTGAGGTTTTCGTGGAAGGTCCCGTCGAGATCGAACATCGGTGCGTTCACGCAGGTGCCCTGGCACTCGACCCGGAGCACGGTGAACTCCCCGTCGGGGGAGGTCTGGCCGGGTGCCTTGCAGCCCGTGACCTCACAGGCCTTCTCGATCAGTTCCTCCGCGCCGCGCAGATGGCAGGCCAGGTTGTGACAGACCGAGACGACGTGTCTGCCGACCGGCTTGAAGTGGAACATGGGATAGAAGGACGCGACGCCGAACACCTCGACCGGCTCGAGCTCGAAGAACTCGGCCAGGGCCTCGAGGATCTCCGGTGAAAGCCAGCCGCCCAGTTCCTCCTGGCAACGGTGCATGGCCGGGATCAGCGCGGCGCGCTTCTTTGGATAGTGGCTGGCGAGTTCGGTCAGCTCGGCTCGGAGCTCACTCGTCAGAACGTCTTGTTGGGTCTCGTTCGTCACGGTTATCGATCCACCTCGCCCATCACGAAGTCCAGGCTGCCGATGATGGCGACCATGTCGGAGAACAAGCGTCCCTCGGCGACGAGCGGGATCGCCTGGACGTTGTAGAGGCCGGGGGCCCGGATGTGGCAGCGCACGGGCCGGCTCGTTCCATCGGAAACGACGAAGAAGCCGAGCTCGCCCTTGCTCGATTCGATCCCCTGGTAAGCCTCGCCGCGCGGAAGGCTGAGATCGGTCACGATCTTGAACTGGAAGATCAGCTCTTCCATCGACGTGTGGACCTTGGCCTTGGGGGGCAGGACGTAGCGACGGTCCTCGGCGAGGACCTCGCCACCGCGCGAAGCCTTCAGGCGCTCCAGCGCCTGGAGCGCGATCGCGGTCGATTGGCGCATCTCCTCGACGCGGACGAGGTAGCGGTCGTAGCAGTCGCCCACGGTGCCCACCGGAACCTCGAACTCGTAGTCCTCGTATCCCGAGTAGGGCTGCGCCTTGCGGAGGTCGTGCTCGACGCCGCTACCGCGCAGGTTGGGGCCGGTCAAAGCCCAGGCGAGGGCCTCGTCCTTCGTGATCGTTCCGACATCGCGATTGCGGTCGTACCAGATGCGGTTGCCGGTCAGGAACTTCTCGAACGTGTCCACCTCGCCGCGGAAGCCCTCGAGGAACGAGCGCAGGTGTGCTTCGAGTTCCTCGTCCACGTCCGCGAACACCCCGCCGATGCGGACGTAGGTGTTGTTCATGCGGTGGCCGGTGTACGCGTCGAGGATCTCGTAGATCTTCTCGCGCTCCTTGAACGTGTTGAAGAACATCGACACGGCGCCGAGGTCGATCGCCGTCGTGCCCAGGTAGATCAAGTGCGCCGCGATGCGGCTGATCTCCATCAGGAGGACGCGAATCTCCTGTCCGCGCTGGGGCACTTCGATCCCGGCCAGCTTCTCGAGCGCGAGCGCGTAGCCGATGTTGTTCATCAACGGCTGCACGTAGTCGAGGCGGTCGGTGTGCGGGAAGAACTTCGCCCAGCCGAGCGACTCGCAGGTCTTTTCCTTCCCGCGATGCAGGAAGCCGACCTCGGGCTCGAGGCGCCGGATCGTTTCGCCGTCGAGCTCGACCTCGAGGCGCAGCACCCCGTGGGTCGCCGGGTGCTGGGGCCCCATGCTGAGCTGCATGATCTCTCCGTGCAGCGGATCGTCGTTCAGTGCGGCGAGGTTCGGACCGGGAGCGTATTCGAAGGTCTTGGTCGCCATGGCTCAGCTCTCCTTCGGGTTCCAGTCCTTGCGGCGCTCGCGGTCCCACTCGCGGTACAGGCGATCGGGCTCGATGCCCTGCTGCGGGAAGTCCTTGCGCAGCGGGTGGTGCCCGTAGCCCTCCGGCATGAGGAGGCGCTTCAGGTTCGGATGGCCCTCGAACCTCACGCCGAACATGTCGTACGCCTCGCGCTCCATGAAGCCGGCGCCCGGCCACAGGTCGGTGATGCTGGCGAGGGTCGCGTCGTCCGACGTGAGTCGCACGCGGGTGCGGACGCGGTCTCCGTGGGCCAGGGAGATGAGCTGGTGGACGACTTCGAAGCGCGGTTCGGTCGCGGTCGAGGCCAAGTGGTCCACGCAGGTCACGAAGGTGAGTGTTTCGAACCCGGCGCTGTCGCGCAGGCGCTCCATCACCGTGTGCAGGAGCTCGCGTTCGAACTCGACGCAGACGATCGCGTCCTGCGCAGCGCCGAACGAGACCTCCAGTCCGTCGAGGGCGGCGCGGACGCGCGTTTCGGTCGGGTTCTCGGGCGCCGTGTCGACGGCTGCCTCGGGGGCGGCGTTCGCAGGATCGGGTGCCGTCACTGGTCGTCTCCTCGCAGGGACTCGGGCGATGCCGCCCCGAAGTGGACCGCCGTCTCGCGCGCGGCCGGGGAGTGGGGGTGGCGGTCCAACTCGGTGCGCTCCACGGCGTGGTTCGGCTGGCGGCGAATGACCCCGGTGCCCTCGTGCTCGACGACCTCGGTCCCCGCCAGCAGGTTCTTGATCGGGCTCTCGCGCTCGATCTTCTTTTGCAGTTTGAGGATCGCGTCGATCACCGCGTCGGGGCGCGGAGGACAGCCGGGGACATAGATGTCCACCGGCAGGATCGAGTCGATGCCCTGGACGACCGAATACGAGTCATACATGCCCCCCGAGGAGGAGCACACGCCCATCGCGAGCACCCACTTGGGCTCCGGCATCTGGTCGTAGATCGTGCGCGCGGCCTTCGCCATCTTCCAGGTGAGCGTGCCCGCGACGATCATCAGGTCGCATTGGCGTGGGCTGAAGCGGGCCGCTTCCGCGCCGAAGCGCGAGATGTCGAAGCGAGGCCCGATCATCGCCATCAGTTCGATCCCGCAGCAGGAAAGTCCGAGCGGCATCGGCCACAGGCTGTTCTTGCGTCCCCAGTTGATCAGGGCGTCGAGGCGGGTTGCGAGGAAGCCCTCGTCGCTCGACGTCCGCGCTTCGGTCAGCGATCCCATCGCAGTCCTCCCTTGCGCCATACATAGGCGAGTCCGACCCCGAGCACGGCTACGAACCCGAGGACTTCGGCGAAGACCACACCGCCGACGCCCGCTCCCGCGAACCCGCGCGCGGCGACGGCCCACGGGATCAAGAGCAGCGACTCGACGTCGAACAGGATGAAGAGCACGGCGACGAGATAGAAGTGGATCGACAGCCGGAGGCGAGCGCCGCCGACGGGCCGCGAGCCGCACTCATAGGGGTCGCCCTTTGCGATCGAGATGGTCTTCTTCCCGAACAGCTCGCTGATGATGATGTTCCCCACCGCGAAGGCGAGAACGACCGCGATCAGAACGAGGATCGGACCGTAGGAGGTGAGCATCGTGGGGTCGGTGGGGGAGGTCGGCGGACCGGCGCCGGGCAGGGGCCCGAGTGCGTCTGGTGCACTCCGGATACAATCGAGCGAGAGTGTAGCGGCGGGGGCAGGGGGGACAACCGGTGCGGGGGACTTTGTGCGCGCGGCGCGCTCGCTTCCGCCGGCAAGCGACGGGTCTTGCCTCGCGTCCCTACGCAGGAGTACTGAGGAGCCCTACTCCACTTCGACGCAGCGACCTCCGGTGGCCTCCGCCAGGGCCTCCAGGGTCCCGTCTCCGGCATGCCCGATCCGGACGCACTGGAAGACCAGTTGGGCGCTTTCGTTCTCGCGCCGCACCCAGGGCAGGACCCAGCCCTTGCCCTCCTGCGTTTCGCCGTCGCACAGCACCACCACGGTGTCCACCTCGGGATACGGGTTGGTGAGATGCCCGTCCCGATCGAGATCCAGCGCCTCCCTGAGGCCCTCGAACAGCATCGTTCCCCCCCCGGGGTGTCGGGAGCGCAGCCAGCGCTCCACCCTGGCGAGGTTCTTCTCGGTCGCGTGCAGGGGGGTGCGCTGCCAGAGCCTTCCACGGTCGGAAAACAGCGCCACCTGGAAGCGCGTCGCGGGCCCCGAGGCCCGCAGGAAGCCGAGCAGCTCGGAGATCGCGGCTTCGTACCGCGTCGAGCCGTCCGTCCGGAACGGGCTCGCCATGCTGCCGGAGTTGTCGAGGACGAAGATGACCCGGTCGGTCTCGAGGCGGAGCCCGAAGAACGGGGCCGAGGAGTAGAGCTCTCCCTGCCCGTCCGTCGTGGTCGGTAGGGCGATCCGGCCCGCCTGGACCAGTTCCCACCAGCGCTTCCAGGGGTCCGGATCGGCCCCGAGGGAGCGCCCCGAGCGTCTGCGGAGCTCGGCGACGAGGGCCCCCCGGACCCTTCGCGAGCTCAGCTCGGTGCCCTCGCGGCGTCCCCAGAGCGTGAGGGCCTCGATCAGCACCGGGACGGCCCGTTCGGAGTCGATCTGTTCGACGAGGGAGAGGCCGCGGACCGCGTCACGCCACGATTCGGAGAGGAGGAGTCGCGCCCCCAGGGTCCGGGCACGGTCGAGGGCGCGCTCTCCGGGGGGGGAGGGGAGGCGCTCGAGATGGCGGGTGAGGTCGCCGACCGACCCCACGTCGGCTTCGGCCCTGCCGAGCAGGAAGTCGGTCACGCGGGGGTCCGGCCAGCCCGCGAGTGCTTCGAGGGCCCTCCTGGAGGCCTCCTCGGAGCCGTTTTCCGCCACGGCGTCGACGATCGAGACCAGGGGGGCCATCGTGGGGGCGAGGTGCTGGCCGCGGAGCGCCTCGAGGATCGCGAGAGTTCTCCTAAGTGATTTGTATTCAACGGCTTGCGGCAGTTGGAGCGATGCCGCCAGGCGCTCCCCCAGGCCCTCGGGATCGGCCCGGATGCGTCCGTGCAGAGCCCCCAGGGCCAGGTCCCGGATCCCGATCCAGGACTCCCCCGGGGCGGTCTCACTTCCGAACGGAGAAGCGGTCGCCCGGGCTCCCCGGCGCCGACCGCGCTCCTCCCCCAGGGCGGCGAGCTCGATCAGGCCGCCGATCCACTCCTCCGAGAGTTCGGGGGACAGGGGGTGCTCCCGATCCCGTTCGACGATCCGCGCGAGCACCTCTTCGAGCTCGGTCCGGCGCTCGGCGTCCACGCCCGCTCGGGTGCGCCTTGCGCGCTGGATCCAGCTCCTGAGGTGGCGCAGCTCCTCCGTGCCACCGTCGAGCCCGGCCGCGCGGGCGGGCACGGCGTGGGCCGTGGCGAGCAGCGGGAGTGTGGTGAGCAGGGCGAGGAGCATCGTCGGCGGCCGCGGGAGCGGCTGGGTTCTCTACATCGGGTGAAACGCAGGTGCTACTCGCAAAGTGTCTCCGGGCGGATCTTCGTCGGCGGCTGCTATGGTGTCGACCCCCCTTCCCCCGGCCCCGCGCTCTCCCATGCCGCGTTCGCTCCTCCTCGTCGTCTTCCCCCCCCTCCTCGCCCTCACCCTGACCGGATGCGGAAGCGGGGGGCGCCGCGACACCCTCCGGGTCCGCAGCACGAGCGGGACCGTCTCCGGATCGATGGCCCCCGTGGTCGGTGGATCCTGGATGGTGTACTTCGCGAGCGAGGCCCTGACGGGCGCGGCCGGCGTGGACATGAACGGGGACGGCGACAAGATCGACGAGATCGCGGTCGCGGCTCGGATCGACAAGAGCGGTGAGACCTACCTCGACGTCGCCGCGGAGGACGCCGCGATCGCGGACGAGCACATCTACCTCGTCGTCGATGAGGCGGAAGACGGACGGGACTGGAACGGCGTGAACGGTCTCGGCGATCGCGTCCTCTTGCATTGGTACAAGAAGACGCGCGTGCTCGAATTCGTCGATACGTTGGAGCCGAACCCCGGGCCGGTCGAACTCGTGGCGATCGAGTCGCGCGTGTACTACAGCGCCGAAGCGGTGCCCGCGAACGGGGATGACACCTCGCTGCGCAGGGTCTTCAACGACAGCCCCACGACTCCCCAGGTCGTGGAGAACCAGGCCGGGGGCGGAACCCTCGACGCGGTCCTTCTCGGGGAACGCGCCGATCTTCTGCTCCTCGGCGTCGACGAAACGATCGGGGCGGCGGACCGCAACGGGGATGGGGACGCGACCGACACGGTCGTCCTCGCCGTCCTCGATGGGCGCGAGCCCGCGGCGCGCGTCCTGAATCTCGGCCTCGCGCTGCGCTCCCAGGATGCCGGCATCGGGGTTCGGTCGGAGGCCCAGGACGACTGGACCGTCGCCGCTCTGGTGGACGAGGCGGGCCAGGGGGCGACCAACTTCAATGACCCGGCTTTGTTCGTCCATTCCCTCGTCCCGGATTCGTGCGCCGGTACGCCGGACGCCGACACGACCGACCAGGTGCTTTTCCACGTGTCGACCAAGTCCTTCGCCCAGGGGACGATGCTCCCGGTCAACACGGGCCTGGTCGGCGACGGCCGGGTGGTCGTCGTCGACGGGTACGTCGCGACGATCAGCCCGGAAGCCGATGCGACCTGCGACCTCAACGAAGACGGTGACTTCGCGGACACGATCGTGCGCTGGATCGCCACCACGGGAACCGACCCCGCGCCCCCTCGCGAGCCCGCGGAACTGCACGCGGTCACGACCGGAATCGCCGGTGGATCGATGGGGCTCGCGTCGCTCGAGGACCGTTTCGTAGCGGTCGTCGACGAAGCGCAGGACGGACGCGACCTCGACGGCAAGGCGGCCGATCACCTGCTCCTCGGGTGGCTCGAACCCCTCGACGGCGCGCTCGCCGGCTGGACCTTCGCCCACCAGGATCCGAAGAAGCCGTTCATCGGGACCGGAGTCTTCGAGGACGTGGACGGCGACGGACTCGGCGATCCGGACCGCGGAGCCTCGGAGCCCTATGCGAGCCCGGGTTACATGGCCGACGAGGAAGAATTCGGCCGCCTGGCGGTCGCGTTCCTGGAATCGTTGCCGGGCACGAACCCACTCGTTCCGTCGCTCAATGTGAACGTCGACTGCGACCTCGTGCTCAAGGACAACGACCTCACCGACGCCCTTCCGATCTGGCTCGACTTCGAGAAGCGCGTGCTCGACTTCGACGGGTTCGGGATGGCGCTCGACTCGGTCAATCCCGAGGTGGACCTCGGGGGGGCCCAGGCGTTCTTCCGTGTCAGCGAGGCGGAGGACAGCTACGACCACAACGGGGACGGAGATCTCGCCGACATCGTCTTGTTCACGAATCCGTTCGGCACCTGTCGCCCGCGCTTCCTGACCACCGCGAGCAACCTTCCCGGTCCCGCGATCCACACCGACGGCCTGCGCGCCGCCGCGGTTTTCGTCGACGAGAGCCTCGACGGCGAGGACTACAACGGAGACGGGGACGCACTCGACCTGGTGGTGCGCTCGTTCGAGTTCTGATCGCTGCCCCCGTTCGTCCGCCCGAGCCGGTGCGGGACGGAACTGATTTCCCCCGCGCCCAGGCACGGGGCTGGTAGACTTGGGCTCGACGCCTCCCGCCCCGCTCTCTCCGCCGATCCGACCGGGAGCCGGCCTCCATCGGCGACCCCCGCCTCTCGCCGGCTTCGGCTCCGCGGGCGGCCAGCGAACATGCGCATCCAGCTCATCCACCCTCCGGTCTACCTGAACGTGCACGCGATGACCGCGCTGCGTCCGAGCCTGCCCCTGGGGTTGGCCTACATCGCCGCGGTGCTGCGGGAGGCCGGGCACGAGGTCAGTCTCCTGGACGCGGTGGCGGAGGCCCCGACCCAGGTCACCGCCGATCGCCACCTCCACCGCTTGGGACTGACCCCGGAAGAGATCGTCGAGCGCTTGGACGAGGGCGCGGACGCCTTCGGGCTGACCAACATGTGGTCCTTTTCCTGGCCGCTCGTACGCGCTCTGATCGAGGGCATCAAGGAGCGCTTCCCGGACAAGCCCCTCGTGTGCGGCGGTGAGCACTTCACGGCGCTGCCGGAGCACTCCATCGAGACCGCGCCGATCGACTACTGTGTCCTGGGTGAGGGGGAAGAAACGGCGGTCCGCCTCTTCGCCGCGCTCGAGGCGGGAGATTCGGTGGACGACATTCCCGGGCTCGCCTATGCGAAGGACGGTGAGGTCGTGCGGACGGGGCGTCAGGCGCGTCGCCGGAACCTCGACGAGCTCCCCTGGCCGGCTTGGGACTTGGTCGACATCGACGCCTACAACGACAACAACCTGGTCAACGGCGTGAAAGCGGGCAAGACCCTGCCGATCCTCGCGACGCGCGGCTGCCCGTACTCTTGCACGTACTGTGCGTCACCGAACATGTGGACGACGCGCTATTACACGCGCGACCCCGAAGACGTGGCGGACGAGATCCTGCGCTACCGCCGGGAGTACGGAGTCGTGAACTTCCCCTTCCAGGACCTCACCGCGATCGTCAAGAAGGACTGGGTCGTCGCGTTCTGCAACGCTCTCATCGCGCGGGATCTGAACGACATCACCTGGCAGTTTCCGAGCGGCACGCGCTGCGAGGTCATCGATGAGGAGGTCGCTGCGCTGCTCTACCGAACGAACGGGAGGTCCCTGGCCTACGCGCCGGAGTCGGGGTCGGAACGCACGCGCGAGCTGATCAAGAAGCGGATGAAGACCGAGAGTCTGTACAACGCCGTTCGGGCCTCGGTGAAGCACAAGCTGAACATCACCTGTTTCTTCGTCCTGGGCTTTCCGCACGACACGAAGGCGGACCTCAAGAAGACCGAGCGCATGGTTCGCAAATTGGGGCTGCTGGGCGTCGACGATATCGCGATCGGCTTCTTCTTCCCCCTGCCGAACACCGCGCTGTACGACGACCTGATCCGGGCGGGTCGGATCGAGTCGAACAGCGACGAATTCCTGATGACCCCGATCTTCGCCAACGAGGCACGCCTCACCGAGGACCACAACTACAGCTCGAACCTCACCGCGCGCGAGCTGACCTTCTGGAAGTACCGGCTGCTCCTCAACTTCTATGGACTGTCCTTCCTCAGCCGCCCCTGGAAGCTGTTCGGCGTCCTCGCCAACGCGCTGCGCGGCAAGGAGACCCGCAAGCTGGAGACCTTCCTGAACGAGAAGCTGCGCAGGAAGAAGTCCCTCGCCGGTGGCGGGGTCCGCTGAACGAAGAGTTCGTGTCGCTCGGCATGGGGAAGCACGCATCCGCTCGGCATCTGCCGCCCGCGCTTCCGGACCACCGCGAAGAGCCTTCCCGGGCCCGCGATCCACTCCGACGGCCCGCGCGGCGCCGTGGTGGCGGTCGGCGAGTGCCGCGACGGGGAGGGCCACAGCGGAGACGGGAACGCCCTCGTCCTGGTGGCGCGCTCGTTCGAGTTCGGACCGGCTTCGCTCCAGCAGCGGCCACAAGCCGATGGGATTCCTCGTCAACGCTTCGCGCATCCAGTCCCGTAGAATGGCGGTGAGCGGAACTCCGATGAGAACACACCCACGAGAAGGCGCGCGAAGCGCGGTCCTGGCGATCGGACTCACCCTGTGTTCCTTCCAGGCCCCGGACGAGCCGGCAGTGAACGAAAGCCTGCCGAACATCGTCGTGATCGTCGCGGACGACATGGGGTACCGCGACCTCGGGTGCTACGGAGGGACGGATCTCGAAACACCGCACATCGACTCCCTCGCGGCCGAGGGGGTTCGCCTCCTGCAGGCCACGGTCGCATCCCCGGTCTGTGCGCCGATGCGCGCCGGGCTGCTCACGGGTCGGTACCCGGCGCGCTACGGCTACGAGACGTACAGCGGCGCGATTGAAAAGCAGATCCGGCGCGACAACGGCGTGTCCACCGATGAGATCCTGCTCCCCGAGGTCCTGAAGGAGTGCGGGTATCGGACTGCGGCGATCGGCAAGTGGCACCTCGGCATGAACCCGAAGTATCGGCCGCTGCGACGCGGGTTCGACCACTTCTTCGGGTTCCTCTCGGGCGGCCACGATTACTACCAGTGGGACGAGCCTCCCCACGGTCCCGAGGGCGGGCCGATCCTGCGCGACGACGAGGAGGTCCACGGCGAGGGCTACCTCCCGGCTGCATTCACCGAGGAGGCCGTGGGCTTTCTGCGGAACAGTCCGCGTCCCTTCTTTCTCTACCTGGCGTATCCGAACCCCCACTATCCGTTCCAGGCCCCGGAGGAGTTCTGGCCCGAGCGCACCGAAGACGTTCGAAGGGACCAGGCGGTCGCGATGATGCAGGCCCTCGACCATGAGGTCGGGATCCTCCTGGACGGAATCCGGGAGGCGGGGATCGAGGAGAACACGCTGGTCCTGTTCGTGAACGACAACGGATCGCCCTACGAGCGCATGAACGCGCCCTTTCGGGGGAGGAAAGGGACGCTCCTCGAGGGTGGCGTTCGGGTGGCGTTCCTCGCGAAGTGGCCGGGACACCTCCCATCAGGCGCCACCTTCGATGCTCCCGCGACCCAACTCGACATCTTTCCGACCTGCGTCCAGGCCGCCGGTGGTGAGCTGCCCGCCGACCGGGAGTACGACGGCGTCGACCTCCTCCCGTTCCTCCGCGGAGAGGAGAGCGGTTCCCCGCACGACGAGCTCTTCTGGAGGTTCCAGGGCAGCTACGCGATGCGCAGAGGGGACCACAAGCTCCTCCTGGATCCCTCCGGAGCCGCATCCCTCTGGAACCTCGTCGCCGACCCCGGAGAATCGAACGACCTCGCCCCCGAGCACCCCGACCTCGTCGCTTCCATGCGCAAGGCCCTGCACGCCTGGGAAGCTCGCATGCTCGAGGATCGCGACCGCTGAGGGGCCAGCCCGACCCAGGACCAGCTCGTACCCATGCCTTTCTCCTTCTTGCTTCTTGCCGCTCTCTCCAACTTGCCGCGTGCCGGAG
>DRLC01000318.1 GCA_011053145.1 Planctomycetota bacterium | reverse complement strand
TACCTCGCCCATGTGAACCTCGGTTACATCGACCACCGCGAAGGCAAGCTCGACGCCGCCGAAGCGCATTACCGACAGGCCCTCGAGGACGCGCCGCGCATGGCGGATGCGCACACGAACCTCGCGGGGATCGAACTCGCGCGGGGGCGCAGCGAAGAGGCGCGCGCGAGCCTCGACGCGGCCCTCGCCGCCGATCCCGGCTTCGTGAACGCTTGGCTGCTCTATGGAGTGCTCGAGGAGCAAGAAGGCCACCCGGAGGAGGCACTCGCTCGCCGCGCGCGCGCGTTCCAGGTGGATCCGAACTCGGTGAGCGCCGGAGTCGAGTACGCGCGCTCGCTCCTCGCGACGGGCCGAACGAACGAGGCCCTCGCCGTCCTCGGGCCCCTCGCTTCAGACCACCCGAACCACATCGATGCCCAGGTCACGCTCGCGCGCGCCGAGAGCGCCGCAGGGCGCGATGGGGCGGCGCGCGATCGCCTCGAGCGACTCCTCGGCCGCGCGGACCCCGCCGTCGCCACCGAACTCGCCTGGGTCCTCGCCACCTCGCCGGACGCTTCGGTTCGTGACCCCGCGCGCGCGCTTCGGCTCGCGCGCGGGATCGACGAGCCGGATTGGCGCGCGCTGCGATCCCTCGCGGCCGCCCTCGCCGGGACCGGTGCGCGGGAGGAAGCTAGGTCCGTCCTGCTCGACGCCGCTGCCGCGGCGCCGACCTCCGCCACGGCAACGCTGATGGAGCTGCGGGGGCGGATCGACCGCGGGGAGGCACTGCGATGACACCGACCCCCCCGGGCACCCAGCGGCCGAAGTTTCTCGTGTCGCTCCTCCTCGTCCTCGCGTCCGCGTTCGCGCTGTATTTCCCCACGCGCCACTTCGAGTTCCTGAATTACGACGACGATGTCTACGTCACCGCGAACCCGATGCTGAAGGAGGGGTTTTCCCCCGAGACCCTCGAGCAGGTCTTCACGACGTCCCGCGCGGCGAACTGGCATCCTCTGACGTGGCTGAGCCATCTCTTGGACGTGCAGATCTTCGGGCTCGATCCGGGCGCGCACCACCTCGTCAACGCCGCGCTCCACGCGATCAACGCCGCGCTGTTCCTCGTCCTGCTCGTCGCGCTCGGGGCCCCCCTCGGCCCCGCGCTCTTCGGGGCGCTCTTCTTCGCCCTCCACCCGCTGCGCGCCGAATCGGTCGCTTGGGTCTCCGAACGCAAGGACCTGCTCGCGGGGCTCTTCTTCCTCCTCACGCTGCTCGCCCATCTGGGACGCGTTCGCGCCTCGGGGCGCTGGAGCGCCTATCGCCGCGGCGTTCTCGTCGCCCTGGCCCTGACGCTGGGCCTGCTCGCGAAGCCGATGCTCGTGACCGCACCGCTCGTGCTGTTGCTCTTGGACCTGTGGCCGCTGCGGCGGCCGCGCTCCATCGCCTCCCTCCTCCTCGAGAAGCTTCCCCTCTTCGCGCTGGTCGGCGGCTCGATCCTCCTCACCCTCCGCGCCCAGAGCCGCGGCGGAGCGATGGACGCGCTCGGGGACATCTCGCTCGGGTCCCGCATCGCCAACGCGTTCGCATCGATCGAGCGCTACCTCGAGACGACCCTCTGGCCCCACGACCTCGCACTCTTCTATCCGCATCCGGCGTACCTCGGCGACCCCATCGGCCCGCGCGCGTGGGTCGGGCTCGCGCTCCTCGTCGGGATCAGCCTGCTGGCCGCACGTCTCTGGCGCCGCTTCCCCGCCCTCGCGATCGGGTGGGGCTGGTACCTCGTCACGCTCGTCCCGGTGATCGGGATCGTGCAGGTGGGCCTGCAATCCCACGCCGACCGCTACACCCTCATCCCCGGGATGGGCCTCGCGCTCCTACTCGCGTTCGGAGCGGGTCGCCTGATCGTCGCGCGTCCGACCTGGACCAAGCCCGTCGGGGTCCTCGGCGCGGTCTGGATCCTCGCGCTCGCCTCGGCGAGCCGCTCGCAGATCGCCACTTGGCACGATTCGAAGAGTGCGATGGCCCACGCGGTCTCCGTCACCGAAAAGAACTTCCTCGCGGAGACGAACCTCGCCCGCGCCCTCGAGGACGAAGGACGCCCCGAGGAGGCCCTCCCGCACTATCGGCTCGCGGCCGAGTACCGCCCCGGCGTCCCCCTCGTGCACTACCAACTCGGCCGTTCCCTGGCGCTCCGCGGCGACCTCGAGGGCTCCACCGAGCAGTTCCGCCTCGCCCTCTCCGGACCTCCCCCGCGCCACGGGGTGAGCCCCGAGTACGGGGCCGCGCGAACCGCGCTCGGCATCAATCTCTCGCGCCTCGGCGAGGACCGCGAGGCCGCGGCGCTGCTCGAGACTTCCTGGAACGCCGAGGAAAAGATGACCAAGGACCGCGCGGCCGCCGGCCAGGCCCTCGCCTGGGTCCTCGCCACGAGCTCCGACGAAACGATTCGCGATGGACGGCGCGCCCTCGAGATCGTGCGTCTGCTCCTGCGCTACCAACGCGGCCCGGGGCTGCTCGAAACCCTCGCGGCCGCAAGCGCCGAGGTCGGCGACTGGAACGCAGCGATCGAAGCCGAACGCCAGGCGCTCGAACTCATCCCGCCGAGCGGCAAGGCGGGAGCGCGCGCGCGGCTGGAGCTCTACCGCGACAGGAAGCCCTACCGGCGCAGCAGAGCGGAGGCCGACGATGGATGACCGCGCGGAATCGGCGCGCCCCTGCCCGCTTCGCACCGCCCTCTTCGCGGTGCTCCTGCTCCTCGGGCTCGTCTTCATCTACGGCCGGGTCGGGAGCTTCGACTTCGTGAACTACGACGACGACCGCTACGTGACCGCGAATCCAATCGTACAGCGCGGCCTCGACCGCGAGAGCGTCGCCTGGGCGGTTCGGGCCACCGAGGCGTCGAACTGGCATCCGCTCACGTGGTGGAGCCACATGCTGGACGTGGAGCTCTTCGACCTCGATGCCG
>DRLC01000317.1 GCA_011053145.1 Planctomycetota bacterium | reverse complement strand
GGGTACCCGCCGCGCTCGACGAGACCCCAGCCGTCGTCGCCGCGTTCGAGCGTGACGGAGCTCTCCGGGCCCTGGATCCGCAGCTGGGCCACGTCGTTGACATGGTCGAGGAGCTCGGGAAAGACGATGCCCTTTTCCTGGGCCCCACTGGTCTCGTTCCGCTGCCACATCACCGCCGCGGCGGCCACGGCGACAAGGGTCAGCCCGGAGAGGGTGAGAAGGCCTTTGGCTTGCATGGGGTTGCCTCTCTTGTTGCTTCAGTCAGCGCGTGCCGCGCCGTTGGATGCGCCAGATTCCGAGGAGGACCGCGGCGAGGCTCACGAGCAGGGGAACCCCGGCGATGTTGATCGCCTTGATCCTGAGGCCGAGTCGCTCGATGTCCTTCTCCATGGAGTGCTGCACGTCGCGCAGTTCCTTGCGGATCTCACTGCGGTCGCGCATGGCCTGTTCGAAGGCCTCGGTCTGTTCGGGGGTGAGGAACAGCATCGAGTTGGGATCGGAGGGATCGCGGTCCTTCTGCAGTTCCGCGATGCGCTGGTCGGCGGCGCGCATGCGTGCCTTGAGCTCCTCCTCTTTCGCCTGGAACTTCCGCTGAGCCTCGCGTCGGATCTCCTCGACGCGTTCGAAGGGACGCGAATAGCGGCCCCGGGCCCGGATCGAGATCAGGTCCTTGCCCCCGGTCAGGTTGTCGATCGCGTTGACGAGGAGGTCGCAGTTGTCGGACACCAACGACGATCCGAAGTTCAGCCCCCCGACGATGTTCCTCTGCAACCACCACTGGTCCTGCAGCATGTCCACGTCAGCGACCACGATGATCTGGATCGGTTCGACCGATTCCGTGAGGAACCCGTCGGGCGTGTCCTCCTCCGTCTCGGTGGAAGACTCCTCGTCCTCCTTCTTCGGCGGTCCATCGGGGAAGGCGGTGTTCACGTCGCCCGAGATGCGCGCGGCGAGAGTGAGCTTCTTCTTTCCGCTGACGAAGGATTGCAGAAGTCCCTTGGGGTCGGGGCGGAAGCGCAACCGCCCGACGTCGATCTCCATCGAGTCCTCACTCGTCGTCACGAGGGGCTCGATGGTCAGGGTGCTGCCCTCGTTCGCCTGGACCGAGCCGGGAGTGGCGAAGCGCAGCCCCTGGAGCGGGCTCGTCACCGGGTCCACGTCGTTCAGGTTGTCCTCGTCGAGGTTGAGCCAGACGACGTACTGCACCGGTTCGTATCCGCCGTTCGGTGTCGGCGCACGCACCCCGAGAGCATTCTTCTCGTCACCGACCACCTTGTCTTCCGGGACGTGGAAACCCCAGGCATCGAACAGCCGGTTGAGACTCGATGTCCTCGATGCGCCGTACCGGGCCATCGGATTCGTGGGGTCCGCGGCGGGCTCATCCGCTTCGCAGTGCGGGTCCACGAAAGCAACCAAGCGACCGCCGCCCAGGACGTACTGGTCGATCGCGTACTGCAGAGTTTCCGAGATCTCGCGTGGATGCACCACGAGCAGCACGTCGAGGTCCTCGGGAAGCTTCTCGTCCGACGTGGAGATCATCACCAGCTCGTAGAAGTAACCGACCTGGTCGAGGAACGCCCAGCGAGGGCTTCCACCCTGGCCGCCCATCATCGGGTTCCCGGGGTTCCCCTCGATCGGCAGCGAACTCAGCACGCCGACGCGCTTGCGCTCGGGGTGGGCGAGCGAATAGAGCAACCGCGAGATGTCGTACTCGAGGAAGCGCTCGCGGCTCGCGAAGTCGATCCCGTCACCGACCACGGTACCGAAGAACGGGATCACCTGGCGATCGTCGGTCGAGTTCGTGCCGACCAGCCCGAAGAAGAATGGATCGGGACGGGTCGGGATCGGTGTGACGCCGTTCGCGGACGCCTCGTCCTCCTCCTCCGAGAACGGCTCGGGGTCGATCTCCTCGAGGAGGATCTTGCCGTCCGAGAAGTCCGCGTATTCACGCAGGACGTCCCGAACACGTTGGTGGTATTGGGGGGCTCCCGGGATCTGTTTCCCGGCGGCCTCCGAGTAGTAGAGGTAGAGGTGCACCGGCTCGTCCAGGGACTCCGCAATGTGGCGGGAGCCGTCGGAGAGGGTGAAGAGCTTCTCCTCCGTCAGGTCGAAGCGCGTGGAGCCGAGCGCCTGGTTCCCGAGAAGGTTGACAGCCAGGTAGAGGATGGTGGCGATCACGCCGCCGACGAGTCCGATGAGTCGCTTGTCCATGACCTACTGCGCCTTCCGCGCCTCCAGGATGAGTCCGTTGAGGAAGAGGAAGAACACGATCGTGCTCCCGAAGAAGACGAGGTCGGTGGCCTGGAGCAGGCCGCGCTGGATCGTGTCGAAGTGGGTGAAGAAGCTGAACGAGGCGATCGTGTCCACGAGGAAGGCGGGGAGAATCCCCTGCATCCAACCCGTGACCGGGGGCAAGCCGATCAACAGGAACACGAGGCAGAGGACGACGCTGATCACGAAGGCGATCACCTGGTTCTTCGTGATCCCCGAGACCGCGGATCCGATCGCGAGGAAGCTGCCGGCCATCAGGAAGCTCCCGAGGTAGGACGCGAGGATCGCACCGTTGTCGGGGCTGCCGAGGTTGTACACGGTGATCCAGATCGGGAAGGTCCCGAGCAGCGCGATTCCGGTGAACGCCCAGGCGGCGAGGAACTTGCCGAGGATCGCCTGGGACATCGTGATCGGCAGGGTCATCAGGAGTTCGATCGTTCCCGACCGGCGCTCCTCGGCCCACAACCGCATCGAGATGGCGGGGATCAGGAACAGGTACAGCCAGGGGTGCCAGGTGAAGAAGCTGTCGAGGCTCGCCTGGCCCGCCTCGAAGAGCCTGCCGACTTGGAACGTGAAGAAGCCGGACAGGAGCAGGAAGATGACGATGAACACGTACGCGACCGGGGTCTGGAAGTAGCCCGAGAGCTCGCGCTTGAAGAGGGTCATGGTGTGCTTCATGCGGCACCTCCGACGCCGGCCACGGCGTGTTCGCCCGAAGTGAGGGACCGGAACACCCAGTCCATGCGGCGGCTCGTGATCTCGGCGGGGGCCTTGGCCTCGAACTCGTCCGGGGTGCCGTCGAAGACGAGGCGTCCGCGGTCGATGATCACGACGCGCGTGCACAGGGCTTCCACCTCCTCGAGGATGTGCGTGGAGAGGACGATCGCCTTGCGCGGCGCCATCTCCCGGATCAACGAGCGCACCTCGTGCTTTTGGTTCGGGTCGAGCCCGTCGGTGGGCTCGTCCAGGATCAGGACGGGCGGATCGTGCAGGATCGCCTGGGCCAGCCCGACACGCCGCTTGTACCCCTTCGAAAGGGTTTCGATCGGCTGTCGCAGCACCCCCTCGAGGCGGGCCTTTTGGACCGCGGTCCGGACGCGCTGCCTGGCTTCGCCCCGGGCGAACCCCCGGATCTCCGCGATGAAGTTCAGGAAGCCCTCCGTCGTCATGTCGGGATAGGCCGGGGCGCCCTCGGGGAGGTAGCCGATGCACTCCTTCACGGCGACCGGTTCCGCTCCGACGTCGTGGCCGCAGACCTTGACGCTCCCCGAGGTGGGTGCGAGGAAGCCGGTCACCATCTTCATGGCCGTGGACTTCCCGGCCCCGTTCGGACCGAGGAAGCCCAGGACTTCCCCCTGCTTCACATCGAGGCTGATCCCGTCGACGGCCCGGAGCGGGCCGAAGTGCTTGGTCAGGCCTCGGATCTCGATCATCGACCCCATGGCTTCCCTGTCCTCCTCGAAGGCTTGCAACGTGCGGAAACGGTCCCCGCGCAGTCCCCCGACGATCCCGCGGCGCGGGATGAGGTGCAGGGGGGAGCGGGGGATGGAGCAGGTCCTCCCGGCGAGAGTCGGGGGAGGATCCGGCGGCGCTACGGGTGCCTTGTCCACCTGTTGGTGGGGAAGGTCCGTCCGACAGAATTTTTTCTCTAGATGCCCATGATGTGGTACCCCGCATCCACATAGAGGGTGGACCCGGTGATGCCACGGCTCATGTCGCTCGCGAGGAAGGCGCACACGTCGCCGACCTCGTCCGCCTGGATGTTGCGGCGCAGCGGCGCCCGCTCGGCGATGCGGTCGAGGATCGCGCTGAAGCCCTCGATCCCGGAGGCGGACAGGGTCCGGATCGGTCCCGAGGAGATCGCGTTCACGCGGATGCCGCGCGGACCGAGGTCGTGCGCGAGGTAGCGCACGCTCGCCTCGAGAGCAGCCTTGGCGACCCCCATGATGTTGTACTTCGGGATCACGCGCTCGGCGCCGAGATAGCTGAGGGTGATGATCGAGCCGCCGCCCTCCTCCATCAAGGGGATGGCGCGCCGGGAGATCGCGGGCAGCGAGTACGCGGAGACCTCGTGGGCGAGCTGGTAGCCGTCCCGGGAGGTGTCGAAGTAGGTGCCCTTCAGCTCCTCGCGCTTGGCGAACGCGACCCCGTGCAGGAGGGTGTCGAGCTTGCCGAAGTGCTCTCCGACCCTCCCGAGGAGTTCGTCCATCTCCTCGTCCTTCGTGACGTCGCAGGGGAGGACCAGGTCGACCCCGAGGTCCTCGGCGAGCTGGCGCACCGGGCCTTCGAGTCGCTCACCCGCATACGTCAACGCGAGTTCCATGCCCTCGCGCTTCAGAGCCTTCGCACAGCCCCAGGCCACCGACCTCTTGTTGGCAACCCCCAGGATCAACCCGGTCTTGCCCTCCAGGAATCCGCTCAAAGTCTTCGCTCTCCTTCGCTTCCGTCGGGCCGTGGTCTTTCCCCGGCCGCCTGACCCCAGGCGGCTCGAGCGGGGGACCCGTTCGGTGGGCGGGATCCTACCCTCCCGGAGGCCCGGAACAACGAGGAGAACGGCGCGGCGGCCCGAAGGGAGCCCCCGGGGGGGGGGCGGCCGGTGTGATTTCAGGCAGAGGAAACGCGACTTCCAATCCTTGCCACTTTTGGCGCCTCGAAAGCCCCGAATACCGGGCGCGGCTGTAAACTCGGGGTTCCCCTGCTCGGGAGACGGTTTGCACCCGGCCTCCCGGGTCCGGAGCTCCAGCGCTCCGGGCTTTCCCCCCCCTGAATCCATCCGTGAACTCCGACCTCGGTGGTAGCGGCCCCCGCCCGGCGGCGGACGGCCTCCAGAGTGCCTCTCCCCCCCAAGGCCCCCGCGCCTTCCTGGACGCGGTGCTGGAGGGGGATCCGTACGAAGTCCTCCCGACCGTCAAGGCGGTCTTGCGAGAGCGGGCCTTGCTTCTGGACGGGGATCGCGTCGCGGTCCGCGCCTTCGCGCTGCTGGCTCGGGAACGTGCGCGCAACCCGGAACGGACGATCGGTGCGCGCCGGGTGCTGGACCTGGTCCATCGGGCCGTGGACCAGCTCGTCGAGGAGGAGGCCGGGGACCTGTGGTCGTCCCGGGATCGAGCCGGCGACGACACTTTTTCGCGATTTGCCGTGTCGCTCGGCCTCGATGCCGACTCCTTGGTGTTGGCGAGGGCTCGCTTCCACAGGCTCGACCTCGCCACCCGCGAAGCGTTCCTGCACCTGGTCCTGGAGGGACGCCCGCTGGAGTCCTTGGTCCATCGGGGAGATCGCCAGCAGCTCCTCCGGAGGGCGCGCGAGGCACTGGACGTGTTCCGCGACGGCCTTTCCACCCCCGGCGATTCCCCTCCCCCCGAAACCCACCCGCTGCCATGACCCCATCCGAGCCCCGGCGACCGTACCGCGTATCCGGGATCGGGTCCGACGCCCCGCGGGGCGATGGGCCTCGACCCGACGAGGCAACTGTGGAGGGTGGGCGTCCGGGCGAGGTCGTGGATCTGTGCGCGCAGACCGACGGGGCGCGTTCCTCATCAGCGGCGGAGC
>DRLC01000316.1 GCA_011053145.1 Planctomycetota bacterium | reverse complement strand
CGGATCCCCTCGCCCGGGAGATGCGGAACGTCGCGCTGTCCACGGCGGACGACGCTCCGCAAGGCCGGCGCGCAGCTGTGGTGGGGGCGGCGAGCCCGGCGATCACAGGGCGCGTCGTCACGGTTCAGGGTCGGCCGGTCGTGGGAGCGCTCGTCGACATCGCCGGGCTCGGGACCCGCGTGACAACCGAAGAGGTCTATTCCGGGGAGGTGGACCCCGAGGGGATCGGAGGAGGGTGGGCTTCGCTCGGTCTAGCGAGGACCGACGGGGAGGGGCGGTTCCGCATTTCGCTCGCGGACAAGGATACGTCGTTCGCGTGCTTCGGGATCCATGTCGAGGCGAGCGGATTCGGGGACGCCGTCCGGTTCCTCGACGAACTCCCCGAGGAAGACTACCGCTTCGTGCTCGGCGGCTCTCCGTCCGTCGGGCTCCTGCGAGGGCTCGCGCGTGACCGAGACGGGGTCCCCGTCCAGGACCTCGTCGTGAGGTTCTCGATTCCCGAGGACGCCGAGGTGCGTTCGGAGGCCGTTCGAAGGGAGATCGATGAATCCGAGGCCGGCTCCAGTGCCCCGAGCTTTCCTCCCCTCGAGTTCCGCGATTGTGGAGGCCGGTTTGAAGTGCCTGTCCCGCTGATCGTGAAGGCGTGGGACCGCTTTCGCGTGTCGGTGACTGCGGACGGGTACTCGGGAGACGCGAAGGACGTACGCTGCGACTCGTTCCGGGATGGACAGGAACTCCTGTTCGATCTGCGCCCGGGGCGTGTCCTGAGGGGGCGAGTCGTCGACGAGACCGGCACGGCGATTCAGGGGGCGAGGATCATCCCGTGCAACACGGAACTGCGGCAGTTGGAAGGGGAAGACGGCTCCTACGCACGTGTCGTCCTGAACGGGGAGAGCACGAGGAGTGACGGCGAGGGGCGGTTCGAGATCACCGCGCCTGGACCCCTCGGCGTGACGGCGGACGGACTCGAGGAGGGATTGGAGCTGGAATCCGTGCGCGTTGAAGCGGCGGGCTTCGGACCGTTCGAGGTGCGTGCGGGGGAGCTCGATTTCGACGCGGGGGAGCTCCTCGTCGAACTGCACCCCTCCGGGGGCATCACCGGAAGGGTCTGGGGCCCGAGTGCGTCGAGTGGCCTTCACGTGCTCGCCACGAGCTCGTCGCTCGTCACGAACCCCTTCGATTCCCCCCTTTGGTCTCGCCGGGCCGACGTGAAGCCGGGCGGCACCTATCGGTTCGACGACGTCCCCTCGGGGGAGGTGTACCTGGCACTGTGCTCCGACGAAGGCATGCTCGCGGTCGAGCAGCGCGTGGACGTCCACCCGGGGGAGAGGGCGCACGTCGATTTCGCGGCGGACGAGTGGGGAGCTCTGAGGGGCATCCTCCAGGTGGATCTGTCTGGGAGTGTGCTCGAGGGCACCCGCGCCGCGGACGGCCTCGCGTTCACCGTCGTGCTCTTCGCGGCGGGCCCCGACGGTCCCCACGCGGTTGCGGTCGATCAGGTGACGAGCGGCGAGGCGTTCTGTCTCCCGAGTCTGGGCACAGCGGGGCTCGGGAGCTTCCTGCGCGTCGCGGTCAACGAGGATTGGTTCCTCGACCTTCCGGTGGAAGGGCTCGGGGCCGACCTCGACCTCGGGAGGCTGGCGCTGCGGCTCACCGACTTCGAAGTCCGGGAGCGGGCCGTCGGGGGGCAGCATCCCCCGGTGCCCGGAAATCGCTAGCGACCGGGCCCTCGCCTCGATCACGCGCCTCCCCGCCCACGCGTGGAAAACCGTCCTCCAGAGCGCGCTCGCGGAGGGGTGCGGTTAGGATCCCCGGCGAACCCTTCGGAGCCTTCCACCCCGTGCAACTCGGATTCGTCATCGATCAAACCCGGTGCATCGGCTGCCACGCCTGCACCGTTGCCTGCAAGTCCGAGAACCATGTGCCCGTGGGGTCGTTCCGGACGTGGGTGAAGTACACGGAGGTGGGGGAGTTTCCGAGCGTGAAACGCTCCTTCGCGGTGCTGCGGTGCAACCAGTGCACCGATGCGCCGTGCGTGAAGATCTGCCCTACGAGCGCGCTCGAGAAGCGGCCGGACGGGATCGTGGATGTGAATCCCGACCACTGCATCGGGTGCAAGAGCTGCATGCACGGGTGCCCGTACGATGCCCTCTACATCGGGGAGGACGGGACGGCGGAGAAGTGCCACTTCTGCGCGCATCGCACCACGCGCGGGCTCGCGCCGGCCTGTGCGGTGGTGTGTCCGACCGAGGCGATCGTGCCCGGGGATTTCGATGACCCGGGGAGCGTCGTGTCGCGCATGAAGGAGGAGCTCGGCCTCGTGGCGCGCAAGAGTGAGGCCGGCACGAACCCGAACGTCCTCTACCGAGAGGCTGCTCCCGCGGGGATCGATCCGAACCTCGCCCTCGGCACGATCGGTTCGGGCGGCCAGATCTGGGCGGACACGCATCCGGGCCTCGATCGAAGGTCCGAGGAGTTCGATGCGGCGGCGAACGGCGCGCAGATGGCGCGCAGCACCTACAACGTCGCGCATCCCGCGCTCTGGGGCGGGAAGATCACGGCGTACCTGTTCACCAAGTCGGTCGCAGCGGGCGTCATCCTCGCGGCGATGGTGTCGGGGGCGGCGCCGTTCTGGGCCGGGCCGGAGGGGGCGACGCTCTGGGAGCGCATCGGCCTGCCGCTCGTCTCGCTCGCGTTCCTCGTGGCGACCTCGCTCTTCCTGGTCTTCGACCTGAAACGGCCCGAGCGGTTCCTCTACATCCTCCTGCGGGGGAACTTCTCTTCGTGGCTGGTGCGCGGGACGTGGTTCCTCGTGGCGTTCGGGGGGTTGGTTTCCGCGTGGATCGGCGTGGAGGCGGCCGGCATCGAGCTGGTGCCGGCGGTCCGCATCGGCCTCGCGAGCGCGACGGGACTCGCCGCTGCGCTCGCCGCCTGCTACACGGGCTGGCTCTTCGGGCAGGCGAAGGGGCGCGTGCTCTGGATGCGGCGCGGTCTCTTCGCGCACCTCATCGTGCAGGCTCTCGTCGCCGGCTCCGCCGCGCTCCTCCTCTACGGCGTCGCGTTCGACCTTCCGGCGGAGCTCCTCGCGACCACATCCCGGACCCTGATGGCCTGGCTCGGCCTGCACGCGATCTTCACCCTCGTCGAGGGGCGGATGGCGCCGCGCAAGCGTGAGGTCGAATACGAACGCACCCACCGCCTCGTCTCGGACGGGCCCTTCGCGCGCCGCCACTGGCGGGTGGGGGTGGGCCTCGGGATCATCCTGCCGCTGCTACTGCTCGCGGTTCCCGTGGGCACTCTCGCTCAGCCGTTCTTCCTCGCTGCCGCACTCCTCGCCCTCATCGGCCTCTACGTCGAGGAAGACCTCCTCGTACGCGCGGGCCAGGCCCTTCCGATCAGCTGAACGTGACCGACCCCAAGAGCACGCGCCCCTCTCCGTGGGAACTCGCCGTCGGACCGCCGCCCGACAAGTGGGACGACTGGGTCGAGCTCGACCCCGAGGCGTGGCCGGAGCGCAAGCAACGCCACTACCGTTGCGTCCCGACGATCTGCTTCAACTGCGAGTCCGGCTGCGGACTGATCGCGTTCGTCGACAAGGAATCGGGCGAGATCGCGAAGTTCGAGGGCAACCCGGTGCACCCCGGTTCGCGCGGGCGCACCTGCGCGAAGGGTCCCGCGACGATCAACCAGGTCACCGACGCCGAGCGCATTCTCACACCCCTCAAGCGCAGCGGGCCGCGTGGGTCGGGCGAGTTCGTTCCCGTTTCGTGGGACGAAGCCCTCGACGACATCGGAGCTCGCGTGCGGAAGGCGATCGAGGAGGACCGGCGAGGAGAGATCGTCTACCACGTCGGCCGGCCCGGCGAAGACCACTTCGCGATGCGCATGCTCCAGGCCTGGGGCGTCGATGGGCACAACAGCCACACGAACGTTTGCAGTGCAGGGGCGCGCCTCGGGTACACGCTCTGGTTCGGGGCGGATCGGCCGTCGCCGGATTACTCGAAGACGAAGTTCATGCTGCTGCTCTCGGCGCACCTCGAGACCGGGCACTACTTCAACCCGCACGCCCAGCGCATCATCGCCGCGAAGGAGGCGGGGGCACGCCTTGCCGTGATCGATACGCGCCTCTCGAACTCCTCGACGCACGCGGACCACTGGGTCTCGCCCTGGCCGGGCACCGAGGGTGCGCTCCTGCTCGGGATCGCGCGCGAGCTCCTCGAACGGGATGCGATCGACCGGGAGTTCGTCGAGCGCTGGACGAACTGGCGTGCGTACCTCGAGGCCGTCGAACCCGGCACCGAGCCCTCTTTCAGGCGCTTCCTCGAGAAGCTGGCTGAGCTCTACGCCGAGTACACTCCCGAGTTCGTCACGACCGAGTGCCGCATTCCCGCCGGCACGCTCGAGACACTCACCGATGAGATCCAGGCCGCGGGCCACCAGTTCGCGAGCCACCTCTGGCGGAACACGGCCGCGGGACACCTCGGCGGCTGGCAGACGACGCGCGCGCTCCTCCTGCTGCACGTCCTCACGGGCAGCATCGGCACGCCCGGAGGCCTCAACCCGAACTCCTGGGACAAGTTCGCGCCCAAGCCGAGCGACAACCCGCCGCCGGTCGAGCACTGGAACGAACGCCACTGGCCGCGCGAGTGGCCCTTCGCGCACTACGAGATGAGCTTCCTGCTTCCTCACCTCTTGCGCGACCAGGATGCGAAGATCGACGTCTATTTCACGCGCGTCTACAACCCCGTTTGGACGAACCCCGACGGCTGCACGTGGATCGAGATGCTCGAAGACGAGAGCCGCATCGGGTGTCACGTCGCTCTGACGCCGATCTGGTCGGAGAGCGCGCAGTGGGCGGACTACGTCCTGCCGATGGGCCTCGCGCCCGAGCGCCACGACGTGATGAGCCAGGAGACCCACGCGGGCACGTGGATCGGCTTCCGCCAACCCGTGCTGCGCACCTATCACGAACTCGAGGGAAGGAGCTCGTCGCGCACCTTCGAGACGAACCCGGGCGAGGTGTGGGAGGAGGCCGAGTTCTGGATCGATCTCTCCTGGCGCATCGACCCCGACGGCGAACTCGGGATCCGGCGTTGGTTCGAGTCCAAGAAGGAGCCGGGCACTCCGATCTCGATGGACGAGTATTGGGCGGACGTGTTCGAGAACAGCGTCCCCGGGCTGCCGGAGGCCGCGGCGAAGGAGGGGCTCGAACCCCTCGCCTACATGCGCCGGCACGGCGCCTTCGCGGTGCCCTATGCGGGCCAGGAACGCTACGAGAAGAGGGTCGAGCCGGGCGCCGGCGTCGAGGTCGCGCCCGGGGATCACCGCGCCGGTTTCGACACGCCGAGTCGTCGGCTCGAGTTCTTCGTGAAGGCGATCGCGGACTGGGGCTTCGATGAGGAGCTCACGGTGCCGGGCTACATCCGCTCCCAGGTCCACCACTCGAAGCTCGATCTCGACGGGAACGAGCGCTGTCTCTTGCCCACCTTCCGACTGCCGACCCTGATCCATACGCGTTCGGGCAACGCGAAGTGGCTCCAGGAAATCAGTCACACGAACCCCCTCTGGGTCCATCCCGAGGACGTGCGCGCGCTCGGCCTCGAGAACGGCGCCCTCGCCCGCGTCACCACGCGCATCGGCTACTTCGTCATCCGCGCCTGGGAGACCGAGGGAATCCATCCCGGGATCGTCGCGTGTTCGCATCACGTCGGTCGGTGGCGCCTCTTCGAGACGATCGGAGGACAGCGCCGCGCCTCCTCGCTCGTGGACATCCAACGCGAAGGTTCGACGTTCCTGTTCCGCCGCAAGAAGGGCGCCGGTCCCTACTCCGACTCGGACCCCGATTCCGAACGCATCTGGTGGAACGAGGTCGGCGTGAACCAGAACCTGACCTTCCCGGTGCAGCCCGATCCCCACAGCGGCATGCACTGTTGGCACCAGGCGGTCACCGTCGAGCCGGCCCGCAAGGGCGATTGCTACGGGGACGTCTTCGTCGACACGTCCCGCTCGTTCCAGGTCTACGAGGAATGGAAGTCGCTCACCGTGCCCGCTCCCGGACCGGACGGGTTGCGAAGGCCCCTCTGGATGAAGCGCCCGCTCAAACCGACCGAAGCGGCGTACCGGATCGCGGAGGACTGACCGGCGTCGGCCCGCGGAGGTCGGTTGTCGATTGCCCGCTGGAGGAGTCCACGGGAGTGCGGCGGGGGGGACGCGAGAACGACTCGCCCCCTTCCCGCTGGACGACCCTCCAGCTGGCCGGTCCAAGGGATGGTCGATCAGGACCAGGGTGAGCCGGCCCAGGCGTCCCGTTCGTGGGCTTCTCGAGGACCGCAGGGCCTCGGTGAAAGGATGCGCCCGAAGGTCCTGCTCGGCTTCGGCCGGACGCGCCCGATCCTCAGGGTCCTGCCCCTCGCCATCGACTCCGTCACGACCCCCTCCTCGGCTGCACCATCGCCGGTCTCAACGGGATGGAGCACCGCGACCTCAGTTTCGCCACCATTCGCGGCATCATGACGAGCGCCGATCGCGCCCGGCCCAGTCGGGGCCCACTGACCCCCAGCCAAGGTCAGCAGTCGCTCTGCCGCCGGAGCATGTCCGCGAGGCTGCGCTCGCCGGTCTCTTCGAAAGTGGTCGGGAGAACGGCGAGCTCCGTCATGCGATCGAGGCGGAAGTTGCGATAGTCGTCACGGAGCTCGCACCAAGCGGCCAGGGTCCAGGTGCGGCCCCAGAAGAAGAGGCCCAAGGGCCAGATCGTGCGTTCGGTGGGCTGGCCGTCTTCGGTCGCATAGGTGATGAGGCACTTGTGCTTGTTGCGGAGCGCGGCACGCAGCTCACCCATGCCGAAGTGGATCTTGGCGTCGACGAAATAGCCCATGGCGTGCAGGCGCGGGTGGTCGAGAAGTGCACGCTTGGACCTGGGGAGGACCGCGCCAACCTTGCTAAGGGCTGAGCGAGCGGCGAGCTTGAGCGCCGGATCGGCCCAGCCCTCGACCATGCTGGCCCCAAGGATCAGGGCTTCGATTTCGGCTTGATCGAACATGATCGGCGGCAGGTCGAAGCCGTGGCGAAGCTGGTAGCCGACACCAGCCTCGCCCTCGATGGGAACCCCCGAGGAAATCAGGTCTCGCACATCTCGGTAGATGGTGCGCTCGGAGACCTCGAGCTCGAGTCCAAGCTGCGCCGCGGTGACCAGCGACTCTCGACGTAGGATCTGGATGATCTGAAAGAGGCGGTCAGCGCGGCGCATGGATTCAGGGTACCAAGGAGGCTAGGCCGATGGCGGCTGATAGATTCCCAGGTGCGCACCATGGGGATCGGCATACACGGCGAAAGCACCCTTTTCCATCTCGGTACGGCCGACGACGAGACTCGCACCGCGGGTCAGTGCGGCAGCAAGCGCGGCTTCGATGTCATCGACCTTCACGTAGGGCATCCACGCGCTTGGCATCGAGGGCTCGGGCTTGGTCAAGAAGCCACCCTTCGGCTCGACGCCAGCGTCGATCACCTGGTAGTCCGTACCGCCGCACGTGATGCTTTCGAACTCCCAACTGAACAGCTTCGAGTAGAAAGAGGTGGCCTGCATGGCATCCGCCACCGTCTCTTCGACGAAGCAAACATGGTGCTTGCCAGACGGGTCGGCTGCCAACGTTGGCGGCGACTGAGGCCCAGCCTGATACAACCCCAACCGCGCGCCCTCCACATCCTGGATCCACATGATGCGACCACTGTCGTCGAGGTCGGTCGGTGGAAACAGCATCGCCCCGCCCGCCGCCTCGGCCAACGCCAAGGTCTCTTCGAGATTCTCGACCGCCACGTAGGGCATCCACGAAGCCTCCATCCCCTCGGGCAACGGCATGATTCCGCCACCCATTCCGTTCCCGGTCTGGATCACCGAGTATGGTCCTCCCGGCGTCTCCACGTCGTCGAAGCTCCAGCCATACAGCCCCCCATAGAACCTCTTGGCCGCCCCCATATCCGGCGCCACCAGCTCTACCCAACAGAACGCATTCCTGATCCGAGTCTTCATCGTCTCGCTCCAGTCCCGCGGCAGGAACCCACCGCATCCCAAGTGAATGGCGGGACCAGCTCCCGCCGCGAGCCAAGAACCTACGCACCCCCTACTGACAGCGTCCTGTCAGCAAGAAACTCGCGAAACTCGAGCCGACCTTCCCCCGGTTTCGTGAACATCCAGTCTGGTCGCATCGCCAGGGCGGAACCCATGCATAGGAGAAGACGGCAGGGCTTCACTCCGAAGCAGAAGGCGGACGCGGTCCGCATGGCGCGCGAGGTCGGCAACTTCGTCAAGGCCGCTCGTGACCTCGGCCCCTCCGCCAGTCGCATGGAGAGATTCTCGCCGGCCAGCAATCGCTTCCAGCGCTCCTTGCCCGGCTCCAAGGCGATGCTGAAGATCCCACGGGGGGCGTGGCCTCCGCCGCTCCCACCCTGCGTCAGGATGGTTGCCGTCTGCATGGAGCGTCGTGGACAGAGGTCCCACTCTTGGGATTCGGGATGCTTGTGGGAGGCGTAGGGAGGATCCCCGGGAAAGCTCCCCCGTGACCGTCGCCCACTCTCTCTGGTAGGATGTGAGTGAACTCGCGTTGCCCTTGCCACCCACCTTTCGGGACTTGCGATTGGGAGGCTATTTCCCGGGCCGCCCTGTCGTAGGCGCGGCAAAGGCAACTTTCCCTACTCTCCCAACGAAAGGAGTCCTTATGCGCCTTCCCCGCCCGCTCGTCGCCGCTTTGCTCGCAGGCCCCATGCTCTTCTGGGCAGCTTCGCCCGCACCGGCAACCCCCGCTCCCGCCAGCCAGGGGGCCGTTTGCACAGGTACTACCGCGCTGTTCGCGCTCAATCCTAGTCCTTGTACGGTCAATTGTACGGTAACCATCGTAGGCCCGGTGCTCATCTCATCCCTTCCAGGATGCTCGGGCTGCGCGACGAGAGCCACCGCGACTCAGGATTGTGGAGGCCAAAGCGTCACGGAAACCATAGTGCTCCAGACGAGCTGCGGTGGACAAGTCAATCAATTGTTCCACTGCATCGACCCGATTCCCGTCGGCACGCAACCGACGGCCTTTGCTCAGTTTTCCTTGCGCTGCGATCCATGCGATGAGTAGGCCCACACTTCTCGCTGTGGTCTTCCTCGGAGTTGCCGCGGTCCTTGGATTCTGGCGCTCCTCGGTTTCGAGCGGAGCCGAGCACCCCACGGCCGAACCGTCGCGAGCCATGCTCGAAGAGCGCTATGCTTCGCTGCAGCTGGAAGACCTGGAGGCCGCTCTCGAAGACCGGGAGGCCTGGTTGAACCTGCTGAGCGACGACGTTCTCGACGCGATGGAAGCCGATCCGGACGCAGGTGAGATCCTGCAGCTGCATCCGGGGGATGACATTCTGAAGGGCCGACCCTTCGTGGCCATGCGGCTTTGTTACGAGGCCGACCTGGGCGAGGGAAAGGCCCGGCTCCTTTGTGTTCCTCCGGGGACGAACGAGGAGCTGGACCGGGTCATGATGGAGGTCACCTGGCTCGCGGAGACCATTGCCGCGGCGGGTGGCGGACGGCAGACGGCCGACTGAGGACGGTCGTCTGAGCCCAAGTCATCCAGGCACCTCTTCCCAGGCCTCGCAGTCGACCCCTTCCCGGAGTCGACTGCGAAGTCTGGGGGATAGGTCCATGGATGATCCGGCCGAGCTACCATGCCGTCCAGGTTCCCGCCGGGGGAACGAGGCCGCCGGTCTCATGCTCCGGCTCAGGTGCACCGCGCCGCCCGATGACCCCCAATCCCCTCCTCACAGGCTATTCGCCTGAACTGCTCGCAAGGGCCGAGGCATTCCTCGCGGGGGAGAGTCCGGTGGAGAGGATGCTCGAGCGGTACCCCGAGCGACACGACGTGCGTTCGAACAGAGACCTTTTCGCCTACGTGCAGAAGATGAAGGCGCGGCACATGCGTTCGAGCGCACCGCTCGCGAAGGTGTCGTTCGATCCTCGGATGCGGTCCATCGAGCACGCGCTCGGGCTCCATATCACCTCGCGGGTTTCCCACGGAGATCGCGTCCGGAAGCGGAGAGAGTTGAGGGTCGCCGATCTCTTCAAGGACATGCCCGCCGCTTTCCTGCGCATGATCGTCGTACACGAGCTGGCGCACATGAGGCACGCGAACCACGATCGGGCGTTCTATCGGCTCTGCTGCCACATGGAACCCATGTACCACCAGCTCGAGTTCGACCTGCGCCTTCTCCTGAGCGCGCAGGGCACCAACCCAAACCCTTGACCCGCCCGATCCGTGATCGATCCTTCCACCTTCCGAACAATGGCCGCCGAGATCGGCGCGGAGGTCCCCGCGGAGGGAGCGGAGCGGCTCCTCGCGTACCTCGACGCGATGCTCGAGGAGAACCGCAATGTGAACCTGACCGCTGTCCGGGACCCGGAGGCTGCCGTCGTCTTCCATGCCCTGGACTCCGTTGCGATCGCCTGCGTGGAGTTCGATCGGCCGCCCCGTGAGGTCCTCGACCTCGGGACGGGCAATGGATTTCCCGGCGTCGCCGTCGCCTGCCTGCTTCCCGATGCGCACGTACTGCTCATGGATCGCACGCTCAAGAAGCTGAAGGCGATCGAGAGGGCCCTCGGGCGGGCGGGCTTCGAGGCGGGGCGGTTCGACACGGTCCAGATGGACGCCGCGGAGGCGCCTGGCAGGGGCTACCGCGGGAAGTT
>DRLC01000315.1 GCA_011053145.1 Planctomycetota bacterium | reverse complement strand
ATGCCAAGCGATGCCGGGCATGTGGCCGGCGTGGTACTTGTGCGTGTACTCGACGGCCTTGATCCCGAGGAAGATGAGGGCCAGCAGCGCCGTGCTCCCGAGGAAGCCGACGATCGCCTTCTTCCTTCCGAGCTGGGCCGAGCGCACCGCGAGGGCCATCGTCAGGCTGCTCCCGATCAGGACGGCGGTGTTGATCGTCCCGAGCTTCACGTCGAGGTGCCCGCTGCCCTCGACGAAGGCCTCGGGATAGAGGAAGCGGTAGACGACGTAGCACCCGAAGAGCCCGCCGAAGAACATGACCTCCTGAACCAGGAAGGCCCACATCCCAATCGTGCAGGTCTCGTGCTGCTGCTCGAGGGTCTCGAAGTGGTGGTCCAGGGGACCGTGTTCCAAAACAGTGTCAGACACGGAGGGCCTCCCTCTTGGCGTAGTCGTAGGCCTCTTCCTCGACGACCGGGACGTCATGGAAGTTGTGCTTGGGCGGGGGGGACGTGGTCGTCCACTCGAGACCGCAGGCGTCCCAGGGGTTGCTCTCCACCTTCTTGCCGTACTTGATCGACCAGAGCAGATAGCAGAGCGGCAGGAGGAAGCCGAACCCGAGCACCGAGGCGCCGGCCGTCGAGAGGACGTTCAGGACCTGGAACTCCTCCGGATAGACGTGGTAGCGCCGCGGCATTCCGAGATATCCGAGCAGGAACTGCGGGAAGAAGGTCAGGTTGAATCCGATGAAGACGAGCGCGGCGGCGACCTTGGCCAGGAACGTCGGGTACATCCTCCCGATCATCTTCGGCCACCAGAAGTGCAGCGCCCCGAGGTACATCGTGACGACTCCACCGACCATCACGTAGTGGAAGTGGGCGACGATGAAGTAGGTGTCGTGCACGTGGACGTCGAGGGCGAGAGCACCCAGGAAAACCCCCGTGAGACCGCCGATCGTGAACAGGCCGATGAACGCGAGTGCGTACAGCATCGGCGTGTCGAACTTGATCGAACCGCGGTACAGGGTCGCCAACCAGTTGAAGACCTTGATCGCGGAGGGGACCGCGACCAGCATCGTCAGGAGCGAGAACACGAGGCCCGCGTAGATCGATTGACCGCTGACGAACATGTGGTGGCCCCAGACGAGGAAGCCCAGGACCGCGATCGCGAGGCTGGAGAGGGCGACGACCTTGTAGCCGAAGATGCGCTTGCGCGTGAAGCACGAGACGATCTCGCTCATCACGCCCATGGCCGGCAGGATCATGATGTAGACCGCCGGGTGGGAGTAGAACCAGAACAGGTGCTGGAAGAGGATCGGATCCCCCCCCAGGGCCGGGTCGAAGATCCCGACATGGAACAGTCGCTCGATCGCGACCAAGAGGATCGTGACCGCGACGACGGGCGTGCCCAGCACCATGATCAGCGACGTCGCGTAGTGCGCCCACACGAAGAGCGGCATCCGGAACCAGGTCAGTCCCGGGGCGCGCATCTTGTGGATCGTCGCGATGAAGTTCACCCCGGTCAGGATGGAGGCGAATCCCGCGATGAAGACTCCGACGGCCGTGACGAGGACCTGGCTGTTCGTGTAGGTCGATGAGTAGGGCGTGTAGAAGGTCCAGCCCGTATCGACGCCGCCGGTCATCATCGCGATCATCGCGAGCAGGCCGCCGGTCATGAACAGGTACCACGACAGGAGGTTCAGCTTGGGGAAGGCGACGTCGCGTGCCCCGAGCATCAGCGGCAGGAGGAAGTTCCCGAAGACCGCGGGGATCGACGGGATCAGGAAGAAGAACACCATGAAGACCCCGTGCATGGTGAACACCCGGTTGTAGATCTCGGACTCGAAGAGGTCGCCCTGCGGGGTGAGCAGCTCGAGCCGGATCAGGAGGGCGAAGAGGCCGCCGAGGCAGAAGAACACCGTGATGCTCATCAGGTAGAGCAGCGCGATGCGCTTGTGGTCCACCGTCAGGAGCCAGGACTTCAGCCCGTAGCCCGCGGCGACGTAGTTGTCCTCGCGGGGCTCGGCCTGGAGGGGGAGGGGAGCCGTTGTCGTGGTCATTTCTGCTGCCCCTCACCGGTATCGGTTGCGAGGGATTTGACGTAGGCGATCAGTTGTTGGATCTGGGTCTCCGTGACCTGACCCTCGTAGGTGGGCATCACGGGCTCGAAGCCGACCGCGATGTCGTGCTTGGGCTCGAGGATGGAGGTGCGCGTGTAGGCTTCGTCGAAGAGCACCGTGGTGCCGTTCGCGAGGCCGACCGTCTCGCCGAAGCGGCCGTGCAGGTCGGGCCCGCGCTGGTTCTTGCCCGCGTCGTGGCAGGTGACGCAACGCAGGTTCTCGAAGAGCACCCGCCCGGCCTCGACCGGATCCTGGCTCGCCGGCTGTCCGCCCAGCCAGGCTTCGTACTCCGCGGGTTCCATCACGATGACCGACCCGATCATCTCCGAATGCTTCGTGCCGCAGTACTCGGCGCAGAACAGGTGGTAGGTGCCCACCTTCGTCGCTTCGAACCACTCGCTGGTGTAGAGCCCGGGGACGACGTCGCGCTTGATCCGGAAGGCCGGGACGTAGAAGTCGTGGATCACGTCCTCGGAGATCATCGTCAGCTTCACGGGCCGCCCGACGGGGATGTGCAGCGTGTTGATCTCGCGCTGTCCCGTGGGGTGCTGGATCTTCCACATCCACTGCTTGCCCGTGACGTAGAACTCCATGCAGTCGGCCGGCTCGCGGTACATCTCGAGGTACAGCTTCGCGGCCCACGCGAAGATGCCGACGAAGAGGACGGCGGGGATGGCGGACCAGAAGATTTCGAGGGGCAAGGAGCCCTCGAGCTGCTCGGCGGCTCGATCCGCTCGGCGGCGATAGCGCACCGAGAGGAACACGACGGCGCAAAGGATTCCGAACGAAGCCACCGCCGTCATCGTGCACAGGAACAGGTACAGACTGTCCACGCGCGACGCGTAGGAGGAGGCGGCATCGGGGAACAGGGAGAAGTCTTCGAACATGGCTCAGGTCGCGTGAGCGTCCGAGGGCGGGGGGGAGAGGAGGCCCTGGCGTTTGCGGCGGCGGTCGAAGCGGATGACTCCGAAGATCGCGATGCCGATGGCGAGCACGGTCAGCCCGCCCAGAATCCGGATCGCGGTCATGATCGCGAAGCCGTAGGTGCCCTTGGCCGGGTCGTAGTGGAAGCAGCGCAGGATGATCTTGTCGATCGGACTCCCGATCGCTCCGTCGGAGGCTTCCATCAGGCCGAACTTGAGGTCGCGGGGCGCGAACTCGGTGCCGTAGAAGATCCGCGCGACCTCGCCACCCGGGGTCAAGAGGCAGATCCCCGCGGCGTGGGCGTACTCGTCCGTCGCGGGGAGATAGGTGTATTCGAACCCGACGGCGTCCGCGACGCTGCGGATGGACTCTTCGGAGCCCACCAGGAAGTGCCAGCCCGAGCCGTCGCCGTAGCCGTACTTCTCGACCCAGCCGGCCTTCTTGTCGGCGGCGAGCTCGACGCTCTCTTCGGGGTCGATGCTCAGGACGATGACGTCATAGGTGTCGCCGACCTCGAGCCCGAGGCCACGCAATCCCACGACGAGCCCCGAGAGCACGACGTTGCACAGCATCGGGCAGTCGTAGTAGACGAGCACGAGGATCGCCGGATGATCGGGGCTGAGGTCGCCGAAGCGAACCGCGGCCCCGGTGCTGTCGGTGAACGGTGTATCGAGCGGGACCTGGGAGCCGAGCTTCTGGACCCAGTCGATGTGGGGCATCGGCGGATCGTTGAGCTGCGCGCTCGTGGGCGTGGCGCCCAGCGTCGCGATCAGTGCGGCGAGACCCAGGAGCCCTTTCATCGCCCCTCTCCTCCCTCGCGGGCGGGCAATCCGCGCTCGAGGACGAGCTCCATCGCACGCGCGACGGGGATGTGGACGATGTCGTTTTGGGAATCGATCCACCCGTAGCCGTGGAGGAGTTCCTCCTCCTTCGCACGATGCTCGGCCAAGTCGACGCGCGTGGTCGGCTGGAGCAAGGGCGTCGTCGGCGTGGGACGTTTCTCCTGGAGCGGGTGCGGCGCGGAGCGAGCGTCGACCTCCTCGTTCCACGAGTGCTGGAGCGATCGGGAGATCATGAACGCTGCGATGCTGAGAATCGTCAGGCCGATGCCGAAGATCATCAGCGGGCGGATCTTCGCGTCGCGGGCCTCGAAGCCGGCTTCCCCAGGCCCGTGGGAGGTGTCGTTGTGGTGGCTCATAGGATCGGAGCTTCCTCGAGTTTGCCGAGGAGCTTGGCGTCCTGGAGGGAGACGAGCGGGCGTCCGCGCAGTCCCCGGATGAAGAAGCTGATCCACAGACCACCGAGAGCGATCGGCGCGACGACGTCCATCCACGAGATGTGGAACGGCGCGCCGCCGGCGGGGGCGATCAGCCAGAAGAGCTCCGCGTAGCGCATCACGAAAATGCCGGCGCAGATCACCGCGAGGACCCCCATCTTTCGCTTCGCGGGTCGGTTCAGGAGCACGAGGAACGGCACGGCGAAGTGGAAGGCGACGAGCAGCAGGGCCAGCGCCTGCCAGCCGTGCCCGATGCGGTGCAGGTACCACGGCGCCTCTTCCGGCAGGTTTCCCGACCAGATGATCAGGAACTGCGAGAAGGACATGTAGGCCCACAGCATCACGAAGGCCATCACGAGGTTGCCGAGGTCGTGGAAGTGGCGCGGCTCGAACCAGCGCGAGAAGGGCTCGTGGCGCGCGAGGCGCGAGGCCACGACGACCGCGAGGCAGAGCGTCGCGAGCCCCTGGCCGACGACGAAGATCAGGCCGTAGATCGTCGAGAACCAGTGCGGCTCCATCGACATGCCCCAGTCGAACGCAGCGAAGCTCATCGTCAGCACGTAGATGACCAGTCCGAGCCCGCTGATGGACTTCATCTGGCGCAAGGCCCCGATCTCGAGGTGGCGGTCGTAGCGCGCCTGGAGGCGGACCATCGCGAAGGCGAGGAAGGCCCAGGCGGCGAAGTACGCCACGGCGCGGATCGTGAAGAACGGGCGGTTCAGGTACGCCGCTTTGTGCTGCAGGATCGCATCGGCGGCGACCACATCCGCGTGGGACCACTCGTACAGGTGCCCGATGCCGAACAGGAGGATCGGGACGAACAGCAGCCCCATCAGCGGGACGTTGCGCATCCCGGCTTCGAGCAGCCGGCGAATCGCGAAACCCCAGGCGCCGCCGGTCATGTTGTGGAGCATCACGATCGCGAGACTCCCGAGCGTCGGGCCGAGCCAGAACAGGAACGCCGTCATGTACGACGAGAAGAACTGGTCCGCACTCGTGAAGGCGCCGATCAGGAGCGCGAGCGAACCCACGACACCGACCATGAGCGCCGTGCGCTGGATGCGACCGAGGTTCTCGGAGAGGGGAGTCGGGTTCATCGGGATCCCTCCAGGAGGCTCTTCATCCCCTCCGGGACGTCCGAGAGCGATGCGTTCTGGCTGAGTTGCAGGGCGCGGATGTAGGCGACGATGGCCCAGCGATCCCGGACGCTGATCTTGTCCGAGAGGTCATACATGGCCCCGAAGCCGTGGGTGATGACGTCGAAGAAGTAGCCCGGGGGCGCCTCCTGGAGACGTTGGATGTGGTAGCTGGGCGGCTGCTTGAGACCGCGCTCGACGATCATCCCCTCGCCGTTGCCGACGCGGCCGTGGCACGGTGAGCAATAGATGTCGAAGCGCTCCTGACCGCGTTCCATGACCTCCTCGGTGATCTCGAAGGGGAAGGTCTCGGCGAACTCGCCGTCGACCTTGCCGCGATAGAGGTGATCGTCGAGCTGCAACTCGCCGCGGGCGATCGTGCCTTCGACCTGGGGACGCGAGGCGCGCCCGTCGGCGAAAAAGGAGCTGGCTTCGAGGGGCTCGAAGCGCGGCTGGTCGTGCATGTCCTGCCGGCAGGCGGCGAGGAGCGAGACGGCGGCGAGGAGGGGGAGCGTGCGCAGGGGTCTCATGGGTGGTGGACCTCGTTCAGGCTCAGCGGCGACAGCGATTCGAGCAGCGCTGGGACCTTGTCGTGGTCGAAGGACGGGTCGTACCAGGGGACCAGCAGGAAGAAGCGACTCTGGCTGGCCTCTTCGAACTCCTCCACGTCGAAGACGGGGTGGTGCGGCCGTGGGAGTCCGTTCAGGAGCAGCATCCCGAACACCGCCGTCAGGGCGGCGAACAGGATCGTCATCTCGAAGGTGATGATGATGAAGGACGGCCAGCTATTCAGCGGTCGACCGCCGACGTTGATCGGGTAGTGGATCACGGACGCGAAGTACTGCATCCCGAAGCCGAGGATGCCGCCGGTGATCCCACCGCCGAGCACGAGCTTCGGCAGGTGACTCTTGTGTCCGAGGGCATCCCAGACCTCGTGCACCGGCATGGGGGTGTAGGCCTCCATGCGGGTATGCCCGGCCGCCTTGCAGGCGTGGATGGCCTCGAGGAGCTCTTCGGTGCCCGCGAATTCGGCGAGGAAACCGAAGCTGTCACCGGACTTGGGTCGCCGCTTCATCTAGGCGTCCTCCTTCTTCGAAGTACCGGGGACCATCGTCCGCATCTCGAAGATCGAAATCATCGGCAGGAAGCGGATGAACAGGAACAGGAGCGTCAGGAAGAGGCCGATCGTCCCGATGTACAGCATCCAGTCCCAGCGCGTCCCGGCGTAGGTGTCCCAGGCCGAGGGCAGGAAGTCGTTGGAGAGGCTCGTCACGACGATCACGAATCGCTCGAGCCACATCCCGATGTTGACGACCAGCGCGAGAACGAAGAGCGCTCCGACGCTGGTGCGGACCTTCTTGATCCAGAGCAGTTGCGGCGTGACGATGTTGCACGCGATCAGCAGCCAGTAAGCCCAGGCGTAGTGCCCGAACATGCGCCCGCTCATCATGGAGCTCTCGAACGGGTTCGCGCTGTACCACGCGAAGAAGGCCTCCATCGTGTAGCCGTAGGCGACGATCAAGCCCGTGGCGAGAATGACCTTCGCCATGTTCTCGAGGTGTCGCAGCGTGATGAAGTCCTCGAGCCCGAAGGCTTTGCGCATCGGGATCGCGAGGGTCATGACCATCGCGAAGCCCGAGTAGATCGCGCCGGCGACGAAGTAGGGAGGCATGATCGTCGCGTGCCAGCCGGGGATGATTCCGACCGCGAAGTCGAAGGAGACGACCGTGTGCACGGAGACGACCAGCGGAGTCGCGAGGCCCGCGAGCAGGAGATAGGCGGTCTCGTAGCGCTCCCAGTGCCGCGCGGCGCCGCGCCAGCCGAGGGCCAGCATCCCGTAGATCACCTTGAAGGGCTTGGCCTTGGCACGGTCGCGCAGCGTCGCGAAGTCGGGGATCAGTCCGATGTACCAGAACAGCAGCGAAACGGTCGCGTAGGTCGAGACCGCGAAAACGTCCCACAGGAGCGGGCTGCGGAACTGCGGCCACAGGGCCATCGTGTTCGGATAGGGCAGGAGCCAGTAGGCGAGCCACGGGCGCCCGACGTGCAGGAGCGGGAAGAGTCCCGCGCACATGACCGCGAAGATCGTCATCGCCTCGGCGAAGCGGTTGATCGAGGTGCGCCACTCCTGGCGGAACAGGAGCAGGATCGCGCTGATCAGCGTCCCCGCGTGACCGATCCCGATCCACCACACGAAGTTGATGATCGCGAAGCCCCAGCCGACGGGGTTGTTGAGTCCCCAGATGCCGACTCCCTTGAAGAGCAGCTCGGCGATCGCGGTCAGGAGCACGCCGACCAGGAGCAGCCCGATGCCGAGGCCGATGAACCAGCCCCGAGGCGTCGTGCGCCGCAGGACGATCGACGAGATCTTGTCGGTGACGCTGCCCAGGGAATGACCGGGCGCAATCATCGGCTGGGGAGCGCGGGGGTCTGTTGCCGTGGAGGACAAGGGATCGCTCTTCGTTTCAGTCGTGGGGAACGGGGAAGGAGAAAGGCTCAGGCCTTGCCGAGGCTCGGGTTCGGGTTCGTCACACGCGCCAGGTAGGTCGTGCGAGGTTCGGTGCCGAGCTCCTCCAGGAGCGCGTAGTGGCGCGGGTCTTTCCGCTGCTCCGCCACCAGACTCCCGTGGTCGTTGATGTCACCGAAGGCGATCGCCTGGGTCGGGCAGACCTGCATGCAGGCGCTCATCGCCTCGCCGTCGGCGATGCGGCGGTCCTCCTCCTTGGCCTGGATGCGGGCGTGGTTGATGCGCTGCACGCAGTAGGTGCATTTCTCCATCACGCCGCGCGAGCGGACGGTCACGTCCGGGTTGTTGGCCAGCTTCAGGGACTCGGTCTCGTAGTCCGAGTACTTGAAGAAGTTGAACCGTCGCACCTTGTAGGGGCAGTTGTTCGCGCAGTAGCGCGTCCCGACGCAGCGGTTGTAGACCATCTCGTTCAGGCCCTCGGGACCGTGAACGGTCGCGCCCACCGGACAGACCAGCTCGCAGGGCGCCTTCTCGCAGTGCATGCACGGGATCGGCTGGTGCAGCACCTCGGCGCCGTCTTCTTCGTCTCCGAAGTAGCGGTCGATTCGGATCCAGTGCAGCTCGCGCCCGCGCGCCACCTCGGTCTTGCCGACGATCGGAATGTTGTTCTCCGACTGGCAGGCGACCATGCACGCGCTGCAGCCGATGCAGGCGTTGAGGTCGATGACCATGCCCCAGGCATAGCCGTTGTACTCGTAGTCCGGGAAGAAGGAGAGCTCCTCTTCACCGTGTTCGCCGCCGTGCTCCTCGGTTCCGTGCGGGTTCTTCTTGAAGCGGTCGAAGGTGGTCACGCGCACGAGGTCACGACCTTCCATGCTGGCGTGATCCTGGACCGAGGCCATTTCCTCGCTGCGGCCGGTCCGCTCGATCTCGAACCCATCGGCTGTCCAAGAAGCATCCCCGGTGCGCAGCCGGTAGGCGTCGAAGCCGACCCCGTTCGCGATCGAGCCGCCCTTCGTTCGGCCGTAGCCGAGATGCAGCGTGATCGATCCCTCGGGGTGGGTGGGTGTGATCCAGACCGGCCCTTCGAGGGACCGCTCGCCCTTGCTGACGCGGACCACATCGCCGTTTTCCACACCGATCGCTTCCGCGGTCATCGGAGCCATCAGCACCGCATTGCCCCACGTCAGTCGCGTGAGCGGCCGCGGGGCTTCCTGGAGCCAACCGTTGTTCGCGAAGCTGCCGTCGAGCGTCGAGGCATCGGCGCGGAAGGAGAGCTCGTACCCGCGGAAGGTCGTCGGGAAGGTTCCCGTGACCGTGACCCCGCTGCGGGGGCGGACGGCGACCGCTTCCTCGCGCGCGCCGTGGACGAGCCCGTCGTTGAGGGACGTGGCCCAGAGGGTTTCGAACTCCCGGCCTTCGAGTCCCGTGCGTCGCATCCAGGTGGCGCGCACGAGGTCATAGGCGCTCGAGTCCCCCTCGCCGGCGAGCGAAGCCAGCAGTTCGAGGACGCTGCGCCCGCCGTACAGCGGCGCGATCAAGGGCTGGAGGATCGAATAGCTTCCCTCGAGCGAGCGTGCGTCGCCCCAGCTCTCGAGGAAGTGCGCCTCGGGCAGGTGCCAGTGGCAGAGTTCCGACGTCTCGTCCACGATCGTCGAGAGGTGCGCGCGGAACGGGACGTCGAGGAGCGCGGAGCGGAAGTCGAGATCGGCGGGCGCGTCGTAGACGGGGTTCCCACCCAGGATGAGGAGAGTCCGCACTTCGCCCGCGCGGATCGATCCTGCGAGCGAGCGGATCGCCTCGACCGCGCCGTCCTGCCACGGCGTCGTGGGCTCGACGTACTCGACCGTGGTGCCGACGCAGCCGAGCGCGGCGTGGATGCGGTGGATCAAGAGGCGCGCATCGGCGCTGAGGGAGTCGCCGCCGATGAGGACCGCCGCGCTACCGGCCGAACGAAGATCGGCGGCGAGTGCCCGCGCGAAGGCCGTACGCTCTGCATCGAGCTCCGGAACCTCGACGTCGACGCCGAGCTCCGCCGCCAGGAAGCGCACGACCGCCTCGACCACCGACGGTTTGCACCCGATGCGATGGTCCGCGGCGGCGCCGGTCAGCGTGTCGGTGGACTCGATCGCATAGAGACGGCTCATCCCACCGCTCGAGGGCTTGCGGCCCGCCGCGAAATCGCGTGCGTGGCGCACGTTCCCGGGGCCGAAGGCGAGGGGATCGGAGTCGATCGCGGCGATCACGCGCGCACGCGCGAGGTCGAAGCGCTCCTCGACGTCGCGCCCGAACAGCCGCAGCGCGGCCTCGCGCTCGGCGTCGCGGTGCAGCGCTGACCAGTGATGGATCGCGAGGCGCGGCATGCGCGAGCGCAGGACCTCGAGCAAGAGCGCGACCGTCGGCGAGGTCGTGTCGCTGAGCAGCAGCGCCATCCCGGCGCCCGCGTTCGCCTGCGCTTCGTCGAGCTGCGTGCGGAACGCGGTCTGGAAGTCGTCGAAGGTCGAGATCTCGCCGGCGAGCAGCACCGATTGGGAGCGGTCCGGATCGTAGAGCCCGAGCAGCGCCGCCTGGGCAAAAGCGTCCGTCGAGCCGAGGCTCGTCGGGTGGTTCGGGTTGCCCTCGACCTTGGTGGGCCGGTTCATGTGGCTCTCCACCAGGATCCCGAGGGCGTCGCGCCCGGTGGGGAACGCCGTGGCGAAGTAGCGCGGCTTACCCGGGATCAGGTACTCCGGCGTACGCGCGAAGGGGACGATCGTCTCCTTCGGCTGGCGCGTGCAGGCGCCCATCCCCGCCATCGCGAGCGAGGCACCCATGATGCGCAGGAAGTCGCGGCGCTCGACCCCGTCGCGGAGGCGCTCCGCCTGGGAGGGAAACCAGCGCGCGAGGAAGCGCCGGAAGGGTCCCGTCTCGGAGAGGGCTTCGAGGCGCTCCCAGTAGGCGTCGCCGGAGAGGCCCGAGAGCTCCTCGCGGATCGCGCGGACCTCGGCCTCGGTCGGCTCGGGGAGCTGGTCGACCGGCGCTCCCGCGCCGCCGTCCTGGAGGATCGGGAGTTGGCTCATCGGTGGCAGGTGGCGCAGTTGGTCAGGCTCTCGATCTCGTATTGCTCGACGAGGTCGGCACGCTCTTGCGTCGTGAGGGAGGCGGGATCCCAGTCGGTGCGGAACACCGCCTCGCGCGGACGCACGTTCTTCTCGGGGTGGCGGTGGCAGGACAGGCACCAGTCCATGTTCAGCGTGTTCTCGCGCTCCATCAGCGGCATCTCGTCCACCTGTCCGTGGCAGGTCGTGCAGCCCATGCCTTTCTTCACGTGGATCGAGTGGTCGAAGTAGACGAAGTCCGGCAGGTCGTGGACGCGCGTCCAGGCGATCGGCTCGTCGGTGCGATAGCTCTCGCGGACCGGCTCGAGCATCGGGGTGTCCTTCCACACCAGGCTGTGGCATCCCATGCAGGTCTTCGTCGGCGGGATGCCTGCGAACGCGGACTCCTCGACGCTGGTGTGGCAGAAGCGACAGTCGATCCCGAGCCCCGCGACGTGGTGCTTGTGGCTGAAGGGCACAGGCTGCTCGCGCGCCACGTGGACCCCGGTCGTGTAGGGCGAGCGCAGGAGCTGATCCCAGCCGAAGACAGCGGCGCCCAGGAAGAACACGGCTCCGAAGATCGAGACCTTCGAGATCGTGTTGAAGCTGGGGTGGAAGATCTGGGCCATGGCACGAAACGGTCCCTGGGCCGCGGATGGACGGAATCCTGGGCGGATTTCGACCCTCGGCGCGGAGTAAGGAAGGCGGGGGAGAGGGCCTCGGCGTGGAGCTCGAAGAGGCGCTCCGAGGTCGCTAGGAAGGCGTGAAAGAGGAGGAAGGGGCCGAAGCGACGGCGCGGAAACCGAACCCGGCCGCCAATTCGGGCAAGCAGGATAAGGACGACCCCCGAACGGGTCCATCCCCGCGGCCGACTTTTGCGCGATCGAAGAGCGAAAACTCCGACTCGATTCTTGCGTGAGCTTGAATTCGTTTCCAGGCCGTCGGTCCGTGGAGCAGGACGGTTTTCGCCGATTCGACCTCAGGAGTTTCCGT
>DRLC01000314.1 GCA_011053145.1 Planctomycetota bacterium | reverse complement strand
CCGGGCCCGGCTGGAAGCGAAAGGTTCCGTCCCCCGGATGGAAGATGCTCGTCCCGGTCACGTCCGCGGGCATGAGGTCCGGCGTGAACTGGACCCGCGCGAAGTCACAACCCAGGGTCCGGGCCAGGGTCCGAACGAGCAGGGTCTTCGCGACGCCGGGCGGCCCCTCGATCAGGACATGCCCACCCGCGAGGAGGGCTTCGAGGCACAGCCGGAGGGGTCCCTCGAGCCCGACCAGAACCTCCGATGCTTCGGCCTGGACCCGTGAGGCGAGGGTCCGCACGGTCGAGTTCCCGTCGGCGCTCGACTCGGCACTCGGCGCCGCCGGAGGAAGGGCATTCTCGTCTTCGGGTTCGGAATCCATGGTGGCTCAGGGGGTCGTTTCGGAACCGGGGTACGGGGAAGAGTGTGAAGTCTCGAGGAGGGCCAGGCTCCGCGCGAGTTCGAAGAAACCATCGCGATCTCCGACCTCGGCTTCGAAGAGGGCGACCCAGCGCTCGCGCTCGACGCCGTCGGCATTCGGAAGGACTTCCGCCAGTAGGGCACGCAGCTCGTCCCCGGTGGGCCGGTCCTCCACCCGCAGGCCACGCACCCGCCCGGCGAATTCCCGCAGCACGCCGCGCCGCAGAAACTCCGCGAGCAGACCCCAGCGCCCCGCGTCGGCGAGGAGCGATGCCACGCCGCGTGCGCGTGCGAGGGCGGAGACCCCCGCGAGCGGTTCGGGGTCCCGCGGGAAGGCGCGCACCCAGGCGGCACGCACGATCAGTACGAGGAGCAGGAGGAGCGCATGGGCGGAGAACGGGAGGGCCGTGCGACCGAAGGCGAGTGCGAGGAGAGAGGGGGGCTGCCATCCGCCGAGGACGTACTCGTCGAACAGGATCGGACGGTCCCCTGCGTAGGTCTCCGCGAGGCGAACCAGGAGAAGCGCGTTGTCGCCGTTCCCGATGCGGTCGTTGTCGAGGAACGAGAGGTCCTGCGCGAACACGAGGACGCCGCCCCCGTTCCACTCCGGGAGCGCGATCCGTACCGCGAGGGGATCGCCCCCGGGGTCGGCGAGCACCACCTCGAAGGGTTCGGTCGGGGAAGGAGTCGCAAAGCGCGCTTCCGGATGCCAGGAGAGCGCGAGCCGGTCTCCGTCGGGCAGGATCGCCGGTTGGGTCCCGGTCGGCTTCTCTCCGCTCCGATCGACGCCCCCCCCCATCGCGATCCCGAGGGTGCGTTCCAGGAACTCCGACATCTCCCCCCCGGAGGCGACGACCAGGGTGCCCCCGCCCTCGACGAAGCGTCGATAGTGCAGGGGATCGCGCGATCGAGAGGAGCGAGACCCGTCCTTTTCGGGCAGCCCGATATCCGGGGGCGGCGCTTCCAGGAAGAGCAGAGCTCCGCCGTCGGGCAGCTCTCCGGGGGCGCCTCGGAAGGCTCGGGCGCGAAAGCCCATCTCGTTCAGGAGCAAGAGCGCCAGATCCCGTCCGTTGGGTCCTCTCGAGAGGGAGCTGCCCGGAGCCTGCGCGCCCTGGCCGGCGAGCGATCGGAGCAGGAGGGCGACTCCGACCAAGAGCACGCCCGCGAGCAGCGCGACGACTCGGGCGAACCGGCTCACAGGTCTCCTCCGATCGCCCGCACGCAAAGCGATTCGACGCGGTCGAGGTCCCTTTCGTCGATCCGATCTTCGCCGAACTCCTTGGCTTCGAGGTCCGAGACGAGCAGCTCGAGCAAACGGCGCGCCCCGGGCCGGGGCCTCCCCCGAACGAGGAGCTCGCGGAAGGTCCACGCGGGCTGAAACTCGAGCGCTCCCCTCCCACCGAGGGCGAGGACGAGCGCGAGCAGCGAGAGCCCGAGGGCGCTGCGATACTCCCCCGCCGAGCGCTCTTCACGCGAGCGGGCGAGGAGCTCGCGGGCGCGCTCCATCGCGTCCGGCCCTGCCGCCCCCTCGAGCCGACCCTCGCCCCGGGGCCCGATGATCCGGCGAACGAAGCCGAACGTGAACCTCGCGAGCGCGAACGCGACCAGTGCGAGGAACGTCCAGAGGAGGACCTCGCCGACGACTCCCCCCTCCCCTCCGAGGTGCTTCAGGAACCAAGCCGCGAGCCGACCGGCGGGGCTCTCGCCGGGTCCCCCGCGCCGCACGATCACGCGTTGGAGGGCCGCGGAGACCTCGTCCGCGGAGTGTCGCCCGGGGTCCGCCTGCCCCACCGCGAAGAGCAGCGCCCCGATCACACGCGCGATCCGTCGATGGAGCCGGGGAAGTGACCCGGGCACCCGCGGGCCGCCAGTTTCAGCTCGAGATCGAGCCCCTCTCGCCGGACGCGCTGATCGACGTAGTACACGGTCCCGAGCACCGCCGAGTACGCCGTCGCGATCCCGACGAAGAGCGCCGAGACCGCTGCGAGAATCGCGCCGACGCCGTGACCGTGGAGCCCGGTCGCTGCCTCGACGAAGGGCTGGACGACGCCGTTCTGGGCGAGCGCGGGGACCATCCTGAGGGGCCAGAGCACGACGATCGAGGAGACGAGTGCGTATCCCGCCCAACGCCCGAACGAATCGAGGCCGAAGACCAGTCGGAACCCGCGCCCGACCGAGAGCAGGATGCCGGCGACCCACCCCGCCGGCCCCCGATTCCCACTCGCGAGGCGTGAGACGAGTTCTCGACGCTCGAGCACATAGACGGTCGGCGTGACGGAGAAGAGCCAGAACGCGAGCACCATCGGCCCGACGCACAGGCATGCGAGGGCCGCGCTCGCGACGATCTGCAGTACCGCGATCACGAAGACGCCGGCGGCTGCGCGCGCTCCGTTCCACAGCGCCTCCGTCCGACGGACCCCGCGACCGAGGATCCACGCCCCCACGAGGCTGCAAACGAAGCCGGTGGTCAAGACCTCGGGTGCGCGCGTGGACAGCGCCCAGAAGAGCTGCACCGACGGAGAGATTCCCGAGTCCAAGATCCATTCTCCCGCGACGTAGAACGGAATCCAGCACGCGGCCGCGATCACGAGACAGGTCCCGAACGTCGCGACGAGGACATCGAGCGCCGTGTCGAGGATCTCTCCGACGCCGCGCGCACTCGGCACCGATGCGGCGTGGTGCCCCTGGGCCTCCGCACCCCGATCCACGTGCCCGGATCCCGAAGTCACCGGGGCGAGGGAGAGCGTCTCGGTCCTGGCCCTCGGATCCCTGTTCACAGATTCCCCAGTTGGATTGCCGACGTCGGGCAGTTGCGCGCGCAGGCATGGTCGCGCGTGCATTCGTAGTTCGAGAACTTGCGCACGTCCGCCTTCTCACCGTGCAGCCAGAAGGCCTCGGTCGCGCAGACCATCTCGCAGTTTCCGCAGCCGATGCACAGGGTCGGATCCACCCGAATGCTGACGTAGTCGCGCGGGGTCACGGGACACGAAAGCCCGTCGAGCTCGCTCCCGTCGACGAGGTAGCGCGTGGCCGAATGCGAGGTCAAGACTCGACAAGCCGCGTCCTCCCCGAGCCGGACGACCTCCGCGACGTCGCGAAAATCGAACCGAGACAGGTGCGCCACCTTCGGCTGGATCAGGACGCAACGCCGATCCGCGTAGGCGTGCAGGTGGTTCTCGACGAGCACTTCCTCGGCGATGTCGAAGGAGCGATAGAGGGTGCTGACGACGCGGTCCTTGTAGTTCGGTGCCTTGAACGTGGCCTTGGTGGTGAGGTCCACGGCCAGGATGAGGTCCGGGCGCAGGGTCTGGGCGAAGCGGATCGGAAGGGGATCGATGATCCCCCCGTCCATGTAGTGGTGACCGTCGCGCTCGTAGGGCTCGAAGATTCCGGGAAGGCAGCACGAGGAATAGACAGCGTCGATGAGCGAGATGTCCTCGAGCCCCGGCGTCCCCCAGAAGACCTGGCCGCCGGACTCGAGGCAGACCGCATTGCAGAAGAAGGGGACACGCATCTCCTCGAAACCGATCGGCGGGAGCAGCTCGCGCAGTCGCTCCCGGAACGTGTCGCCGCGGTAGATGCTCGATGCCCGCACCCCCTTCAGGAGGAACTTCACGAAGTTGAGCCGGAAGTAGTCCTCCTTCTCGAGGGAGGAGACGATGGTCTCCATCTCGTCGGTGGAGAGCCCGCCCGCGGCCATCGCGCCGACGAGGGAACCGATCGATGTCCCGACCACGGCGTCATAGCCGATTCCCAGGCGTTCGAGCGCCCGGAGGACGCCGATGTGGGCCATCCCCCGCATGCCACCGCCTCCGAGCAGGAGCACGGTCCGCGGCCTCGGCGTACCGTCCGGGTTGCGGCCGGCCAGAGGGGGAGGGAAGGGTCGGGGGGTCGGTTCGCTCAAGGTTCGTTTCCGCCGGTGAAGGAGAGAGGATCGCGCGCGGCCTTTCGCACCATTGCATGGTTTCCGCTCGAGCGTGTCCACGGCGGTGCCGATCCCCTCCCCCCGGGTGTTCCATCGCGCTCCCCGGAAGCCCACACTGCACACGGTCGGGCTCCCCGTCCCCAACGACACCATCCCATGACGAATCGCCCCGCGCCCACGTCCCGAATCGTCCTGGCAGCCGGACTCCGCATGCCCCAAGCCCGGGCCGGGGGCGCCTTCGCGCATGAGGACGCAGCTCATCTGGGCGCTACCCTCGCGCGCGAGCTCCTGGCGCGCACGAACGTCGACCCAGCCGAACTCGATGAGGTCATCGTGGGCTGTGTCGGCCCGCCCCATGACCAGGCGAACGTGGGGCGCGTGCTGGCGCTGCGGGCCGGGGTTCCGAAGGCCGTGCCCGCCTACACCGTCGGCCGCAACTGCGCGAGTGGGATGCAGGCCGTGGCGAACGCCGCGGAGGCGATCGCGGCCGGACGCGGCGACCTCTACCTCTGCCTCGGCGTCGAGGTCATGAGCGCCTATCCACTCGTCTACAACCGGCGCGCGGTGGACTTCTTCACGCGCCTCTCGAAGGCGCGCAGCCTGGGCGCGAAGCTCGCGGCCTTCGCATCGCTGCGGCCTTCGATGTTCGCGCCGCGCATCTCGCTCGTCGAAGGCCTGACCGACCCGATCTCCGGACTGATCATGGGCTCCACGGCCGAGAACCTGGCCCGCGACTTCGGCATCGGGCGCGAAGAGGCCGACGCCTACGCCCTCCAGAGCCACCACCGTGCCCGCGACGCGCGCGAAGCGGGCCGATTCGAGGTCGAGATCCTCCCCCACCTGCCGCTCGGCGCGCGGCCCGGCTCCCATTCGCTCACCGCCGACGACGGGATCCGTGACGACCAGACCCTGGAAGCGCTCGCGAAGCTGAAGCCCTACTTCGAGAAGCCCGATGGCGTCGTCACCGTCGGGAACGCATGCGGGATCACCGACAGCGCCGCCGCGCTGCTCGTGACGACCGAGGAGCGCGCTCGCGTCCTGGGACTCGAGCCCCTCGCGGCCCTGCGATCGTTCGCCTTCGCCGGCTGCGACCCGGCGCGCATGGGGCTCGGTCCGGTGTACTCCACCCACCGCGCGCTCTCCCTGGCCGGCTGCACCCTCGACGACATCCAGACGATCGAGCTCAACGAGGCCTTCGCCGTGCAGGTCATCGCCTGCATGCGAGCCTTCGCGAGCCCGTCCTTCTGCGAGTGCGAGTTCGGATCCGCCGGTTCCGCGTTCGAGATCGATCCCGAACGCCTGAATCCGAACGGCGGCGCGATCGCCGTGGGCCATCCCGTCGGCGCCACCGGAGCTCGGCTGCTCCTCACCCTCGCGCACGAGCTCCGGGAAAAGGACCTCGAGCTCGGTCTCGCGACGCTGTGCATCGGCGGTGGTCAGGGCGGCGCCTTCCTCCTCGAAAGGGTCTCGGCATGATCGATCTCACAGGCATCCCTCTCCCCGACGACGCGCCGGAGCCGGGCACGACCTGGCGACTCGAACTCCTCGGTGAGGGCCTCGCGCACCTCGTCCTCGACCCGCTCCACCGCCCGAAGTTGGCCGTGTTCGACGCGGCCGTCCTGCGCGACCTCGACGAGGTGCTCGACGAGATCGAGCGGGCCGGCGATATCCGCGCCCTGGTCATCACCGGACGCTCGCCGACGAGCTTCGCGGCGGGTGCCGACGTCGAAACGATCGCGCGCATCGAGGATCCCGCGATCGCCGAGCGATTCGTACGCGGCGGGCAACGGCTCTTCCAGCGTCTCCACCGTCTGGGACGCGAGGGCGGCGGTCGCATCCGTACCGTGGCCGCGGTCGGTGGTCCTGTCCCGGGCGGCGCCTGCGAGATCTCACTCGCCTGTGACCGGATCGTCCTCGCCGACGATGAGACGACGAAAATCGGCCTGCCCGAGGTGCTCCTCGGGATCTACCCGGCCTGGGGCGGATCCCAGCGCCTGCCGCGGCGCATCGGAGTCCCGGCCGCGCTGGCCTCGATCCTCGGCGGAACCCTCCACCGCCCGCGCAAGGCGCTCCGGCTGGGTCTCGTCGACCGCCTCACGAAGCCCGCCTACCTACTTCGCGTCGCCGACGACGTCGCGACGGGCCGGGTCAAGTTGGCGCGGCGCGGGCGCAAGGGATGGGAACGCATCCTGATCGACCAGAACCCGATCGCCGGGGCGCTCATCGCGCGCACCGCCCGCAAGGGCGTGATGGCGAAGACCCACGGACACTACCCCGCACCGCTCGCCGTGCTCCCGCTCGTGGTCGCTGCGCCGCGGACCGAACTCGACGTGGGGCTCGAGGACGAAGTGCGCGGCGTACTGCCGCTCTCCTCGTCCCCGATCGCACACAACCTGGTCCGAATCTTCCTCGACTCCGAGGCGGCGAAGAAACTCGGCCGCGAGGACGGGGAAGACACGACCGACGACATCTCCCGGGCGGCGGTGATCGGGGCCGGGGTCATGGGCGGCGGAATCGCATCGCTCATGGCGCAGAAGGGACTCGAGGTTCGCCTGCGAGATCTCGACCGCTCTCAGCTCGACCACGCCGTGGAAACCCATCGCGCGTCGGTCGAGCGCAAGCGCAAACGCCGCCGACTGACGCGCAGCCGGGCGGACGCGGCGATCGACCGGCTGGAGGTCACGACCGAGGCGATCGGCTTCGGACGCTGCACCCTCGCGATCGAGGCCGTCGCGGAGCGGCTCGAAGTCAAGCGCGTGGTCCTGGCGGAGATGGCAGGCCTCCTGCCCGAGGGTGCGATCCTCGCGACGAACACCTCGTCCCTCTCGGTGGGCGAGATCGCCGAGGGAATCCCGGGCCCCGAGCGCGTCGTGGGGATGCACTTCTTCAACCCGGTCGCGCGCATGCCGCTGGTCGAGATCGTGCGCGGCCCCGCAACCTCCGACGATGCCGTCGCCCGCGTCGCGCGCCTCGCGGTGCGCCTCGGGAAGACTCCGATCATCGTGCGGGACGTGGCGGGATTCCTCGTGAACCGCCTGCTCGGTCCCTACCTCGACGAAGCCCTGCGGATGGTGGACGCGGGCGCCGATCCGCGGGAGATCGATGTCGTGCTCGAAGACTTCGGGATGCCGATGGGACCCTGCGAACTCATCGACGAGGTGGGGCTCGACATCGCCTCCCATGCGGGGGCTTCCCTGTCCAAGGCCTATGGGGAACGCATGGCGGCGACCCAGGTGCTCGAGCCCCTCGTGGAAGCGGGGGAACTGGGCAAGAAGACCGGGAGAGGTCTGTACCTCTGGGAGAAGGGCAAGGACGGCAAACCCAGGCGCGCGGGCCGCAATCCGAGACTCGGGGATCGCGGCGGACCGGGTTTGTCGAGTTCCGAAATCGTGGACCGCTGCGTGCTCGCCCTCGTCGCCGAGGCGATGCGTGCGCTCGAGGAAGAGGTGGTCGCGGGACCGCGCGAGCTCGACCTCGGGGTGATCTTCGGGACGGGGTTCGCCCCGTTCCGCGGCGGGCCGCTGCGCTATGCGGACGCGCGCGGACTGCGGGAGATCGCCGCGCGCCTCGAAGCCCTCGCTTCCAACACGAACGTCCAGGTTCCAGCCCGTTTCGGCGTGCCCGGACTGCTGCGCGAAATGCTCGAAAAGGGCTCCACATTCCACGGGAACAGCGTCGAACATCCTGCATCTTGAGCTCCGACGGGGCGCCGACACATGGGACAACACAAGCAGCCTGGTTTCCTCCGGACACTCTTTCAGGGCACGCTCGATTCCTCGCTGCTCCTGCCGTTTCCCTGGCCCGACGAGGAAGTGCGCGAGACCACCGAGACCGTCGCCGAGATGGTGCGCGACTGGGCGCATGAGGCGATCGACCCGGCGGAAATCGATGCGCGCAAGCGCATCCCCGAGTCCGTCCTCGACGGGATGGCCGAACTCGGCCTCTTCGGCCTGACCCTTCCCGAAGAGTACGGCGGCAGCGGGTGTGGCCAATGGACGTACGCGCACGTCATGGAAGCCCTCGCGAACCGCTGTGCCTCGACGGTGACCGTGCTCGGGGGGCACCTCGGCCTCGGGACGAAGGGACTCGTTCTCTACGGCACCGAGGAACAGAAGGCGCGTTGGTTCCCGGAACTCGCGAGCGGAGAACGCATCGCGGCCTTCGCGCTGACCGAAGCGGGTGCGGGCTCGGACGCGGGAGCGCTGCGGACCACCGCGGATCCCGATGGAAACGGCAACTGGCGCATCGATGGGCGCAAGCTGTGGATCACGAACGGAGGCTTCGCGCGCTGGTTCCTCGTCTTCGCGCGCACGCCGCACCCCGACCGGCCCGACGCGCCGCTGATGGAACGGCCGATCACCGCGTTCTGGGTGCCGCGCGAGGCCAGCGGGCTCACGACGGGCGAGCCGGAGAACAAGATGGGGCTGTGCGGATCCTCCACGACCGAAGTCGGCCTCGAGGGCGTCGTGGTCGGGGACGATCACCGCGTCGGCGAACTCGGCGAAGGCTTCAAGGTAGCCCTCAACGTCCTGAACTCCGGCCGCCACGGGCTGGCCGCATGCTGCATCGGCCAGGCCAAGCTGGCGCGCGATCTCTCCCTCGCGCACGCGGTCCAGCGGGAGCAATTCGGCCGCCCGATCGCGGAGTTCGGAATGATGCGCGAGCTGATCGCCGGCATGGACGCCGACATCTACGCGATGGAGGCCGGCTGCTGGCTGACCGCGGGACTCGTCGACCGGGGTGAGACGGAAACGATGCTCGAAGCGGCCGCCTGCAAGATGTTTTCGACCGAGCGCCTGTGGGACATCTGCAACAGCGCCTTGCAGCTCACCGGGGGAACGGGCTTCATGCGCGAGTACCCGTTCGAACGCATCCTGCGCGATGCGCGCATCAACCTGATCTTCGAGGGCACGAACCAGGTGCTGCGAATGATGCTCTCCGTGCAGGGCACGCGGGCCCTCGTTCGGGGTGAGGCCAGCGAGGGTCCGGAAAGCCCGAGGTTCGAAGGGGCTGCCGCCGGGCTCGAACGGGAGGCCGAAGTGCTCGGCGAACTCGCCGGCGCCTTCGCCGCCGAGGCCCGTGCCTCCGTGGAACGCCATGGGAAGGAAATCCGAGAAGCACAGCACGACCTCCGGCGCCTCTCGGACCTCGCGGTCGGGCTCTTCCAGACCGCCGCTGTGCTCTCGCGGGCCTCCACGTGCCGGGGGGAGCTCTCGGAGCAGGAGCGCGACCTGGCAAGCCTCGCATGCCGCCGGATCGAAGCCGGGTTGCGGGCGACCCTCGCCGAGTGCAAAGAAACCCCCGATGAGCTCGTCGACCGTGCCTCCGAGTCCCGCATCCGAGCGTCCCGTCCCTCCTGAGCGGCCGAGGAAGGGCGGCTAGATCCCGCTCCCCGGCCCCTCCAGGGCCCTCCCCGGCCCACCGCTCGGGCTCCCGGCCCCCGGAGCCCCCCCCCGGCCCGTCCGTCCCGATGCGTGCGTTCCGCCCCCCAGGGGGTAAGATTCCAGGGAGCCCCGTCCCCGCCGTCCCCATCCAGCGGGGGAGGCTCAGAAGTCCTGTAGGTGGCTCCCCCGCCCCCGCCTAGGCCTCTCGGACCTGGTAGATTCCGGCCCGCAGACGCCCCGCATCCCCTATGAAGAACGATTTCCGCCGAGTCCTCATCCCGACCCTCCTCCTGGGGACCCTCTCCGCCTGCTCCGGCGGCGGAGGAAGCAGCGGCGCCGGCCCCGTCCAGACGGCTTTCGCTCTCAGCCAAATCTCCGCTCCCCCGAATGCGGTTTGGCAGATCAACCGGGAGATCGAGTTCCACTTCACCCTCCCGATCGACTTCGCCACGGTCAGCTCGAACACGATCAATATCGTGAGCGACACGGGGGTTCCGGCCACGGGCTCGTTCGAGTTCAAGCAGATCGACACGGACGGCGACGGCATCGCGGAAACGACCGACGACACCACGATCGTCTTCCAGCCGAACTGCCCGACGAAGGCAGACCTATCCGATGCAGGGCTGAGCCCCGGCGGCACGATCTACACGATCAAGGTCGTCGGCTTGAACGAGGGCACGGGAAACACGATCCGATCCACGCAAGGGCACGCCCTCGCCCAGACGCAGAAACGCAACTTCTCGACGCCCAACTCCAACGCCCCGTCGACGATCTTCCTCGACGAGGTCCCCGGCCCACCGATTCCGGTGGTCCGCGCGAAGGGGGACACGACGCGCCTCGACGGCGTGAGCTACATCGAGATCGGCGGCGACCCCTCGCCCGACTCCCGGATCTACTTCGAGTTCGACCAAGCGACACAGACCTATTCCTATCGGCCGGGCGCGACAGCCCCGAGCGAGGTTCCGCTCAACCTGTACGCCAACGAGGAGACCAAGACCGCGGTCTACGTCGAGTTCAACCAGCCGGTCAGTCCCTCCTCGACGAACATCTCGGAAAAGCGCATCCGCCTGGAGTTCCTCGACTCCAGCGGCACCTGGGTCCCGATCGACACCCAAGTCGAACTCCTCACGAACTGCACGGATACGGGTGCTACGGTGCGCCTCGAGCCGATCGGACTGCTGCCCGCGGCGAGTCAGTTCCGGGTGGACGTGCGCCAGGGTTTCCAGGACATCGTCGGTGAGAGCAATCTGATCGCGGCCACCGACTTCGCGGTCGTGCCCACGCAGTCCATCAACTTCTCGACCCTCGCCGAACCCACGGTCGGCGCGGACGAGTTCTTCGAAGACTTCGACTTCGGCGGGACGAGCCCCGGTTCGTTCCAGGACACCGACGCCCTGTTCGACACTCCCCCCGCGGTTTGGAAGGACGGCGAGCTCACATCCGGGTTCAACTTCGACGGCACCGGTGGCCCGGGTGGCGACTTCGACTGGGTCGTGAAGGCCGGGCAGATCTTCGTGTTCGACACCGTCTCGACCTCGATCGTCGGGGGCCCGGGCGGGATCGCGACCACGACCGAACTCGCGAAGGGGGGCGTCGTGCACGTGCGTGACCTGATCGTCGAAGCCGGTGGCGTGCTGCGCGTCCAGGGCACGAACACGATGCTCATCAACGCGACCGGAACCGTCCGCATCGACGGGAAGATCGACGTCAGTGGCTTCACCGCGAAGGACGTGGCGACGCTCAACACCGGAGCCCAGCCCGAAACCGGCGCGGCCGGCGCGGCGGCCGGCGGTCGCGGCGGAGACGCCAGCGAGGTGCGCAACAACTCCACCCCGCGCGGCGGCACCGGGTTCGGCCCCTACCTCGAGAGCGGTACCGGCGGCCAGGGGGGAGAAAGCGGGTATGCGCCGGACAAGAAGGGCAAGGATGCCCGCCGGCCGGGCGGCGGCGGCGGCGGACGATTCGCGGCCGACTTCAACCTGAGCGTGGGTGGGCTCTTCGCCCAGCAGGGTTTCCCCGGTCACCCCGACAGCACCGGCGCGGAGACGGGCATGAAACCGGCCATGGGCGGACTTCCCGGTCCGGGTCCCTTCCAGGACAACGATCCCGGGAACGACTTCTTCGGAATCAAACCGATCGTCCAACCGGACGGGATGGGGGGATACCAGATCACCGGGCTGGTGCGCGGTGAGCTGACCTCGATCTGGGCCGGCTACGGCGGCGGTGGCGGCGGCGACGCCCTGCCCTCGAAGACCTTCCCGACCCCGAAGTGGAACCAGGGCAGCGACGAGAAGGGCGGCGGAGGCGGCGGTGCCGGCGGCGGCCTGCGCATCCGCGCTCTCGGCCCGATCGTGTTCGGTCCCAACGGAGTCATCCTCGCCGAGGGTGGCCACGGCGGCACCGGGGAGAACACCTCTTTCCTCGACCACGTGGGCGGCACCGGCGGCTCCGGATCGGGCGGTCACGTCATCCTGGAATCGGCCACGCTGGTGGACTTCACCGACGGCGATCCCCTCGCGGCCAACAAACTCCACGTCTCGACGAAGGGGGCGAAGTTCTACAAGGGCTCGAACAACCCGCGCGGATCCTCGATCCCGAAGGACATCAGCTATGGAGGCGGCGGAGGACCGGGCGTGATCCAGATCCACGTCCCGTCGATCAACCCCCCCTCGGACGATCCGGCGACGTCGAACATCATCATCCCGACCGCGCAGGTCGGGGAGCCCGACCCGCTGCTGCCCTTCACGAAGCCCTCGGCGATCCAGATGATCCCCACGTTCGGAGCACGTTCGAAGGTGCGCTCGAAGTGGATCTCGATCGGTGGCGCGGACCTCGATCCCGGCGGCGGAACGGACCTCGTCGAGTTCCTGTTCGAGGGGACCGACACGAGCCCGGGGGATGATTCCGGGAAGATCCTCACCAGCGGTGGCGGGCCGATGGAACTTGCCCCCCTGATGGGCCCCTCTCCCCTCCCGTCCTCCACGGCCACACTCTTGTCGGATGGCAATTCGATCCTGTTCTCCGGATCGAGCCTGGATCCGTTCACGATGTCGACCTCGCCGGTCTCGAAGGACATCTACCTGAGGAGCCCGGTCCTGCTTCGGCACTTCCTGTTGCGGGTCAGCGAGGTCGGCAACCCCGCGAACCTGCGCCAGTTCGATGTCTCCGACGCGAGCTATGACGAAGCCACCCAGACCTTGACGGTCCACGTGGCTCCGCTGTCGATCTCGATGGCGGACTACGTCGCCGGCCTCAGTGCCGCCGAGTTCGTGCTCGTGCCGCGCTTCTTCCGGACCGTGACCGGAGGGGTGATCGACTCGCTGCCCACGAACTCCTTCGTGCGCATTTCCTTCGAGGGAACGGGAGACGACGGTTTCGGAAACCCCGACGAGGCGAACCTCCTCGTTCCCCTCACCGGGGACATCTCGGAGTTCAACGCCCTGGCGCCCGGCGCACTGCGCTTCTTCCGCTTCCAGGTGGAGTTCGACCTCGACGAGGCAGGACTCGGGGTGCCGCCGAATCCGAACCTGATCCAGCTCCAGTACCTGCGGATTCCCTTCCGCTTCTGATCCCCCCACCCCCCCAGAGGGCGAAAATCCGCTCTCTGGGGGGAAACCGGGCCTGGTGAAGGGGTAGAGAGGGACCCGACCGAACGCTTCCAGGGCCCTGGAAGTCACTCGGCAATCGGTAGACTGGCCGTCGCAGCCCTGGGTCACTTCACGCCGCCCGCGCGGAGGAGGGTTCAGGCCGAACCTCGGGGGAGCCGATCAATCCCCATCGAGAATGGCTCCCCCCTCCCCTCCCGCGAGGATCACCCCCTCCGTCGCATGAGCTCAGAAAAGAAAGGCTTCGTCAATCTCCTCCAAGAGTTCTCCATCCCCCTGATCGCCGGCGTCTTCGCCGCGCTCTTGGCAGCGAACCTCGCGCCGGAGTGGTACGCCCACGCGTTCGGAGCCCACGAGGAAGCCTGGCACATCCCCGGGATCAAGTTCTTCGGGGAAGCCCTGACCATCCACTACCTGGTCAACGACATCTTCATGGTCTTCTTCTTCGGCATCGCCGCGAAGGAGATCACCGAGGCTTGTCTCCCGGGTGGAAGCCTCAACCCGGTGCGGAAGGCCCTGAATCCGCTATTCGCCACCGCCGGGGGGGTGCTCGGGCCGATCGCGGTGTTCTTCGCGGCCCTGTGGGCGGCGAACAACGCGGGAATGTTCCCGGAACGCGACTGGTCCGAGCTGCATCGCGGCTGGGGTATTCCCACCGCGACCGATATCGCCCTCGCATGGCTGGTCGCGCGGGCCGTGTTCGGCAAGGGGCACCCCGCGATCAACTTCCTGCTGCTGCTCGCGGTCGCCGACGACGCGATCGGGCTCGGCATCATCGCCGTTTTCTACGGGGACCCCGAGCATCCCGCTCGCCCGATCTTCCTGCTCCTGGTCCTGCTCGGGATGGTCTGCGCCTTCGGTCTCCGCAAGGCGAAGGTCAAGTCCTGGGTCCCCTACATCGCCACGGGAGGCCCGCTCGCATGGGTGGGACTCAGCATGGCGCACCTGCACCCCGCTCTCGCGCTGGTCTTCATCGTGCCCTTCCTGCCCGGTCCCGAGCACGACACCGGCCTCTTCGTCGAGGAGGACGAGGTGGACCTCGAGCCGCAGCAACACCACGCGCACTCTCCCCTGCACAACTTCGAGCACAACCTGAAGGCGTTCGTGGACTTCGGGCTGTTCTTCTTCGCGATGGCGAACGCCGGCGTGGAACTCGGCGGCATCGGTCCGATGACCTGGATCATCTTTGCCTCCCTGGTGGTGGGAAAGACCGTGGGCATCTCGATCTTCGCCACCGTCGCTACCAAGGTCGGTTTTCCCCTGCCCAACCAGATGGGAAAGCGGGAACTCTACATGGCGGGCTTCGTCGCCGCCCTGGGACTGACCGTTGCTCTCTTCGTCTCGGGCGCAGCCTTCCCGACCGATGCGGTCCTGCAGGGCGAGGCCAAAATGGGTGCTCTGTTCTCGGGCTTCGTGGGCGTGATCGCCATCCTCATCGCCCGTGCGATGGGGATGGGGCGCGCCCCCGCCTCGCTCCAGGACAGCCCGGAGGACGGGCAGGGAGGGTCCCGCCCCGAACCCCACGGAGCGGACTCCTCGACGGTTCACTCCGAGGGCTTCTCCGCCGACAGCCTCCCCGGAGCCCTGCCCGCCGCGGGCTTCGCGGAATCCACGCAAAAGGAAAACGCCTGAGCGCAGACGCCTCGACTCGCGCCCGAACCGTGGCCCCGGATGCCCACCGCGTCCGGGGCCACGGTTCGATGGCGGGATTCCTCCTTCGTCGAGGAACGAGTACTCAGGGGGGATCCCCGTCGTACTCGCTCACCGTTCTCGCGACCAGACGCGCCACACGGGCGATGAGCTCGGGGAGGATCCTG
>DRLC01000313.1 GCA_011053145.1 Planctomycetota bacterium | reverse complement strand
CGAGTCCGCCCTGGCTCGCCTGCTCCAGGAGGGCAGGCCCGTCAGCGAACTGCGCGATTCCCTCGCGGCCCTCCGCGAAGTCACGCCGGAACTCGCGAAGAAGATCGCCGAGAGCGACCTCTTCGACTTCGATCGTATGACGATCGTCCTCGTCGGAGACCGCGACGCGATCCTCCCGCAACTCGAAGCCGCCGGCCTGCCGGCCCCCACCGAGTTGATCTGGGAGTAGCCCGGAACGGCCCGAGCCGGGGGCGCGGCGGTCCCGCGCCGCGCCCTCACTCGCCGGTCAGCAGCTCGCGACCGATCCCGAGTCGCTCGAGGTCGCCCTCGATGAGATCGAAGATCGCGCTCGCATAGCGTCGGATCTCGTACTGTGCATCGGGCTTGAGACGCTGGGAAAGGAAGTGGATCACACCCTGTAGCGAAACGGTCCAGTAGGCCTGGGTGTAGATGTTTTGCGGTAGGAGCATGCGCGCGATCTCCTTCGCGACGCCGCGCTCGATGCGCTCGTTGTAGAGCCGGAAGAGCTCCTCGCACTCCTCGATCATGCGCGCCCGCTCCGCCCCGTGGTCGTAGTCCTCGGGCAGCGTGACCGACGCCTGCTTGCTTCCGTGCGTCGGGTTCGAGCGCATCTTCGCGGGGACGTAGAACTCGGGATCCCACTGCACGTAGCGCCCGGAGATCTCGTTCCAACTGCACCCCTTGTCCGTGTCGAACATCACGTCGAAGGCCTCGAGCGAGATCGAATGGCCATCCGCCTCATACTCGCGCCAGGTGGACCCGACCTGGTACTTGAAGGCCTGGCGAAACACGAACAGCGGCGCCTTCCAATGGAAGGTGTAGAACGAGTGACGGTAGGGCGAGGTGTGCCCGTGCACCCACAGATAGCGCGCCAACTTGCCGTCCTCGGGCGCGAACCCCTGCTTGCGCTTGTCGTAGGAGATCCGGGCGGCGTTCACGACCTTGAGCGCTGCGTCCTCGCACATGCGATCGACGAGCGCGACGAACCCGAGGTCGTCGTCGAGGGTCGTCACGGCCCCCTCCGGGACCGACAGTTTTCGCGCTTTCTCGGGCTGGATCGTTCCGGCGGGGGTCTGGGTCGACATCGTCGCTGCGGGTCCTTCGGTGAGGGGTCTCGGCCCGGGTTGCAGAGGGGGTCTCCGGGGCCCGCACCCAGGATACGGGGGCGCGCGGATCGGCTCCAGGAGCGCCCGCGGGTCCGCGCCTGGGTTCCTCAGGAATCGGCGAGAGCCCCGAGGCGCCGCACCGGATCCAAGCCCTGTACGAGGTCGCGTTCGCCGAAGACCCGCAGCCAGACCGTGTCGGGAAGGTCTCCCCGCAACCGCTCGACGAGGAGCGTCCTGGCGAGACGGCGAGCGCGCTCCCGATCCGCGCTCGCCAGAGCGAGCGCGAGGAGCCGGGCCCGGGACCTCGCCCAACCCTCACTCGTGCCACTCGAGCTCCCCTCCATCGGGAAGCCCGCGGCCGCCACGGCCGACGCCTCGAGCAGCGCTCGGGCGACGTCGCGATCGACCGGCGTGAGCCCGCGCGCGAGGACCGCCTCCCCGAGAGCCGACAAGAAGGATGGATCCACGCGCCGCCAGGCCCCCGAGCGGGCGAGGGCTTCGCGCAGCCTCCCCGTTTCCAACCAGGCCTCGGCGCACTCCAACTCGCCGCGCCAGAGGAAGCGGGCGTCCGGAGCGCGCGCACCGTCGAAGCGTTCGCTCGCGATCCGCGGCGCGTCGCGCAGCGGGAAGGCGAGCCATCGCTCCGCGAGCCCCTCGGGGATCGGGTCGAGCCGGCCGAGCACTCCGAGCAGGGTTTCCGCGAGGAGTTCGCGGCGCTCGCGGGCGAGGGCGTTCTCGTTCCCGTCTTCCCGCCGCAGACGTTCGAAGAGACGCTCGAGCTCGCGCCGAGCCGCGTCTTGCTGCTCTCCCGTTCCGAGCGCGATCCGTCCCAGCGTTCGGATCGCGACCCGGCGCGGGTCGAGCCCCGCCCCCCCGTCCGACCCGTTCCCCTGTCCCGCGAGGATCCGAACGAGGGAGCCCACCGCGCCGCGCTCTCCGAGCGCCTCGACCGAAGCCATGCGAACCGACTGGGGGCGCGCGGGGTCGCGTGCAACCCGTTCCAGGAATGCGAGCTGGGCGGGAACTTCTCCCCGGCCGAGGGCCCGCACCGCGCGCTCGGCGAGATCGCTCGCGAGCGTGTCGAACTCCGCCTCGAGCACGAGCGCGGCATCGGTGGATCCCCGCGCGCCCGCGAGGACCAGGCCGATCGCCGCCTCGATCCGGGTGCGGGCGCCGAGGCCGTCGACGAGGTGCGCGGCGAGAACGGCGCATCCGGCATCGGACTTCGCGAGGAGTGCCGCGGCCGTCTTTCCGATGCCCTCGGCGGCCGGCGTCCCGGCAGAAGAGAGGAGCAGGGCGCGTTCGAGGAGCGCGGACGCACCGCGCGGATCCTGGGCCGCGAGGGCGCGCAGCTCGCCGCGCACCTCCACCTCGACGCGGTGGGCCTCCCCTTCGGGAACCCCGCGGAATCTGGCGAGATCCACCTCGACGAGGCCCCGCAGCGCCTCCGAGACCCGCGGATCGCCCCGGGCCGACGCGAGCAGCTCCACCGCGGATCGACGTCCCGGGCCGGGCTCCTGGACGAGCCGCAGGAGGTCCGCGCGGAACGCGGGAAGCGGAAGACCGCGCGGTAGGTCGGCGAGGGCGCGCAGGCGTTCGTCGGGAGGATAGTCCGACCAGGCGGCATGGAGCTCGGTCGCGAACTCGGCCATGTGCTCGGGGGGCGCGGCGGAGACCAGCGACCGAAACGCCTTCGGTCCGCTCGCCTCCACGCCGATGGCACCGCGGAGCAAGGCCTCGGCATCCGCGGCTCCCGGCCCACGCCCGGTCCGCAGCGTCGCGGCGAGGATCCCGATCAGGAGCGTGCGCACCTCGAGGGGCGTCGGGGGCTCGAGCAGCGGAGCGAGCACGGTGCGCGCACCGCTCCAGAGCCGGTCGGGAAGGTTCTCGAGCAGCACCGCCATCACGTCGGGTGGGGCCGAGCGCGCGCGCGCGAGTGCGGGCCCCGGACCGAGAGACGCGACCACCGCGCTGGCGAGCCCCGAGGGGGTGAGGAAGCGTGATGCCTCGGACTTGACCAGGATTCCGAAGAATGCCCCGCCGACGTCCGCCCCACGGGCCCGCGCCGCGCCGAGGAAGAGCTGCGCGAAACCGGGGGAATCGATCTGGCCCCAGCCGTCCTCGAGGGCGCGCACCCATCGGCCGCGCTCTTTCTCCCCCGCTTCGAGCACGTTTCGACCGAGGAGCAGAGCCGCGAGGAGCGCGCGGTTGCGCAGGGCTCGATCCCCCCCTGCGCTCCAGCGCTCGAAGCGAGCGCGCAGCAACGCCGTGCTCCCCGCCCCCGCGTCACACCACTCGAGGGCCCGGCGATACCTCTCCCGCGCATCCTCGTCCTCCGAGCTTCCCCATCGCTCGAGGAGCCTCGCGCGAATCGAATCCGCGCGCGGGGACCGATGGAAGAAGACGCCGCAGCGTGCGGCCTCGGCCACGCGCGGATCGCCGTCGTCGAGCAGGAACTCGAGCGCGGCCAGCCCCGCATCGGATGCGTCGCTCGCGAGCAGGTGGGCGAGTTCGATCCGCACCGCGGGAAACGGGTCGTGGACCAGGACGGCGATCCGCTGCTCCGAAATGGATCCCGTCCCTGCGAGGTCGAGCACCGCCAGGGCCCGGGCGCGCACGTTCGGGTGGTCGTGATCGAGGGCCGCTCGGACCGTCGCGAGCACCTCTTTTCCGAGCGCTTCGCCGAGACCCGCGCGGCGCCTCAGCGCCTCGAGCGCGGCGACCCGATCGGTCCAGCGGCGAGAGCGAACCTCCCGAGGGCCGAGTCCCGCTCCAGCGACTCCGAGCGCCGCCTCGCGGATCGCCCACTCCGAGCGCAGGGCTTCGCTCGCGGGCGGCACGTCCTGGGCCGAGCCGGCCGGGACCAGGCAGACGATCGCGAGGAGCAGTTGCGGAAGGACGTTCACGCTCCGGAGCCGCTTCCGGCATCGAGCATCGTCTGGGCCTCGGGGAGGGAGTCCACGAGGTCCGACGCGATGAGCGCGCGGCGACCGAGGCGCGCCGCCGCGAGATCGCCCGCGAGTCCGTGCACATGGGCCGCCGCGACCGCCGAATCGAATCCGTCGCGCGCGGCTCCACCGACGGCCGCGGTGCGCGCGAGGTAGGCGACGAGGATGCCGCTCAGGACGTCCCCCGACCCGGCGGTGGCCATGCCGGGGTTCCCCGTCGTGACGAGGTGGATGCGCGCGCCGTCGGTGACGAGCGTTCCGCTCCCCTTGAGCACGACGACGGCGCCGGATCGTCGGGCGAGCTCGAGAGCGGCCGCACGCCTGCCCTCTTCATCCCGTGCGACGGTGCGCCCGAGGAGACGCGCCGCCTCGCCCGGGTGTGGGGTCATGATGCAGGGCCCCGCCGCGGCTTGCAGACGTTCCGGCTCCCCCTCGAGGCCGTTCAACCCGTCGGCGTCGAGCACACGCACCAGCCCGGGCCCCGTCCCGAGCCACTCTTCCAGCAGCTCGGCGGCGCGACGGTCCCGCGCGATCCCGGGTCCGAAGAGCAGTGCGTGGGGAGCCGCGTGGTCCACGGCTCGCGCGAGGCTCCCTTCGCAAAGGTCGGAGAGCACCGCCTCCGGAGCTGCGACGGGGAGGACCGTGAGGAGCTCGGGGTCGATGCAGGCCATGGTCACGAGCCCCGCTCCGGCCCGCTGGGCCGCGCGCGCGACGAGGACCGCGGCGCCACTCATCGTACGCCGGCCCGCCACGCACAGCGCCCTGCCCGCATCTCCCTTGTGGGCGTCTTCGGCGAGGGCGGGCGGGAGCGAGATGTCCATGGTCAGGACAGGACCACGCTCACGCGGCCGACCTCGCGTCCCGCGTAGTTGCGCAGCACGCCGCCTCGCCACGGGGCGAGGGCTTCGCGCTCTTCGTCGCCGCGCAGGAGTTCGAGATGTTCGAGGAGCGCAGAGACGATCGCCCCGAGGGCCCGCAGTCCCCCATCGTCCACCTTCAGCGCGATCGCACGGCCCTCGCCGCGCACGCCCACGGCGTGGATTCCTTCCGCACCGATCTTCGGGAAGAGGCGACCCCGGGTGGCCCGCAGGATGTCGGTGTCGATCCGACGGTGGGACCCCGCGATCAGGACCGGATGGTTCGCCGCGGCGTCCACCATGTTGCGGAAGCAGGCCGCGCGTTCCGGAGCGAGTCCGTCCGGGGTCGTCACACGCGCGAAAGCCCGCCCCAACGCGACGAGCGGCAGACGATAGGTCGGCGCGCTGCAGCCGTCGATGCCGGGGATGAGCTCGCTCTCGGGGACGCCGGAGAGGTCGGAAATCGCGCGCCGCACGAGGACCTGACCCTCGCTCTCGGGATCGAGGTAGTTCTCGACGGGCACGCCGAGGTGCTTGGCCAGGGCGAGGAAACCCACATGCTTCCCGGAGCAGTTGTTGTGGAGCGCGTTCGGCTTGCCCCCACCGAGACGCAGGGCGTAGCGCACCTCGGGATCGTTCGGCGGGTGAGCCCCGCACTTGAGGTCGGCCTCGGAGAGACCGAGGCGCTGGAGCGTCTTCGCGACGGTCTCGGTATGGCAGGCCTCGCCGCTGTGGGAGGCCATCGCCATCGCCAATTCCTCTTCCGAGAAGGCGAACCGCTCCGCGGCCCCCGTCTCCACGAGCGGCAGCGCCTGGATCGACTTGATCGAGCTGCGCACGAAGTAGGGGTGCTCGGCGTGCCCCGATCCGGCCAGCTCCTTGCCGTCGACGTCGACGAAGCACCAGGCTCCGCGGTGGATGGATTCGACGATCCCGGCCCGTTCGACGTGAACGAGGACGGGGTTCTCGGGATAGGCACTCATGGAAGACGGACGGGACGCGGACCGGGGCGGGGGAACACCCCGAAGGGCGGGCGGTGAAGGGCGCCGATTCTACGCCCCGCCGCCGAGCTCCCGGAAGACGCGAGAGCGAAGGGAACACGATCCGGATAGTCTTTCCGGGTCGCATCCCCGCGGTTCGGGGTTCGATCATGACCCACGAGAGCGCACCACCGCCCGGCGAACGAACCCGCCTCCTCGCCGCCACCATTCCGGCCCTGATCCTCGTGTCCGTCGGAATGGGCATCTGGAT
>DRLC01000312.1 GCA_011053145.1 Planctomycetota bacterium | reverse complement strand
CGGGACGTGCGCCGAATCCCCCGCCGCGCCGGGGAAGCGGGCCCGGCCCGTCGCTACAATCCGCGCCATGAACGAAGCGCACGAGCGACGGGCCGCGGCCCTGATCGATTTCATCGACGAATCCCCCTCGCCGTTTCACGCGGTCGAGGCCACCGCGGCGCGCCTGCGCGCGGCCGGTTTCCGCGAGGTCGCGGAGGAGGACGCCTTCGAGGCCGGGTCCGGCAGGCGCTACCTCGTCCGGGGGGGGAGCCTCGTCGCCTGGTGGATCCCGGACGGGGTCGATCCCCGGGCCGGCTTTCGGGTCGTGGGTGCTCACACCGACAGCCCGAACCTGCGCATCAAGCCGCGCCCCGACACCGGGCGTGCCGGCTACCGCCAGCTCGGGGTCGAGGTCTATGGCGGCGCGCTCCTGAACTCCTGGCTGAACCGCGACCTCGGACTCTCCGGTCGCGTCTTCCTGCGCGCTGGATCCGGGGACCCCGAACAGCGGCTCTTCCGCATCGACCGTCCGGTCTGCACGGTCCCCCAACTCGCGATCCATTTGCACCGCGACATACGCACCGAGGGGCTGCGCCTCAACGCCCAGGAGCACCTCGCTCCGGTCTGGGCCCTCGGCGACGGGAACGAGGGGGGCTTCCGCGAGCTCCTCGCGGAGGAGCTCGCCGTCGAGGCCGACTCGATCCTCTCCTGGGACGCGATGTGCCACGACACCCAGCCGAGCTCCTTCGTCGGCGCGGAGCGTGAGTTCCTCGCGGCGCCGCGGCTCGACAACCTGTGCTCGAGCTACTGCGGCCTCGCTGCGCTGCTCGCCTCCGCCGAACGCGCGAGTGCGAAGCACGTCGCGGTCCTGACCCTGTTCGATCACGAAGAGGTCGGCAGCACGAGTTCACGCGGCGCCACGAGCCCACTCCTCGGGGACGTCCTCGAGCGCATCCTGCTCGCCGCCGGCGGAACGCGCGAGGACTTCCACCGGGCGATCGCCCGCTCGGTCTGCGTCTCCTCGGACATGGCCCACGCCACGCACCCCAACTACGTCGCCAAGCACGAGCCCGACCACTGGCTCGCGATGAACGCGGGTCCGGTCCTCAAGATCAACGCGAACCTGCGCTACGCGACCGAGGCCGAGACCGAGGCGCTCTTCCAACGCGCCTGCGAGGTCGCGGGCGTCCCGTTCCAGAAATGGGTCAACCGCACGGACCTCGCCTGCGGCTCGACGATCGGCCCCTTGACCGCGGCGAACCTCGGGATGCGCACCGTCGACGTCGGCAATCCCCAGCTCTCGATGCACTCCGCGCGCGAGCTCTGCGGCAGTCTCGATCCCGAATACATGGTCCGCGCCCTCACGGAGTTCCATGGCTAGCGCGGCTCCGGCCCCGAACTGCCTCGCCTGCTCGAAGTACTTCGTCACCTACGAACCCTCCCATCCCCACGGCTGCCGCGCGTTCTCCATCCGATCCAGGCTGCTGCCCTCCCTCGTCGTCGAGCAGTCCTCCGGCGCCCCTTGCCAGGCCTTCGCCCCCCGTCCGCGGCCCGCGGGCGACGGTGGAGCGGCACGCTAGCGGCCCTCTTCGAGCCGCAGGAAGTCCGCGGCGAAGCGACGCGTGAAGAGTTCGGTGCCCTTCCCGTTCAGGTGCCTGAGGTTGTAGAGGTTGTCGTAGTCATAGAATTCCGGGAAGCGCTCGGGATTGCCGTAGTACAGCAGCGGCCCCCCGAGGTCGGTGCCCCCCGCCTCGAGAACCTCGAGCCCGTCCGCCCAGTGGGGCGGCATCACAACGAAGATCGGGACGGCCCCGGCCGCACGCACCTTCGCGGCGATGTCCCGGATTCCCGAGAGGAGGTGCGGATCGAGGGGCCCCGAGCGAGGTGCGGTGCGTAACTCCGCGAGGAGCGCTTCGTACTCGCCACGATTCGCGCGAAAGATCTCGAGCCAACGCTCCGCGGCCGCCTCTCGCACCGGGTCGCCCGCCACCTCGTCCTCGAAGGTCACCTGGCCCGTCTCCGGCCAAGGAGACTCGGGCTCGAGTTCGGGCAGGTGCAGGAGCACGCGAGCGAGCGGTAGGCCGATCCCGGTGCTCGTGAAACGGCGCAGGAAGTGGGCGAGGTGGGTCGCGACCGCCTCCACCTTGAACCCGAGGGACTCGGCGGAATCGAGGTTCGCGGCGATCAAGAGCCGCGTCTCCTCCGCGTCGTGCCACGCGACGACACGGTCCGTGTACGCGTTCTCGAGGTGCAGGGGCCGGCCGAAGGTGCGCGTGAGGTCCCCGGTCAGCTCCATCACGACGTAGCGCAGTCGCCTCGGGTGGCGGGAGAGGAGCCACTCCACGGTGTGGCGCATCTCCGGGAGCGGCATCCCGCGCAGGCCCATGTTGTAGGCGTGGACCGGAGAGCCGGCCTCACCGGTGAGCTCCTCGAAGAGCACCGGATCGAAGGTTCGGTAGACCCGGCTCGTGCCGACGAAGAAGAGGTCGAACTCGTCGGCGCGCTCGGCGACCGAGCGCACCTTGAAGCGCTGCATGCTCGCCTCGTCGTAGACCGCCTCGGGCGCGACACGCTCCTGGAATGCGGAAAGACCCCAGAACACGACGCACATCCCCACCAGCACGAAAACGCAGTTCCTCGCCGCCCGGACCTTCGAGATCCGCGGCTCGGTCGGGCCCTCGTCGTCGACGAGCGCGAGCACGCGCTCCTGGGCCTCCGCGAGGAGCCGGTTCATGCGGTGCGCCGTCGTCAGCCGGGCTGCCTCCGCGCGCTTTTCGTCACCGGGGGCCATCAGAACTGGAAGTAGATGAAGGGCTCGGCGTGGATCGCGACGAATGGCTGAACCATTGCGAACGCGGCACCGATCGCGAGGGCGAACGCGGAGTCGGGAAGCCTTCGCCAAAAGCCGGCGAAGACGCGGCGGTAGGAGAGCCAATGCAACCCCACGAAGATCGGGAAGAGCCACAGGACGGTGGTCCCGAAGTCCTTGGAACCGGGCGATTCGAAGAGCAGGAACGAGCGCAGGGCAGTCCAGGTGTGGTCCCAGCCGCCGGTTCGGAACACGATCAGACTCGCGATGAAGAAGACGAAGGTGAGCGGCATCGCGATCGAGTCCACGACGCGCTTCGCGAACGAGTCCTCGGGAACACGCGTATTCCACTCGATGCGCGCGATCAGCGCGGCCGCCTGGATCGCGCCGAAGAAGATGAAGCGCCACGCGGCCCCGTGCCAGAAGCCGCACAGGACCAGCGCGATCACGAGGTTGCGGTACATCCGCAGCCTTCCCCCGCGGTTCCCCCCCAGCGCGATGTAGAGGTAGTCCCGAATCCAGGCGGACAGGCTGATGTGCCAACGGCGCCAAAACTCGGCGATCGAACGCGAGAAGTACGGGAAGTGGAAGTTCAGGATCAGGCGGTAGCCGAGCAGCGCCGCACACGCGATCGCCATGTCGGAGTAACCGCTGAAATCGCAGTAGAGCTGGACCGAGTAGAACAGGGTTGCGGTCCACGAAGCGAACGCCGTGTAGGCTTCAGGCGTCGCGAAGTAAGCATCGACATAGGGCGCCAAATTGTCCGAGATGCAGGCCTTCTTGATGTACCCCACGAGGAACAAGAGGAGCGCCCCACGCACGTCCACGCGCGAGAAATAGCGCTTCTCCGCGACCTGCGGAAGGAAATCGACGGCGCGCACGATCGGTCCCGCGACGAGCTGTGGAAAGAACGCGACGAAGAACGCCAGATCGAGCGGATCGTGTACGGCCTCGAGACGCCCCATGTACACGTCGATCGAGTAGCTCAGGGTTTGGAACGTGTAGAAGCTGATCCCGACCGGAAGGATGATCGAAAGCGTCGGCTCATGGGCCTGAAAGCCGACCCTCTGCAGGAGCTCGACGGCAGAGTCCACGAAGAAGCCGAAGTACTTGAAGAAGCCGAGCAGGCCGAGATTCGCGGTCAGGCTCACACCCAGCCAGAACTTCTTCCTCGTCTCCGGCCTGGAGAGCTGGACACCGACGACGTAGTCGACGGCCGTGGAGAACAGGATCAGCGACAGGAAGCGCCAGTCCCAGCAGCCGTAGAAGAAATAGCTCGCGAGGAGGAGCCAGACCTTCCGAGAACGGTTCGAGCGCAGCGCCCAGTGCACGCTGAACACGATCAGGAAGAACGGTAGGAATCGAAGCTCGCTGAACAGCACCGGTCTCTTCCTATGCCCCTGCGTCGAACGGACCGCGCGCACTCCCCACGGCCCGAACGTCCGGGGTTTCGACCCAGGGCGTACACTGATCCCTTCTGTATTCCATAACGCTTCCGGGCCGCGGAGCCCCCCTCCGTATCGGTCGCCGACTCCCTCTCAACCTACCCGACCTCGCATGGATCTCAATCTGAAGGAAAGAATCGCCTGGGTGACCGGAGCTTCCGGGGGCATCGGTCGCGCGATCGCGAGCGAGCTGGGAAGCGAGGGGGTCCACCTCGCGCTCCAAGCGCACTCCAACGCCTCCGAGCTCCGTTCCTGGGTCTCCGAACAGCCCTTCGGAGCCAAGGCTCTGGTCCTGGAGGCCGATGTGCGCTCCCCGGAGGAACTCGACCGCTGCGCGGAGCGCATCCTCGAGGCCTTCGGCCGCATCGACATCTGCATCCCCTGCGCCGGGATCTGGCCCACCGAAGATCTTTCCCTCGACGAGATGCCCCCCGAACGACTCGCCAACACCCTCGCGGTGAATCTCGCCGGCGCCCTGTTCACCGCGCGCTCGTTCCTGGGCGCCCTTCGCCGCACCGGGCCCCACCCCGACGGGGAGGGAGCCTCCATCGCGTTCATCGGTTCCACCGCCGCCCGTTTCGGTGAGCGCGACCACGCGGACTACGCCGCGTCGAAGGCGGGGCTGGTCGGGGCGATGCGCTCGCTCAAGAACGAGATCGTCCGCCTCGACCCCTTCGGACGCGTGAACGTCCTCGAACCGGGATGGACCGTGACCCACATGGCGCGACCCGCGCTCCAGGAACCAGGTGTGGTCGAACGCGTCGTCCGCACGATGGCCCTCCGGCAACTCGCGCGGGCCACGGACATCGCACGCGTCGTCGCGGTGCTCGCTTCCCCCTACGCCTCCTCGCACGTGACCGGTCAGGTGGTCACCGTGGCCGGCGGGATGGAGGGACGCCTGCTCTGGGGCGAGCAGGAGATCGACCGCCCGGGGATCCTCGCGCGGCTCGAGCGCTGACGAGGCCTACGAGCGCGCGCTCGCGAAGCTGACGATCCCGACGCTCCCGTAGAGGAGAATCGGGAACCAGCCCGCGATGATCGGGCCGAGCTGCCCCTCCATCCCCATCGAGCGCGTCACCGAGTCGAGCAGGAAGAAGAAGAAGCCCTGTACGAAGGCGAGCAGGACGCCGCGCCACGCCAGCCGCGCACCGAAACGCAACACGAGCGGAAGGCCCGTGAGCAGGAGCACGAGGTTCGCAAAGGGAAGGGCGCGGTTCGACTGCTCGAGGGTCCTCAGGCGCAGGTTGGCGGGATCGCGTTTGAGCAGATCCTTGACCTCGCGCCGCGTGAGTTCGAGTGGGTGCTCGGCCGCCTTGACGGAGCGCTGGATGTCCTCCGGGGAGAGTCGCAGGACGGTTCCGGGATCCACCGGCTGCCAGGCTTCGCCCTGGGCCTCGAGCGAGCGGATCCGGCCGCCCTCGAAGCTCCAAGCCCCCTTCCTCTCGTTCCCCTCGAAGCGAGCCCGGTCCGCACGCAGGTGCATCCACCCCTGGTCCCCGACGAACGCCGCCTCGAGTCCCTCGAGTTCGCACTCGGGACCACCGGCCGGGTCCCCGAGGTAACGATCGATGTGCAGCGGCACGCCGTGGCGATCGCGGACCCAGACGTCGTGGACGGCCGGGTCCGCCATCTTCCCCGTCACGCCCTGCCAGGCCGCCTGGCGCTGCTCGGCGAGGCGCGGGATCAACTCGCGATCCACGAGGACCATCGACATCGCCACCCCGAGCCCGACGACGAGGAACGGCAAGAACAGGCGTTGCGGGCGGACCCCGGTGTTCACCGATGCGATCCATTCGTTGGAGCGCAGCACCCGCGCCAACGTGACGAGCCCGGCCATCATCGCGATCAGAGGCGCGGTGCGCAGGAACAGGAACGGGATCTCGAGCGCCTCATAGCGCAGCAGGTAGATGAGCCCGATCGTCTCGCCGGTCTCATCGGAGGTCCCGTATTGGTCGAGGTGCAGGGTCAAGTCGAAGAACGAAAAGAACCCGAGGACCGCCACCGTGGTCAGCCCCAACGACACGAGGTGCTGACCGCCGAAATAGCGATCGAGGCGCCCGCCGATGCGAAGTCCTCCGAGCCTCATCGTCGCACCACCCGAACGATCAGGACCAGGCCGACCAGGATGCCGACCGCGTTCGCGTACCACGCACCGACGAGCGGCGGTAGGGCACCGGAGAGAACCAGGTTCTCCCCCACCAGGGTCGAGAGCACGTAGTAGAGCGCGAAGATCCCCATCGCGACGAGCATCGACTTGACGTGCGCCTCGCGGTTCAGCCAAAGGCCGGCCGGGATTCCGATGAGCAGAAAGACCAAGAAGCTCAGCGCGAGGGCTTCCCGCCGCGCCGCCTCGAACAGGTAGGAGGTGTGATGCTTGGGAGAGACCTCGCCGCTCGCGACCGCTTCGCGCAGGGCAGCGTTGCCGAGGTACTTCGACCTCAGGCGCGACGGCGGCTCATAACGCGTCAGTTCGGAAAACGGAATCGAAACCGTCAGCTCGTCGACCGACGTGGCCGCCTCCTGGTCCAAGAGGTGCGCGCCCTCGAAACGGATCGCGAGGCTCTCCCCGACGAAGCTCGCGACGGCGCGGTCCGCGGCGAGCCGCTTCACACGACCGTCCACCGGAATGCGCACGAGCACCTCCTCGAAGTCCGCGCCAGCGCGCCGACGCGCGACGAGCGAGAGGTCCCCGAGCTGAATCGAGGTGCGCCCGGGCAGGAGGTCCTTGAGTTTCTCCACCGCGGCGCGGTTCTGGTAGGTGTGCTGCTGGTAGCGCAGGCTCGGAAACACGCTCCCGAGGCACCACACCCCAAGCCCCACGAGGGGCAGGACCAGGACGAGGCCCGGCACGAAGATGCGGAGCGGATGGATGCCGGCCATCTGGATCGCGGTCCACTCACGATCCTCCCCGAGGCTCCCGAAGCTCCGCAGGACAGCGAGGAGGAACGCGAGCGGGACGACATAGGGCGCGATTTCGACGAGCAGGTACGGGATGTAGCCCATCAGGACGGAGGGCCCGACGCCACCGAGGCGTGAGACCGCCGAAACCGCGATCGGCGGCAGGAGGATTCCCGCGAGTTCCACCACCGCGATCCCAAGCGCGGTGAGGAGACGACGCCCCAGGTAGAGCCAGAGGATCATCGCCCCCGATCCCCGCGCGAGGGCCCGAGGAGCCTACCGCGAAACACGATCCAATAGAGGAGGCTCACGATCCCCCACGCGATCAGCATCGACCACAGATTGTGGGACGGAAAGTGCGCGCCGCGCGCGACCTGCCCGACGCTGAACACCGTGCCGATCAGGGCGCCGAACGCGAGTCCGCACCAGCCGAGGCGCGCGCTGCGTTCCCGCAGGAGGTAGTAGAAGCACATCAGGCTGAAACCGCTCGCCGCATGGGCGCCGGGGAAGCAGTGTCCCGGACGCGTCCCCGGGGTCGGCGTCTCGAAGACCCCCCAGTGCGGGATTTCACCGCCGTAGCGCGCGGCGCTCCAGGGGCAGGGAATCACGCTCGTGTACTTCAGCCCGGCGACGACGAGCGCGGGCAGCAGGATCGAAAAGAGGAGGAACGCCGCGGGCCTCCGCCAGCGACGGGCCGCTTCCAACCAGCGCCCGGCGAGGAGGACGGCGAGTGCGCCCAGCCCGAGTGCGATCACGAGGTACTGCCCGTAGCGATGGGTCAGCGTGCCGGTCCAGAAGGACCCCTTGAGGGGCCAGGTGCCGGTCTGCGCATCATAGAACGGGTCGACGAGCCGTTCGTCGAGGTCTCCCCAGGAGAGCACGAGGATCCCGATCGCGGCGATGGCGGCGGGGAGCAGGAGCGCGAGCATCGCCTCCCGGCGGGGCAGTCGGCGCGTCCCCTCGACCACGGACGAAGGGCTCACGGGGATGGAATCCGCGCGAGGCCCCCGTCGCGGAAGAGGTCCCCCGCCACCTGGTAGTACGAGATCGCGTCGAGGAGATCCTCCTCGACCGGAGCGATCGGGGTCAGGGCATCGCGTTCGCCCACGCGGTAGGCGGCGACCTCCTTCTTCGGCAGGAGCAACGTCAGGACCCCGTTCCGCAGCAGCCCGACGGACTGATAGTTGCCGACGAGGGCGCGCTCGGGCCCGGGCCGCAGAAGGTCCTGACCGAAGAAGCGTGTCTGGTAGTCGAACCCGAGCAGACCGAAGATCGTCGGCGGAACGTCGATCTGGCTCGCCACGCGGTCCACCGTTCCGGGCTCGACGATGCTCGGGCCGTAGAGGAAGAGCGGAATGCGGTGCTTCGCGAGGTTGATCTCTCGCTTGCCGGCGCTGCTGGCGCAGTGGTCCGCGACGATCACGAACAAGGTGTCGTCGAACCAGGGTCGAGTGCGGGCCTGTTCGATGAGACGCCCGAGAGCATGGTCCGCGTACTGCACCGCGCCGTGACGCCCGCTCCCGGACGGGATCGGAACCACATCCGGATAGGTGTACGGCCGGTGGTTCGAGGTCGTCATGACCATCGAGAAGAACGGCTTCCCCTCTTCCGCCGAGCGGTCCCCGTCCCGGAGCACGCGACCGAACAGATCCTCGTCGCAAACCCCCCAGGCGTTTTGGAACGTGACCTCCTCGTCCGAGAGGCCCGAGCGATCGACCACCTCGAACCCGTTGTTCTCGAAGAAGTGGTCCATCCCGTCGAAGTACGCACGGCCGCCGTAGAAGAACTTCGTGTCGTATCCGCGGTCCTTGAAGATCCAGCCTGTGGCCGCGAGGTTCTCGTTGTGGTCGCGGTGCAGGATCGAGCGGCCCGGCGTCGGCGGAACCGAGAGCGAGAGGGCCTCGAGGCCCCGCACGGTCCGGCAGCCGGTCGCGAAGAGGTTCGTGAAACGCAGGGACTTCGGAGCGAGGAGGTCGAGCTGGGGCGTCAATCCATCCTGGTTTCCGTAGCTGCCGACGAACTTCGCGGAGAGGCTCTCGACGACGACGAGGATCACGTTGAGTCGGCGTTCGGGCCCGGGGCTGTCCACGCTGCGCAGGAGTTCGTGGGGATCCTCACTGACGAAGGTCGTCCCTTCGCCGGCGAGGAGATTGCGTACCCGGTGGAAGGCTTCCTCGGTGGGCAGCGACCGGTAGAACGTCTCGTAGTCGAGGATCGGATCCCGGTACGCGCGCACGAGGGTACCCAGGCCGTTCGAAGCGAGCTCTCCCTGGAAACGGTTCGGGAAGGGGGCGGAGTTCGACGGCGCCGGGATGCGCGTGTCGACCACCGCGAGCGCGATGAGCAGGGCGACGAGGACGGCCGCCCCCCCGCGGGTCGGCCTCCCTTCGAACGCTCGTGCGAGCGGACGTCGAATCAGCGCCACCAACCCGAGGGCGACAAGGGCCTGGGCGGGCAGGATCACGATGAGGGGATAGGACTCGACGATGTTCCCGATCACCTCCCGCGTGTAGATCAGGTAGTCCAGCGCGATGAAGTTGAAGCGCGAGCGGAACTCCTCCCAGAAGAGCCACTCGGCCGTCATCGAGAAGACCAGGGCGAGCGCGGCCAAGAACAGTGCGCCCCGGATGAGGAAGGGCCAAACCCTGCCCGAGAACCAGCGCACCGGCGCGACCCAGAGGAAGAGGGCCGCGGGCAGGGCCGCCCAGGCGAACACGAAGACGTCGCGCAGGAATCCCACCCCGAGAACCTCCGCGAAGGAAAGCGGAGAAAGATCGGCGGCACTCCACTCCCAGATCGAAAGGGCCGCCCGCAGGAGCGTGATCAGCCCCAAATAGACAGCACCGAACAGCAACACCGGCGCACTGCGCGGGTTGCCCAAAAGGCCGGAAGGCTCTACCTGGACGGTCCTCTTCATCGTGGTCTCGATCGATCGCTTCTCGGGTGCTGGGTGCGCCCGGAGTCCCACAGGCCGCCCACGCGCCTCGGCCAGTGTCCCCTCGCCCGGCCCGGACTTCAAAACAGCAGCCCGGATTGTGGAACGAAAGGGACCTCTCGGCTCAGGAGGCGTCTCGCGGCCGGAACCCCTCCGGAACCCCGCTGCTGCGCTTCAGGCGGACATCGATGTTCAGGGTCACGGGTCCGGCGGGAAGGTCTCCCTGGATCCGCACCGCGATCCCGGTCTTCGCCTCGACCCACAGGTGGATCGAACCGTGGAGTCCGAAGAGCCCCTTGAAGGTCTCCCCCTCCTCCGCAGTCCCCTCGCCGTAGGGCTCGGGCGCGAGGATCACCTCCACCGCATCGAAGGTTCCGGCCGGCGTCTTCACGCTCCCCCGCTGGCCCCGGCGCAACGTCAGGGACCAAACGTTCGTCTTGTCGACGAGCGGAAACGTGAGTTCGTCGAGATGGTCCCTCATCAGGACCCGGCACAGGAAGACCGCGGTCAGCATGTCCACCGAATCCTCGGGGATCTCGGCGACGATGGGATCCTTCCAGATGCGCGACCCCTTCGGCGCTCCCTTCGAGGTGTCCTTGCGGTAGCTCACGGTCGGCTTGCCGTCGCGGAGACCGATCAATGTTTCTCGCCGGCGCGTGGAGCTGCCCTTGCTCACGCTGCGGTAGATGATGCGCGGCCAGTCCTGCGGCAGGTGGCGCGCGCTGATCGTCGAATCGAGCCGATAGAACGAGTGCTCGCCCTCGGCGTGGATCTGGATCGTGGCCGCTTCATCCCCCTGCCCCTCGGCCGCAGCCGCCAGGAAGACCGAGCGCCGGTACGGCTCGACGCGGCAGAACTGCTCCACCTCCCCGGCGGCGAGTTCTAGGATGCCCAGGGAGACGCTCGCCTCGTAGACGAGTTCCTCGTTGCGCGGCAGAACGAGGCCGAAGCGGGACGCGCCCCCTCCGACGAGGAAGCCCTCCTCCTGGGCGGGAACGGATGTGGCTTCCGGACGGGCGGCCTCTTCCTGGGCCGATGGCAGGGTCGGCAGGAGGAGAAGCGCGAGGGCGGAGGCGAGGATCGGAGTCGACTTCATCGTGTTCGGTTCGCTGCGGAACGGGGAAGCGCAGCGGGGTTCTGGAAACCCGATCGGGGAGGTCCCGCCGCTGAGCGGGAGCGCTCGCCATTTCCTACGGGGGAATCGTCGCGCGTGGGACTCACCCCGCCCGCGCCGCGCTCTCCTCGGCATGCATGGGCTGCGGGGGACGGAGGATCAGCATGATGTTGCGAATCTGTACGAGTGGCCCGAAAACGAAGCCCGCCACGAGGATCGCATCCGCGAGGTGCACGTTGTAGGCGAGGAGCAGGAGGTTTCCCGCGAGGCTCACCCACCAGAAGACGAGCGGGAAGTGGCTCTCGCCCCGGCGCTCGCTCGACAGCCACTGGATCACGAAGCGACTGCTCCAAAGCGCCTGGCCGACGAGCACGCACGCGAGCCAGATCGGCTCGGATGTCATGCCCGCCCGGGCCTTCATCACACCGGTCCAAAAGAGCAGCGTCACGACGGGGATCGAGAGCACGACCAAGACGGGGGCTGGCACCCGGCGCCTTCCGCCCGCGCCGTTCGAGAGCATGATGTTGCGGCCGTACAGGAACGCGTTCGCGAGCACCCCGACCATCAGGACGGGCTCGCCGCGGTGTCCGGTGTAGACGGACATCCCGATGGAACCGAGCAGGGAGAGCCACCAGAAGGCGACCGGCGCCACGGAGCGACCGGCTCGCTCGGAGGCCAACCACTGCACCAGGAAACGCGCGAAGAACAGCGCGTTCGCGGTCCAGCCGAGCAGGGTGTAGATGCTCATTTCCGGGGAATGGGTTCTCCGAGATGGGCCGGGATCACACGTTTGCGCATCCAGCGCACGGCCAGGCAGTCCAGGAGCGCCTTGAGCGCGCGGTTGCTGATGCCGTACTTGCTCGTGCCCCGCGTACGCGGATGGTGCGGAACGCCCACCTCGATGACATCGAAGCCATGGTAGCGCAGGAGCGTCGGAAGGAAGCGATGCATGCCCTCGAAGAGCGGGATGGAGCGGATCGCCTCGGTCCGAAAGAGCTTCAGCGGACAGCCCGTGTCACGGACGGAGTCCCCGGTCAGTCGGTCTCGCACCCAGTTCGCGATCTTGGAGCTCCAGCGGCGCACGAAGTCGTCCTTGCGCCCGAGCCGATAGCCCACGACGGCGTCGTGCTCCCCGAGCGCTTCGATCATCGGCAGGAGGTCGATCGGGTCGCTCTGCAGGTCGGCGTCGATCGTGACCAACAGGGGCGCCCTGGCCACTCGGATCCCCGCGGCGGTCGCGCTGGTCTGGCCGTGGTTCTCCGGGAAGAAGACCGTGCGCACGGTCGGATCGGCCTCCGCGACCCTCGCCATTTTCTCGTCCGAACCGTCCGTGCTCCCATCGTCCACGAGGATCAACTCGAAGCGCATCACCCCGTCGAAGACCTCGTGCACGCGCTGGACCAGGGGCTCGATGTTCTCGAGCTCGTTGCAGACCGGCGAGACGATCGAAATCTCCGGCTCCGCGGTCGTCCGCCCTCGTTCGTCCTTCATCGGGTCATCGCTCCCCGCCCGGCCTGGCCCGGTTCCTCCCGCGCCGACCGGAGAATCGTGAAGCGACCCACCTCCCGCACGGGGACCAACGAATCCACGGCTTGCATCAGTACCTTCAAGTTCTTCGTCTTGCAGAGCACGGCCACGGGCCGGCGGCGTGCGAGCGCGTCCAGGGCTTCGAGGTCGGCCAGGGCCACGCGGCTCCAGTCCTCCTCGCTCAATTGGTCGCGATCGTACCACCCGAGGGTAAGGGCCCTGCGGCCCGTGTAGAAGGGCAGGCCCTGGAGGAAGCAGTGGTAGCTGACGAGCGGGCGTCCGTCTCGGCCCGCCTCCGCCAGCGCCAGGGCGAGATCCTTGCCGACCCCGACCCTCGTGAGGTGTGCTTCGGCCAGCGGGGCGGCCGGCAGCGCCAACAGGAACATCGTCACCTGGGCGCCGAGCAGCACCCCGACCCTCGGGCCACGCCGCTCCCCGTCGGTGCGCCGTCCCGTCCAGAGGAACCAGATCGCCGCCGCGAGGAGCACGCTCGAAGAGGCGACGAGCCAGCCCGTCGCCGGGGGTCCCACCTCCCGAAACCACCCGCTGAACACCCCCCCCGCGAGGCCGGCGGAGAGCAGGATCACGAGCCCCACCGCGGAGGCGCGGAGCCCCCGACGGGCGAGACCGAGCTCGAGGGCGTCGGCCGCGAGCACCGCCGTCGGCACGACCACGGGCAGCGCATAGGTCGCGAGCTTGCTCGCCGAGAGCGAGAACACGACGAGCGGCAGAACCACGGCGAGGACCAGGAGGCGGCCGCGCGGCGACGAGGCGAGCTGCCGCCATCCCTCCCGCCCGGCCAGGAGCAGGACCGGGGCGGCCGGGAGCACCCCGACGAGAAAGACCGGCACATAGAAGTAGAACGGCCCGGAGTGGAACCCCTTCGACGAGGCGAGGACCGCGACCGTGCGCTTCTCGACGAACCAGCGCAGGAGCCCCGGCTCGCGCGCGGCCACGGCCAGGAACCAGGGCAACGCGACGATCGAGAAGAGCAGGACCCGGCGCGGGGCGAAGAGCCGCCGCACGCCGTTCGGACGCTTGGACCAGAGCGCTTCGACGATCGCCGGGAGCAACGTCAGGATCCAGATCACCGGTCCCTTCACGAGGAAACCGAAGCCCGCTGCCAGCGCGGCCCGGTCCAGGGCGCGCGAGCTCTCGCGCGGATCGGAGCTCTCGACCGAGCGCACCGCGAAGGCCAGGCTCAGCGCGGAGCAGGCCGCGAGGTAGATGTCGGTCGTGACGACCTTCGCCATCCCGAAGAAGAGCACGCTCGCGAGCGCGAACGCGACCGCCCACGGCGCCCTTGGATCGTCTCTCCCACCGGCCATGCGCCAAGCGGCGGCGATGGCGAGAAGGGACGCGAGGACGCCGGGGATCCGAGCCGCCCCCTCGGTTTCGCCGAACAACCGCATCGAGGCCGCCATCGCCCACATCGAAAGAGGCGGCTTCTCGAAGTGCGCGATGCCGTTGAGGTGGGGAACGAGCCAGTCTCCGCTGCGCACCATCGCGGCCGCGATCGACCCGTAGCGCCCTTCGGACTGTTCGAACAGGTTCCGCCCGAAGATCCCCGCTCCGAGCAGCAGGGCACACACCAGGGCTCCGACCAGGATGTGCCCCCGTCCCTTCATCCCGCAGCCCCGATGCGCCCGCGGAGCCTCAGCTCCCCCGGACGGGCTGCGGTTCGATCTCGACCTCCCCCTCCGCCGCGGGGACGGGAACCTGCCACCCCTTCCAAACCGGGTTCGAAGCGGTGAAGTTGATCGGGTTTCGGTAGAGCTTGCAGCACCTGGCGCAGGCGGGGAACACGCCCCCGGCCTCCTGGTTCTTGGCCCGGAACTCGCGGTACAGCGTCCCGTTCAAGATCTCCGACAGGGGCGTCTCGCGG
>DRLC01000311.1 GCA_011053145.1 Planctomycetota bacterium | reverse complement strand
GAGGAGCGCTTGCGCTTCCTCGTGGAAGACGCGGGCGTATCGGTCTTGATCCGTGGCGAGGACATCGACGAGCAGGCGGACGCGTTCGGCGAGCACGTGGTCGTCCTGGGACGCGACGCTCGGGGCCTACCCGGGACCGAGACGCATGATCCCGAACCGGTCAACGCGGCGAGTGACCTCGTCTACATGATCTACACCTCGGGTTCGACCGGACGCCCCAAGGGCGTGCGGGTCAACCACCGAAACCTCCTGCTCTCGACCCACGCGCGGACGCTGGTCTACGGGGGACCGCCCGAACGGTTCCTGCTCCTGTCCTCCTTTGCCTTCGACAGTTCGGTCGCGGGAATCTTCTGGACCCTCTCGACCGGAGGCGCGCTGGTGCTCCCGCCCGCCGGCACGCAGCGCGACCCGGTCCTCGTGGATCAGCTCATCGCGCGCTGGAAGGTCACCCACACGCTCTGCCTCGCGTCGCACTGGGCCGTGTTGCTGTCGCGGGGAACGCCCGAGTCATTCGCATCCCTCCACACTTCCGTGGTCTCCGGCGAGGTCTTCTCCACAGGACTCATCGAGCTGCACGACGAACTCACCGGCGGGGCGCGCCTCTTCAACGAGTATGGCCCCACCGAGGACACGGTCTGGTCCACGGTCTTCGATTGCCACAGCCCGTTCGCCGGCAACCGGGTCCCGATCGGGCGCGCGATCCCGGGCACGCGGGTCTATGTCCTCAACGACGCGATGCAACTCGCGCCGATCGGCTCTCCCGGGGAGCTCTACCTCGGTGGCAAGGGCGTTGCCCAGGGCTATCACAACCGCCCCGATCGCACCGCCCACGCTTTCGTGCCCGACCCCTTCCGACCGGGAACGGGAGCACGGCTCTACCGCTCCGGAGACCGCGTACGCATGCTGTCGGACGGCAACCTCGAGTTCCTCGGTCGCTTCGACGATCAGGTCAAACTGCGGGGCTATCGCATCGAGCTCGGCGAGATCGAAGCGGTGCTCGGGCAGATGGACGAACTGCGCGAAGCCGCGGTCCTCTGCCGCGAATCCACCGCCGGAGACAAGCATCTGGTCGCTTACTTCAGCACGCGGCCTGGGCGTTCGATCTCCGCGCGGGTTCTGCGCGAGCGGCTCGGGGAGAAGCTCCCGGAATACATGGTGCCGTCGGCCTTCGTCGAGCTCCCCGAACTTCCGCGCACGCCTATCGGCAAGCTCGAGACCGAGGCCCTACCGGCACCGACCAGCGGACGCGCGGACCTACATGAATCCTTCGTCGCACCGCGCAACGCGGTCGAGTCGGTGCTTGCGATGATCTTCGAGGACGTGCTGGAGCGTGACGAGGTCGGCGTCCACGACGACTTCTTCGACCTCGGGGGGCATTCCATCCTCGCCGGTCGCATCGTCTATCACATCCGCGAGCAACTCGGCGCCGAACTGCCGCTGCGCGCCCTCTTCGAGTCCCCGACGATCGAGGGACTCGCGACCATCCTGCGCTCCGAGGAAGACGCTCGCCGGCGCGTCGACGCAGCTGCCGAGGTTTGCCTTCAAGTCCTCGAGGACGGCGACGACGCCTGATCCACCCCGAACACCCCAGAGACTCTCGGACATCCGACATGCCTACCACCCTTCTCTACCACGACGACGACCACCTGATGCGCTTCGAAGCGACGATCCTCGCGATCGATCCCGCGGAGCAAACGATCACCCTCGACGCAACCGCCTTCTTCCCGATGGGGGGCCACCAACACCCCGATCACGGTCGCATCGCGAAGGACGCCGCGAACTACGCGCTGGTCACCGACGTCCGTAAGGATGAGGACGGCACAGTGGTGCACCACTACCTCGTCCTGCGCGGCGAGCTCTCCGTCGGGGACCGCATCGTCGGAACGATCGAAGAGGCACGACGCCGGCACCACATGGCACTGCACTCCGCGCAGCACATCTTCTCCGCCTTCGCGAAGAGTCGCTTCGATCTCGGTACCGGTCGCGCGGACTTCTCTCCGGACGGTGGGCTCGCCGTGATGGAACGCGCTCTCGAGCCGTACGAGGTTCTGCTCCTCGAAGATGACGTCAACCGCATCATCCGGGAAGCGATGCCCGTCGAGCGCCGTTCCGACGGCGATCGGCAACTGATCCGCATCGGCGACATCGATGAGAGCCCGTGCTGCGGGACGCACGTCAAGAACACGAGCGAGATCGACTTCTTCAAGCTCACGTCCGTGGACGGCAAGGTCCTGCGCTACGAGACCGGGATCGCCGCCAAGCGCCGCGCGCTCCGCATGGCCAACCACGCCCTCGCCGCTTCGAGCACCCTCGGCCTCGAAGCGACCCGCGATCTGGACCTCGAGGTTCGCCGGCAAGTCGCCCTGCGAGAGGAAGCCGAGAAACAGCTCGAAGACTGGAAGGCAGCGCTCACCGACAAGCGCATCGCTGCTGCACGTGCGAATGGCCGTCCGCTCCTGGACGGCACGGTCACCCTCTACCAAGTCGACCTCGGCCACCTCTCCACGAAGCCCGCGCGCGATCTTCTGAAGAAGGAGCTCGTCGGAACGGACGAACTCTGGCTCGCCCAGAGCGACGGAGGAAGCCTCCTGGTGGCGAGTTCGACTCCCGCGGTCTCCGCCCGCTCCGTGGTCGAGCAATTCCTCGAGCCCTGGGAAATGCGCGGTGGTGGGAACCTGCGATTCGCCCAAGCCGGCCCGATCCCGCCGGCCATCGCCGACCCGCTCGCTCTCCTCGCTACTTGGATCGACGAAAGCCTCCGGGAAAGCCCCTCCACCCCGTCCGAGCCCGAAAAGGCTCGCCGCTGAATCCGCACCACGAACTCCACACCTCTGCCCCACCCGACCCTGCCATGACGCTCAAGATCGACCTCGAGACTCCGCGCGAGAAGCCCAGCTACGCCCACCTGCTCCTGACCCGTTCGTGCAACCTGCGTTGCCCCCAGTGCTTCGTCGACGCCGGCCTCCCGATGGAGGGCGAGATGAACACCCATGAGCTGCTCAAGGCGGCCGACGATCTGATCGCGATGGGCATTCGCACCGTGCATGTGGAAGGCGGCGAAGCCCTCCTCGCTCCCGAGGCGGACATCGTTCTCAAGCGTCTCGCCGACAACGTCCCCGACGTCTTGCTCGTGACCAACGGGACGCGCGTCGACCGGGCCTATGCGAAGCGTCTCAAGGACGCGGGCCTCAAGCAGGTCGCACTCTCCCTCGACGGGGCCCGCGCCGAGACCCATGACAAGTTCCGTCCCAAGAACTTCGAGAAGGTCGTGAACGCGATCGGCTACCTGCGCGACGAAGGCCTCGGCGTGCGCATCAGCACGACCCTGATGAAGCCCAATGTTCGCGAAGCGGTCGAACTGATGGAAAAATGCCTCGACTGGGGCATCCGCATCCTGAACTACGACGCCTTCGATCGGATCGGCCGCGGCCTCGACCACCCCGAGCTCATGCTCGACGAGGAAGACTGGAAGTGGCTCGCCGCAAACCTCCTCCCGCGTTCGATCGAGGTGAGCGACCGCATGCAGCTCAAGGTCGCGATCCCGAGCAAGTACGTCCGCCTGCTCGGCATCAACCGCGATGATCCGCACTACGAGTGGATCTACTGCTCCTCCGGCCTCTCCCAGCTCGAGATCATGCCGAACGGCGACGTGATCCCCTGCTTCGTCCTCTGCACCACGCCCGAGTACGTAGCCGGCAACATCAAGGAACAATCCCTCGCGGAGATCTGGCACGAGTCGCCCTACATGGAGTACTACCGCAAGCTCCCCCTCGCGAAGCGCTGCCCCATGGGCTACCACGGGCACCTCTTCTTCTCCAACGTCCGCGTGCCGGGGGGCATGGACGAGTTCGGAGCCCTCGGTCCCGTCCAGTAAACGCGCTCGGGGTAGCTACGAAATTGCCCTGGGGGATGTCCGGTTTCGGGGCATCCCCCAGGGCAATTCCGCAGCTACCCACTGCTCTCGCGGCCCGTTCCGGGGTGTGGTCTTGGGGTGAGCGATAGGAGTCGAACCTACGCTCCCGGGATCACGAATGTTCCCGGTGCTCTACCAACTTGAGCTACGCCCACCGTTTGTGTCGGGCTCATCACCCGCATAGGTATCGTCCCCCATCCATCGCGATCTGGGGGAAAAAGGCCTCGGAGGTTGTGGCTCGAAATGACCTAGATCAAGAGTCCGCGGAGTCGGACCACGCCCGTACCGGACGTCGGACCCGGAGCTGCTTCTTGAAGGTGCGCTTCGCGGTGCCGAGGAGCGAACCGAGCTTCTCGCGGAGGTTCAGACGCTTCCACCAGGAGGGGAACATCGCAATGCCGCGGTAGCGCGGCGCGGCGGCGCCGAGGAGGCGCGTCACGAGGATGCGACCCCAGATCGCGCCGCGCGTTCGCTCGAGGTTGGGCTGGGCGGCGGGGAGCACGGAGGGCTCGCGGCGCTCCAGGTGGATGTGTCCCGAAGCCATGGCCGCGCGTACGAGCTCACGCCCTCGCTCGGTGCGCACGAGGACGAGACTGCGCCCCTCGTCCCCTTCCTCGACCTCGCGGTACCAAGGATCCCCGACCGCGATGTCCGCAAACTCGCCGGTGTGGTCCGGGCAGACGTAGCAGCGCCAGGGGCGCGAAGCCTGGAGTTTGCCCCAGCTCTCCGCGTAGGTCAGCGGTTCGACGTGCCCGTCCGTGCGCTCGGCACGCCAGTGCCCAGGCCAGCCCAGGCCGCGGTAGCGCAGGGAAGCGAGCTCGGCAGGGTCCTCGACTCCCGTCTCGCGCATCAGTTCGAGGGTTGCCGCGGTGCTCGGCGCTCCAGCGCAGAAGATCGCGATCGTGGCGCCGAGCTTCTCGTCGAGTCTCGGCCGCAGGACCCGCGCCTTGCGTGTCGCCGCGACGTCGCAGGGCTTCCCGATGAAAACGCATGGTGCGGGCGCCTCCTCGATCCTCGCAAGACCGTCACATGGACTCGCGGGCGCGTAGCGGGACCCCGTCGCGGCCAGGATTTCATCCGGCGTCGTGGAGAGCACCGTCTCGTTGAGCCAGCGATGATCGGCGCGCGCTCGGATGTGCAGCAAACCGTGGAAGCCTTGGGCCTCGATGGCCGCGAGGGCGAGCGCGCTCGCCGCTCCGCCCGAGGACGCCGCGTGCCGGAGCTCCGGGTCACTCGCGTACCCCTCCCAAACCTCCAGCACGGGTCCCCACTCCCCAAAGAGTTCCCGGACCGCCCCGGGCGGCATCGGCCCCTGGCTGAGCTGATGGCCGGGACACGCCTCGAAGGCATCCCCGCTCTCGCCGTCCGCCCCGTCGACGATCGGCCGCCGCCCACGCTCCAGATCGTCGACCATGCGGATCCTATCGGGTGCGAGGTACGCGCAGACGCCACACCCCGCACAGAGGTGCTGCTCGGCGACATCGCGGATCGAACGGACGCGGGTCATCGGATGGACTCGGTGATCAGAACCAGGGTCTCGCGCAGCTCTTCGAGCGCGCGACGACGTACTCCCGGGATCGAAGCTTCCAAGCTGCGTTTCGCGCGATCGCGATCCTCGAAGCTCCGCCAGGTCGCTTCGAGCGCCTCCCCGGTGTCGAGCGAGCGGAGATCCACGACGTCCTCTTCGACATCGCAGCTCGCGAACACACCGCGAATCTTGATGCTGTAGGCGAGGCCGGCGGTCGGCACGCAACTCGAAATCGCCCCGATCGTCGCGTGCATGCGCGCTCCGGTGAACCAGTCGAGCCGTGAGATCACCCACTTCGTCTCGCTCTGGTCGAGCCCCTCCGGCAGGACGACGACACGGCGGGCCTCCTCCTCGCTCAACATGGAGCAGAGTTCGCGCGCGGCACCCGGGTCGGACTCCGAGAGAACCTCCGTCGGAATGACGTGGCTCACGAGCACGATGCGCGCCTCGGTGCGTTCGAGGAACCGTCGCACGAGTCCGAGGAAGAACGCGCGCACATCCACTCTGAGTTCGTACTTGCTCGACGCTGCCTCGTCGTTCCAAAGAAGGCCGCTGACGTTGATCCCGACGAGCGGTCGCTCCGCCCCGTCGCCTTTGCGCTCCAACCAGTCGGGAATCGGTACGGGCAGCTCGACCCGGGGTCGATAGCGCTCGAGCGCGAAGGCCACGTCGACGCCCACGCGGTGGCGCTCCGCATCGAAGTCGTCTCCGAGGAGTTCCTGCATCGCCGCGAAACTGCGCTCGTCCCGCGCCCAGGCGAGCCGCGACCCCCGCAGCACCTCGGCCGCCGCCGCGCGCGAGGCTTCGGTACGGAACGGCCCATAGGTTTGGGGTAAGAGCACGAGCGGCCGACCCAGGTCGAGGGCCAGGCGCTTGGGAGCGAGGATCATCTCGAGGTGTCGATCTCCATAGATGTCCGCAAAGCTATCGCCGCCTGAGATATCGAGGATCGCATCCGCCGCACGCATCGCGCGGAGCCCCGGGTTGAAGGCATCGGTCGTGCGCGCCGCGGCGTGCATGTTCCAAAAACTCTCCGGGCGGTGATAGCGGCGTGAGAGTCGTGCGCCGATGCGGCGGTAGAAGAACTCGCGACCCCCCGCGCGTGCCGTCGCATCGCGCTCTCCCCACCCGTTGTCGAACACGGTCATCTCCGTCTCGGGCGCGACGCGCCAGAGCCCGGCCAGCGTCGAGTGCATCAGCGCGCTGACGCCGAGGTTTCCCGTATCCCCCGCTGCACCGAAGAGGCAAAGCCGTGGGGGCCGCGAGAGCGAAGGCCCGGGGTCGGGCGCCGCACCGGCGAACTGTCCCCCCTCCACGGGAAGCGGCGTCGCCGGGGCACGTCGCGCGGCGTGCTCTCGTCCCTCGAGAAGGACGCGTGGCAGGAGCGCTAGGCCGGCTCCCGGCAGCCCCATCGCCAGCGCCGCGGCGCGTCGCCCCGCAAGGGCCGACTCGGCGGCCGCAGCGACGCACTCCTCGCGAACGTCCACGCGCAAGGATCGCCTCGCCGCCTCCTCGAACCAACGTCCGTGGTCCGGATCGAGTCCCCGCCGCTCGCAGGCGCGCCGACAGGCGAGGGCCACCTCCTCCGCGCGCGCACCCCAACTCGACCCCGCGGGCACGGACACGAGCGCCTCGCCGAGCACCTCGATCCCGAAGCGCTCCCCGAGGCGCAGCAGGAGATCGAACAGCGCCGCCTCGCCGCACGCACCGTCCCACCCGAGTTCCTCCACCACCGCGCGACGGACCATCACGGTGCCCGGCCAGGCCGGCAGCGCCATCCGCGCGATCGCGCGCCGGCAGGCCTCACGCCCCATGGCTCCGCTGCGACCCTTCCCGCGCACTCTGTGGCGTGAGAACACCGCCCCGAGTTTCGGATCCGCATCCAACGCGCGGCTTTGCACCTCGAGACGGCGCTCGTCCTGCGCTTCCCCCTCGACCTCCACCGCGAGGAACTCCCCGCGCGCGCGTCCCAGGAACGACGCCAGCTCCTCTCCGCCCTGCGCGGACCGGACCCACACGCTCACCCGCGGATCGCTGTGGTTGGACTCGACGCTCATGGGAACCGGGGCAGATTCCTCACCGGCTCCCCCTCCTGCCGCTCTCCGCCGCCCCGTCCCTCTCCTCGATCGCGCGCTCGATGCACTCCTCGAGCAGCTTCGCGTTCGGAGCGGCGTTCTCGGTCAGGCGGGTGACGTGGTCCCCGGGGACGACATGGATCTCGAGCTCACCACTCACGAAGGGCGTCCAGCCCGCATCCGGCATGTGGCGCTGGAATTCCTCGTTCAGGATCAGCGTCAACCGGCCGTCGAAGATCCGCGGCTTGTAGCGGGCGAGGATCTGGGAGTAGCCGCGCTCGACGTCTTCCACGTGCTTCTTGCGGCGAGCTTCCTCGCTCAGGGGAACGACGCGGGTCGCCTTGCGCTGGAGACGATCGGTGACGTAGCGAATCTTCTCTCCGGGGGGGAGCTCCCGCCACTTGCGCCAGTGGCCGGCAAAGCGCTCCCACTTCCAGAAGCGGTAGTGGCGATCGACGAACTCTTGGTAGGAATCGACCGGAGCGGTCGTGTCGAGCATCGCAAGCATTGCGACCTCTTCGCCTGCATCTCGGAGCTGGAGCGCCATCTCGAACGCGACGATACCTCCAACGCAGTTCCCGGCGAGAAAGTACGGCCCCTGGGGCTGGAGTTCGCGCAGTTCGGCGACGTAATCCGAGGCCATCTCCTCGCAGGACGCATGGGGCGGCGTGACGCCGTCGAGCCCGCGCGCCTTGAACCCGTAGATCGGTTGGTCCTTGCCGAGATAGGGAAGGAGGCTTCCGACGAAGCGCAAGAAGCCGTCCTCGTGGGCGTGGGCACCCGAGACGAGGAAGAGCGGCGTGCGGGTGCCGCGTGGCTGCAGCGGAATCAGGCAGCGGTCGTGGATCTCCTCGTAGCTACGGCCCGCGATTTCATCCGCACCGTGGTCGACGCGCCGCGCGAACTCGAACACCGTCGGGCATTCGAAGAGCATGCGCAAAGCGAGCTCGTCGCCGAACTCCTCGCGCATCCGCGCCATCGCCTGGGTCGAAAGCAATGAGTTTCCGCCGAGCTCGAAGAAGTTGTCGTGGATACCGATGCGATCCACGCCCAGGACCTCCTGCCAGATCACGACCAAGCGCCGCTGTGTCTCGTTCGACGGCGGGGTGTAAGTATCCTCGTGCTCCGCGGCGGGGTTTGGGGAGGGGAGCGCGCTTCGGTCGACCTTGCCTGTCGGTGCGAGCGGGAAGCGCTCGAGCGCGACGAAATGGGCCGGGACCATGTAGCCGGGCAGGCGCTCGGAGATCCAGGTCTTGAGTTCCGCGCCGTCCGGCTCGCCATCCACGCCGACGGTATACGCGACGATGCGCTTGTCCCCGGGTTGGTCCTCGCGAACGACCACGACGCAGTCGGCCACGGCCGGATGCTCACCGAGAACGCTCTCGATCTCCCCGAGCTCGATCCGATAGCCCCTCACCTTGACCTGGCCGTCGCGGCGTCCCAGGAACTCGATCGTCCCGTCGGCGCGCCAGCGCGCGCCATCGCCGGTTGCGTACATGCGCGCGCTCGGATCGTCTGAGAAGGGGTCCGGCAGGAACTTCTCGGCGCTCAGCTCGGGACGATCCAGGTATCCGCGCGCAACACCGTCCCCGGCCGCAAAGAGATCCCCGGGCACGCCGATCGGCACGGGCTGGAGGTTCGCGTCGAGGAGGTAGACGCGCGTATCGGACACCGGTCGGCCGATCGGCACGCTTCCCGTCACCTCTCCGGCCGCCCGGATATCGTGGCAACAGGTGAAGGTCGTGTTCTCCGTGGGTCCGTAGCCGTTGATCAGCCTCACCCCGGGCGCCTCGCGCAGGACGCGGTTCACATGGGGCACCGAGAGCACATCACCTCCCGCGAGGAGCTGGCGGAGCCCAGCGAGGTCACCGAGCTGGTAGTCGACCATCAAATGGAAGAGCCCCGCGGTGAGCCACGCCGTCGTGACCCCATATTCGCGGATCACGCGACCCAGCTCTTCGAGGGACGGTTCGGTGGGCGGATACACGACCATGCGTCCGCCGCGCAGGAGCGCGCCCCAGACTTCGAGGGTCGAGGCGTCGAAGGAAATCGGCGCGAAGTGCAGCAGGACCTCCTCGGGACCGAGCTCGCAGAAGTTGGGATCCATCACGAGGCGCAGGACGCTGCGCTGCTCGACGCACACGCCCTTCGGCCTCCCTGTGGACCCCGATGTGAACATCACGTAGGCGAGGTTCGACGCGCCCGAGACAAGCGGGAGGTCGGTCGCGGGATGATCCGCGAAGGTGGCCTCGCGAAGTTCGAGGAGCGCGGCGTTGGTCACGGGGAGTCGATCTTCGAGCCCCGGCTGCACCAAGAGGGTTTCGAGATGCGCGTCCTCGATCATCCACCCGAGACGTTCCGCCGGATAGCCGGGATCGAGGGGCACGTAGGCGCCCCCGGCCTTCAGGATCCCGAGCACCCCGACGAGCATCTCGATGTTGCGCTCCGCGACGAGGCCGACGAGCGTGTCGGGGCCGACGCCGCGCTCGCGCAGCGCGTGCGCGACACGGTTCGCGCGGGCGTTCAGCTCTCCATAGCTGATTTCGTGCGCGCTCGCCCCCTCCCCGCCCGCGAAGACCGCCGCGACTCTCTCGGGGTGTTCCCGGGCGCGCGCCTCGAATTCGCGGGGGATCGAGGACTCGCGCGGCCAGCAGGAACGCGTGTCGTTCCATGCTTCGAGCACGAGCCGGCGCTCATCGGGGGGGACGAGTTCCAGCTCGTCGATCGAGCGGTCCGGATGGGAGACGGCGTCGGCGAAGAGGGTGTCGTAGCAGGCGAGCAGGCGCTGCACGGTCTGCGCGTCGAAGAGGTCCGTGCGGTACTCCGCCCAAAGGAAGCTGCGATCCTCTCCGAGGAATGCTCCGAAGGTCACGTCAGCGCGCGCCACCTTCGCAGTCAGGTCCAGGAACTCGAGTTCCAGTCCGCCCGCTCTCGCGTGCGAGGAGTCCGTCGTCTCGAGCGAGAAGAGTGTCTGGAAGATCGGCGTGTGGCTGAGGTTGCGATCCGGTTCGAGCTCATCGACGATCGCCTCGAAGGGCAGGTCCTGATTCTCGTAGGCGGCGAAGCAATCGTCGCGCGTGCGGCGCAGGAGCTCGCGGAAGGTCGGAGATCCGCTCGCGTCGGTTCGGACGACGATCGTGTTCGAGAAGAAGCCCACGAGGCCCTCGAGTTCGGGCCGCTCGCGATTCGCGATCGGCGTGCCGATGAGAATGTCGTCGAGGCCCGTGAATCGGCGGATCAGCGTCTGATAGAGCGCGAGGAGTGCTTGGAAGAGCGTCGCGCCCTCTTCGGCGGCGAGCTTCGCCAGGGCATCGAAACGTTCGCGGGAAACGGCGAGGCGTTCGTTGTCCCCGCCGTAGGTCTGAACGGGTGGTCGCGGGCGATCGCTCGGGAACTCCAGGATCGGAAGATCGCCGCCGAGCTTCTCTGTCCAGAAGGCCAACTGGCGCCGATAGGCCTCGCTCTCGACGAAGCCTCGCTGCCAGGCCGCATAGTCCGCGTACTGGATCGGAAGCTCGGGGCGCTGTGGGGTCGTACCCCTCGAGAAGGCTTCGTAGTGCGCGACGAGCTCTTCGCAGAGCACGCCGAGCGACCAGCCGTCCGAGACGGAGTGGTGCATCCCGAGGAGCAGGACGTGTTCGGTCGGCGTGATCTCGGCGAGGTGCGCCTGGAAGAGCGGTCCGCGCGCAAGGTCATAGGGCTCGCGACAACGATCGACAAGCACCCCGGTGGCCTTCTCCCGCCAAGCGTCCAGCGCCTGCTCGTCTTCGAGCGGCTGCTCGGGACGCAGCGGCTCGAGCGAGACCTTCCACGGCGCCGCGAACTCCTGCCTCGGCCCACTCTTCCCATCTCCATTGCGGGGCTCAGCCACATACCGCGCGCGCAGCACCTCATGCCGCCGCACGATCTCGGTCAACGTCCTCTCGAGCGCGCCGCGGTCGAGCTCGCCGATGAGCCGCACGCCCATCCACATGTTGTAGGCGGTGAGCCCCGGCTCGAGCTGGTCGAGGAACCACAGCCGCTCCTGTGTCGAGGAGAGCGGAATCGGCTCGACATCTGGGCCGCGCGCGACAACGGGGATCGGGTCGGTGTCTTCTGCGCTGCCTGCTTCGAGCGACGCGAGGATCGAGATGATCTCCTCCTTGTGCTCGCGCAGCCCACGGATCGTCTCGGGGTCGAGCGCCCCCTTCGGCGCGCTGACCTTCAGTTCACCTCCCTCCAGGTGGGCCCGTGCGCCAAGGTCCCGGAGGCGGCGCAGGTACTCGGAAGCACTCACGGGGGACACGATTCTACCTTCGGCGTCGTCGCATCAGGGCTTTTCGTCCCTGGGAGAGGTTGCGGCTGCGCTCCGGGCCCTCCGAGGTCTTCCCACCGCCCTTGGAGGCGTCCACGCGCGCTCCCAGCTGGATCACGGTCGGGTATTGGAAGAGCTCGATGATCGAGAGGTCGGCCCCGAGGGCCTCCTTCAGCTTCGCGCGGACCTGGGCCAGCAAGAGCGAATGCCCCCCGAGGTCGAAGAAGTTCACGTCGGCCGAGACCTCCTCGAGCCCGAGGATTTCGGACCACACGCGCGCAATCGCCTTTTCGGTCGGAGTACGCGGCGGCACGATCTCGGCGCTCGTCGCCTGCGCGCGGACCGGGTCGAGCGATAGCAACGCCTTGCGATCCACCTTGCCGTTCGGGGTGTGGGGCAATTCGTCGAGTTCGATGTAGGCGGCCGGGACCATGTACGCCGGGAGCTTGTCTTGCGCCGCGGCGCGCAGCGCTTCGGCGTCCACGCTCGCCCCCGCATCGGGGACCACGTAGGCGGTCAGGCGCTGGTCGCCCGGTGTGTCTTCGCGGATCACGCAGACGCACTGGCGCACGCGGTCGACCGCGGCGAGGACCGCTTCGATCTCACCGAGCTCGATCCGGAAACCGCGCAGCTTGACCTGGTTGTCGATCCGCCCGAGGCATTCCATGTCCCCGTCCGGGAGCCAGCGAGCCTTGTCGCCCGTGCGGTACATGCGCGCGCCGGGAACATCCGCTCGGAACGGATCGGGAAGGAAGCGCTCAGCGGTCAGGTCTGGACTGTGGAGGTAGCCGCGCGCGAGACCGTCTCCTCCGATCCACAGCTCCCCCGGCACGCCGACGGGTACGGGCATGCGGTGGGCGTCGAGCACATAGAACCAAGTGTTCGCGATCGGCTTTCCGATCGTGATCGGGCCGTCGCCCGGCTCGACACGCTTGACCGAAGACCAGATCGTCGTCTCGGTCGGTCCGTAGACGTTCCAGAGTTCTCCGACCCGCGGGAGGATTTCGTCCGCGAGATCGCGCGGCAGGGCTTCCCCCCCGCACAGAACGCGCAGCCAGTCGCTCCCCTCCCAGCCCGATGCGATCATCATGCGCCAGGTTGCCGGAGTGGCTTGCATGATCCGCGGCCGCAGGCGCTCGACCAGATCGATCAGCGCGCTGCCGTCGCCAACCGCCTCGCGCGGCGCAACGATCACATGGCCGCCGTGGACGAGGGGCAACATGTTCTCGAGCACGGAGATGTCGAACGAGAGCGTGGTCACCGCCAGCAGCGAATCGCCCGCTTCGAGCCCCGGTTCCTTCGCCATCGTCGCGAGGAAGTTCGAGACCGAGCGATGCTCCAGCTCGACGCCCTTCGGCCGGCCCGTGGAACCCGAGGTGTAGATCACATACATCCGATCATCGAGGCTGACCGGAACCGAGAGCCGCTCGGCGCTCGACGAGGCGATCGCATCCGCCGCTGTGTCCAGTTCGATGCGCTTGGGCCCGTCGGGAAGCATCGAAGCGAGCTCGGATGTCGTGACGATGTGGGCGAGGCCAGAGTGCTCGATCATGTAGGCCAACCGATCCGCCGGGTAGCTCGGATCGAGCGGCACGTAGGCGGCGCCCGCCTTCAAGATCGCGAGGAGCGCGATGTCCATCTCGTTCGAGCGATCGAGCGAAAGCCCGACGAGGGACTTCGGCGCGACCCCCTCGGCGACCAGGTGGTGGGCAAGCCGGTTCGCGGCCTCGTCGAGTTCGCGGTAGGTGAGGGTCTGATCTCCGCCGCCGTCGAGACTCGGGAAGGTGAGGGCCGGCGCGTCCGGCGTCGCATCGACCTGTGCCTCGAACTGGGCATGGATCGGAGCGTCGGGGTAGGGCGCTTCGGTGCGGTTGCGCTCGACCAGCACGTCCTCGCGCATCTTCGGCGTCAGGATGTCGAGCTCGGTGATCTTCGCATCCGGATCCGCGAGCGCTTCTCCGAGGACGTGCTCGAAGCAAGCGAGCAGGCGCTGGATCGTCTCCGCTTCGAAGAGGTCGGTGTTGTACTCGAAACCGACCTTGAGCCGATCCTCGCGCCCGTCGTCGTCTCGGCCGCGATACGCATGCACCACGAGGTCGGTGCGCGCGGCGCGGTTCTCCATCTCGAGGGGCTCGATGTCGAGAGGTCCCATCGTCCGGTCTTCGCCTCCGTCCTGGTCGAGAACGAACAAGGTCTGGAAGAGCGGGCTGTAGGCGAGATTGCGCTCGGGCTGGATCTCGTCGACGAGACGCTCGAAGGGCATGTCCTGGTGCTCGACCGCGCCGAAGAAGACATCGCGCGCGCGTCGCAGCAGCTCGCGAAACGTCGGCTCTCCGGAGAGGTCCGTTCGCAGAACGAGGGTATTCACGAAGTAGCCGAGGAGCTTCTGAACCTCCGGCCTCGTGCGGTTCGCCATCGCCGTGCCGATGAGCAGGTCTTCCGCGCCGGTGATGTGCATGAGCATCACCTGGTAGGCCGCCAGCAGCACCAGGAACGGGGTGGAGCCTTCGCGGTTCGCGAGATCCTCGATCGCCGCGGGGAGTTCGTCATCGAACCACTCGGCTTCGACCGCACCCGCAAAGGTCTGCACCGCGGGCCGCGGCTTGTCGATCGGCAGCTCGAGGATCGGGAGATCCCCCTTCAGGACGTCCTTCCAGTACGACATGCGCCGCTCCAGCTCCGCTCCCTCGAGCAGGTCGCGCTGCCACGCGGCGTAATCCACGTACTGCACCGGAGGATCGGGGAGCGGCGAGGGCTCACCCGCGAGGAAAGCGGGATAGATGTCGTTCAGCTCGGAGAAGAACAGGCTGACCGAGAGCCCGTCGAAGACGATGTGGTGGATCACCGCCATCAACACGTGCTCGGTCTCGGAACGCTTGAGGAGAGTCGCGCGAATCAGCGGCCCCTTCGCGAGGTCGAAGGGACGCTCGAGGCGGTCGAGGAGCAGGTCCTGGACCCGCTTCTCGTTCCACTCCTCCCCCTGTCCGTCGAGGATCTCGAGCTTCAGTCGAAACTCGGGATGCAGCACCTGGTGCGGCACGCCACCGGTGGAGTCGAAGGTCGCCGACAAGACCTCGTGGCGCCGGATGATCTCGTTCAGTGAGCGCTCGAGCACTTCGATGTCGAGCTCGCCCTTGAAGGTCAGCGCCGCCCACATGTTGTAGGTGATGACGCCGGGGTCCATCTGGTCGAGGAACCACAGCCGCTGCTGCGTGAAGGAGAGCGGAAGCTCCTTCGTCCGATCCGCCTTCGGGATCATCGCGACCTCCGATGCGCCCGCGGGACGCAGGAGGGAGATCAGGTCCTGTTTGGATGCCACGAGGCGTTCTCGGAGTTCGCTCGTCAGGGAACCCTTCGGGGCCTTGAGCTTGAGCTCCGCACCCTCCACCCAAATGCGGATGCCTGCCTCGCGCAGCTTGGCGAGCAGTTCGGTCGTGCTTGTCGTTGTCTTCATCGGTGGACCCCCCGCTTCGGGGTCGGCAGGGGTGATTCAAGGGTGCGCACTCCGGACGCAGCGACTCGTTCTCCGGTGCAACCGCCGGAGTCTCGGCGCCGAAGGCGAGCCGCGATCGGCCGACGAAGGCTGGAAGCTCCCGTCGAGGATTGCGAGGCCGTCATGCTCGGCCGGGTGCGAAGTCTGGGGTGCAGGCTCATGAAGAATCCGGGCTAGATCGTGAACTCCTCGACATCCTCGGAATCGTCGACGTCTTCATCGGCGCCGCGGGTCACCGCACGGATCGCTTCCATCCGCTCGGCGAGCAGGCGCACCTCGGGGAGTTCGAAGAGTTCGCGGATCGGGAGGGACACGCCGTACATCGCGCGCAGCCTCACGTTCACCTGCATCATCACGAGGCTGTTGCCGCCCAGCTCGAAGAAGTTGTCCTCGGCTCCGACGCGATCGATTCCCAAAAGATCCGCCCAGAGCTCGGAGATCTCGGCCTGCGTCCCCGGTGTGGGGTCGACATAGGCGGTCTCCAGGTTCGGGCGCGGGGCGGCGCTGCGGACCGGGGCGGCAACCTCGGTCCCGGCCTCCTCCTCGACTTCCTCCTCCACGTCGGCGGCGCGGAGGTCGAACCGCATCTGGTAGTCCTCGCGCTTGGTCAACTCGCGGGGCGAGACGACGACCTCGGGGAGGCTGGACTCGAGGATGCGGCGGAAGGCCTCACGCCCTTCGTCCGAGCCGATTCCGAGCGCGAGGCTCGCCGCGCGCTCGGCCTTCATCGCGTCAGGAATCTCGGTCTCGACCGCCATTCCGACCTCGCTCCACGCGTCCCAGTGGACCGCCACGACGTGGGTGCGATCGGAGGCGTGCCAGCGATGCGCGACCGCATCGAGGTAGGCGTTCGCCGAGAAATAGTCCACCTGACCGAACCCGACGCAGACCGAGGAGATCGAGGAGCACAGCAGGGCGAAGTCGAGATCGCATCCGTCGAGCACGCGCTCGAGAACGCGTGTGCCCCTCACCTTGGCCGCAAAGACCGCTTCGCACTGCTCGCGCGTCTTCAATTCGACGATGCCCGCGCCCGCGATACCTGCCGCGTGGATCAGGCCATGGACCCCACCGAAGCGCTCGACCGCGCGTTCGACGACCGACCGCATCTGCGCCTCGTCCGCACTATCGGCGGAGACGACCATGACCTCGGAGCCGAGCGCCTCGAGCGATCGCACCGCGAGGATCTTCCTGGACGTCCTGTCGTCTTCACCATGCTCGGAGACCCAGGCGTCCCATGCGCCACGCTCGGGGAGCCCCGAACGGCTGACCAACACCAGCTTGGCCTTCGCTTCCCGCGCAAGCTCTTCCGAGAGCGCAAGGCCGATCCCGCCGAGGCCGCCGGTGACGAGCACCACGGCATCCTGGCGCAGCCCGCTGATCCCGGCGCGCGACTCGGGGAGGTGGGTCGGCACGTAGCCGCGCACCCATCGCTTCCCAGCCGCGTAGGCGATCTCCGGGTGCTCGTTCTCCGCCCCGAGTTCGGCCATGATCGCGTCGAGCGAACCGTCCCCAAGGTCCTCGACGTCGATCGCACGGGCGCTCACCCCCGCCAGTTCGAGGTTCATCGTCATGCAAGGGCCGTGCACCATCGCGACCTCCGGAGCCGCGGTGGCATCGGCGAGCACGTCACCGGCGCCCTGGGTCACCACGTCGACCCGTACCCCGCCCTCGATGCTGCGACCGCTCAGAGCCTGGGCGAGGTGCAGCAAGCTGTAGAACTCCGCGTCGAGCGTTTCCGGCGTGCCGCCACCGAGCGTCCACAGATGGACGATCTCGGTGGGCTCACCGCCGTCGGCCGCTGTCGCGTCGAGGAGCTGGCGATACTGTTCGGGGTCGGAGGGATGGATCGTGAACTTCGATCCCGATCGCGAGTACCCGTCCCCCATCGTGACGGTGTAGACCTCCGCGGTCTCGCCCGCGCGGGCGATCAGCGCATCGGCGAACGCACTTCCGTCGGAGAGGACCATCCAGCGGCGTGCCGGATCACGCAGCGCGATCGGCGGCGCGGCGACCTCCCAGGACGGCGCGAAGAACCAGTCCGCGATGTCGGGCTGCTTGCGCAGGGCCGGCGCGGAAGTCGGGGCGGCTCCCTGCGCCACGGCCGGATCGGGCCGCTCGATCCAATAGCGCTTCCGCTCGAAGGGATAGCTCGGGAGGATCACCTTGCGGCGCTTCTCGCCCGCGTAGAAGCCATCCCAGTCGATGTCGACACCCGCCATCCAGAGCTTGCCGAGAGCGAGCAGGAGGACGTCGAGGTCATCGGAGGTGTCCTTGGGATGTCGCGTCGTCGGGATCACCGGCATCGAAGGCGCGTGAATCATCGTCGTCAGGCCGGCGAGCGACGTCAGCGCCTGCCCCGGACCGACCTCGAGCAGCACGCAATCCTCGGCGACCAGCGTGCGCACGCCGTCGGCGAACCGAACGGCTTCGCGCAGGTGGCGTACCCAGTAGCCCGGATCCGTGGCTTCCGCCTCGGAGAGATCCTTGCCGGTCGTGCAGGACACCACCCGCGCCTCGGGGGCATGGAGATCCACCTTGCGCACCTCGGCCTCGAAGTCGTCGAGGATCGGGTCCATCAGGCGCGAGTGGAAGGCGTGGCTCGTGTGGAGTCGGCGCGTACCGATTCCTTTCGATTCGAGCGCCGCCTCGATGCGTGCGACGGCCTCGACGGATCCGGAGATCACGCACAACTCGGGCGAGTTCAGCGCGGCAAAGTCCACCTGATCGCCGATCATCGCGCGGAGCTCGTTTTCCGCGAGCTGCACCCCGAGCATCGCACCGCCCTCGTCCCCCGTCGGGAGCGACCCGATCAGGCGGCCGCGTGCGGCGACCAGCGATATCGCGTCCTCGAGCGAGAAGACTCCCGCAAGGCAGGCGGCAACGTATTCGCCGATCGAGTGCCCGAGCATCGCGGCCGGTTCGATTCCGAAGGACGCGAGGAGCTTCGCGAGCGCATACTCGACCACGAAGAGCGCGGGCTGGGTGTACTGGGTCTTCCCCAGCTCACGGTTCGCCGCCTCGACGTCGCCGTCGGGAAAGAGCAGCGTGCGCAGGTCGAGACCGAGTGGGCCGGCGGCGAGCTCGCAGCAGCGATCGAGCTCGCTACGGAACACCTCCTCGGTCTCGTAAAGACCGCGCGCCATGTTCGCGTACTGCGAGCCCTGCCCCGAGAACAGGAACGTCACGGGACGGCGCGACTGCATCGTGGCACCGGTCGCGGACGAGCGCTTGTCGAGCGTTCGCAGCGCCTCGACCGCCGAGGCGGTGTCGCGAGCGACGACGACGCGGCGATGGCGGAAGGCCTTGCGTCCGGTCTGCAGCGTGAAAGCGGCGTCGGCGAGTTTGATCTCTCCCGACTCGAGCGCGTCGGCCAGGTTCGCGGTGGCCTTTTCGAGGGCGGCTTCGCTACGAGCCGAGACGACGAGCAGGGACGCGGGACGCGAATCCCCGCTCTCGCCGAGATCGGGCGCCTCCTCGAGGATTGCATGGGCGTTCGTCCCGCCCATGCCGAGGGAACTGACCGTGGCACGGCGCGGCAGGTGCTCGGTCTCCCAGTCGCGTAGCTCCGTATTCACGAAGAACGGACTCGAGGCGAAGTCGATCTCCGGGTTGGGCTTCTCGAAGTGGAGGGTCGGGGGGATCTCCTTGTGTTCCATCGCGAGCACGGTCTTCACGATCCCGGCGATCCCCGCAGCTGTGTCGAGGTGACCGATATTCGTCTTGACGGCTCCGATCGGGCACCAGCCCTTGCCGAGGTCCCCCTCGGCCTTCGTGCGCCAGGCCTGGGTCAAGGCCGCGATTTCGATCGGGTCTCCGAGGGGCGTACCCGTGCCGTGGGCCTCGACGTAGCTGATCGTGCGCGGGTCGACGCCCGCCACGTCGAGCGCATCCAGAATGACCTGGGACTGGCCGTCGACGCTCGGAGCGGTGTAGGTCACCTTGTCGATGCCGTCGTTGTTCAGCGCGGTCCCCTTGATCACGGCTCGGATGTTGTCGCCGTCGGCGATCGCATCTTCGAGGCGCTTGAGGACGACGAGCGCACACCCGTTTCCGCCGAGCATGCCCTTCGCCCGCGCGTCGAAGGTCCGCACATGCCCATCGGGAGTCATCGTGCCCCCCTCCATGTAGGTGTACCCCTCCTTGTACGGCGTGGGCGCGCTGACGCCTCCGCAGAGCACCATGTCGCTCTCGCCGGAGAGCAGACTCTGGATGCCGAGGTGGGTCGCGACGAGTGAGGTCGAACAGGCGGTTTGAACGGTCATGCCCGGCCCCTTGAGGTCGAGCTTGTAGTTCACGCGGGTCGCGACGAAATCCCGATCGTTGACGATCCAGGCCTGAACGAATCCGAGCTTCTCGAGCAGCCCCGGGGTGGGGACGAGGTTCTGCCAGAGGTAGAACATCATGCTCGAACCCGCGAAAACACCGATACGGCCCGGATAGCGTGAGGGGTCGCAACCCGCGTTCTCGAGGGACTCCCAGGCGCATTCGAGGAGAATCCGAATCTGCGGGTCGGTCACCTCCGCCTCGCGCGGGGTGATGTCGAAGAACTCCGCGTCGAAGAGGTCGACCCCCTCCATCCAGCCCCAGGCGGGGACGTAGTGCTCATCCTCGAAGACCTCCCGCGGAACGCCGGCTTCGAGCAGCTCCTCATCGGAAAAGAACGAGATGCACTCGCGCCCTTCACGGATGTTCTTCCAGAACTCCTCGACGTCCTTTGCGAGCGGGAAACGTCCCGCCATTCCCACGATGGCGATGTCGCCGAGGCCGTCCTGTGTCTCTTCGGTGCTCATCTTCGGATTCTTCTTCGTTGCATCAACGTCTGGCGACCGCGCGCCAGATCCCGTGTTTTCTCTTCGCGTCCTCCCGAAGCGCCGTCCGCGCCTCGGGAATCGATTCGTTCCGCCAGCGACGCCACCGTGGAATACCGGAACAGCTCGACGATCGTCAGATCACCGTTCAGGGACTCCTTGAGGCGCCCGAGCACCTCGGCCAAGAGGAGCGAGTGCCCCCCCAGGTCGAAGAAGTTTTTTTCGACATCGACCCGGTCGAGCTGGAGCACATCGGCCCAGACCTCGGCGATCGCGCGCTCGGTGGCGGTGCGCGGTTCGACATGTTCTTCGTCCCCGGCCGCCTGGGCCGCTCCAGGCGGTTCCAGCTTCCGGAGCGCGCCACGATCCACCTTCCCGTTCGGGGTGTGGGGCAACTCGTCGAGCCTCACGATCGCGGAAGGGATCATGTAGCCGGGGAGGAGTTCGCGGGCATGGGCGCGGACCGGTTCCGCATCGAGGTCCTCGTCCCCGAGCACGTAGGCGGTCAGGCGTTGGTCGCCGGGCACATCCTCGCGCACGACGCAGACGCACTGGCGCACCGCCGGGTGCTCCGCCAGGACCGACTCGATCTCGCCGAGCTCGATGCGGAAGCCGCGCAGCTTGACCTGGTGATCGATCCGCCCGAGGCACTCGAGTTCGCCGCTCGGAAGCCAGCGCGCCTCGTCGCCGGTGCGATACATACGCGCGGGACGCCCACCGATCGGTCCCTCCGCGAACGGATCGGGAACGAAGCGCTCCGCGGTTAGCTGCTCGCGATCGAGGTACCCGCGCGCGAGTCCGTGTCCGCCGATCCACAGTTCCCCCGGCACACCGACCGGCACGGGCTCGCGCCGCTCATCGAGCACATAGCAGCTCGTGTTCGCGATCGGCTTCCCGATCGTGATGCGCTCGGAGCCCTCCTCGATGCGCTTGCGCGTGGACCAGATCGTGGTTTCGGTCGGGCCGTAGAGGTTCCAGAGCTCCTTGCAACGCGGCACGATCTCTTCGGCGAGCTCGAGCGCGAGGGCTTCGCCACCGGAGAACACGCGCAGGTTCGGACTCCCCTCCCAGCCGGAGAGCAAGAGCAGTCGCCAGGTCGCCGGGGTCGCCTGCATGATGTCGGGCTCGAGGCGTTCCATCAAAGCGAGGAGCGCTTCTCCATCCGCGGTCGCCTCGCCCGGTGCGACGATCAGCGTTCCGCCGCGCGTCAGGGGCAGCATCAGTTCGAGCACCGAGATGTCGAACGACAGCGTCGTGAGCGCGAGCAAACGCGTGCCCTCTTCGAAGCCGGGCTCCTTCGCCATCGTCGCGAGGAAGTTCGAAACCGAGCGGTGCTCGAGTTCGACGCCCTTCGGCCGTCCGGTCGACCCGGAGGTGTAGATCACGTAGCAGCGCTCCGACGAGGCCACGGCTATCGCGGGCCGCCCAGGCGATGCGGCGGCGAGCGCCCCTGCCTCGCGATCGAGCGCGAGGTGGTCGATGCCGTCGGGCAGGAGATCCGTGAGTTCGGAATGCGTGACGCACAGGGCGAGCCCGGAATCGGCGACCATGTGCGCGAGCCGATCGGTCGGGTAGGCGGGATCGAGGGGCACATAGGCACCACCCGCCTTTTGGATCGCGAGTACCGCGGCCACCATGTCGACCGAACGCTCGAGGCAGAGGCCGACGAGGTCGCCTGGACGCACCCCGCGTTCGACGAGGAGATTCGCGATGCGGTTCGCGCGCTCGTCGAGTTCCGAGAAGGTCAGTTCCTCGTCGCCGGCGCCGTCCGCGACGGTCGTCGGAAAGACGAGTGCAAGCGCGTCGGGGGCGGCATCGACACGCGCTTCGAACTGGGCGTGGATCGGGTCCTCCGGATACGACTCCATGGGGCCGCGCCAGTCCTCGAGGAGACGCCTTCGCTCCGCGGGGGACAGAAGCGGCAGGGACATCGCCGGGGCATCGGGGTTCGCCACGGCGCCCTCGAGAATCGCGATGTAGCTGTCGAAGAGGCGCTCGATCGTCTCGGGGTCGAAGAGATCGGTGCTGTATTCGGCCCACATCTCGAGCCCCCCGGCCTCGGTCTCGTGGGCGGTCCACATCAGGTCGGTGCGAGCGACGTGCGCCTCGAGCTCGAAGAGCTCCAGCTCGAGATCCCCGAAACGCCCCTCTTTTCCGGTGCGGTCCTCGAGCATGAAGATCGTCTGGAAGATCGGGGTGTGGCTGAGGTTGCGTTCGGGCGCGAGCTCCTCGACGAGCTTCTCGAAGGGCAGGTCCTGATGTTCGAAGGCGCCGAGGGCGGTCTCCTTCACGCGCGCCACGAGTTCGGTGAAGCTCGGATTCCCCGACAGATCGGTCCGCAGCACGAGCGTGTTCGCGAAAAAGCCGATGAGGTCGCGCGTCTCGGGACGATTGCGCCCTGCGACGATCGTCCCGACGATCGCCTCCTCCCGGCGCGACCAGCGGGCGAGGAGCAGGTCGTAGGCCGCGAGCAGCACCATGTAGAGGGTCGCCCCCTCGCGGCGCGCGACGGCCTTGACCTCGGCGAGGAGTTCCGGGGTGAGGGCGCGCCGGAGGTTTGCGCCGCGATAGCTCTGCACCGGCGGGCGCGGCCTGTCCGATGGGAGGTCGAGGATCGGGAGGTCGCCCGCGAGCTGCTCGGCGTGGTAGCGGAGCTGCTCCTGGAGGGGCGCGGAGGCGAAGAAGCTCTCCTGCCAACACGCGAAGTCCGCGTACTGGATCGGGAGTGGATCGAGTTCGGGCTCGGTGCCAGAGACGAGCGCGCGATACACCTCACCCACCTCGCGCAGGAACACGTCCGCAGACCAGCCGTCGAAGACGATGTGGTGGACGAGCAGGAAGAGGACGTGCTCGTCCTCCTCGATCCGAAAGAGCGCCGGGCGCAGCAACGGCCCGCGTGCGAGTTCGAAGGGTTCCTCGGCGCGCTCGGAGAGTTGCACGCGAAGTGCCTCGCGACGCTCGGCAGCGTTGGCTCCGGGGGGAATGGTGGGGCGGAGGTCGAACGGAGGGACGGGTCCCACCTCCTCGCGCGGCGTGCCCGCATCGTCGGGGAAGCTCGTGCGCAGGACCGCATGGCGTTCGACGACCCGCGCGACCGCACGCTCGAGGCACTCGACATCGAGTGTTCCGCGCAGGGTCCATGCGAGGGGCATGTTGTACACGCAACTCTTGGGCTCGAGCTGGTCGAGGAACCACAGGCGCTTCTGACTGAACGAGAGCGGCAGCGCGTCGCGGCGGTCTTCCGCGGGCTCGATCGCCGGAATCTCGTCCGCACCTTCCGACGCAGCGGCCGCGCGTGGCGCGGAGTTCGCGAGGAGCGCGAGGATCTCGGATTTCTTCGCGCGCAGTTCCGCGACGAGTTCCGCGTCGAGGACGCCCTTCGGCGCGCTGATCCCGAGTTCGCAGCCATCGACCCAGAGCTTCACGCCGAGACTGCGCAGGCGCGCGAGCAGTTGCGAGGTCTTCACAGGCGAAACTCCTCCGTCTCCTCGTCATCGCCACCTTCCGCACCCCCGACATCGGCGAGGAGGGCCAGGCTGTCGATCCGTTCCGCGAGGCGCGCCACGGTCGGGGTGTCGAACAGTTCGCGCATCGTCAGCGTCACTTCGAACCGTTCCTTCAGGTGGGCGCTCAACTGCATGAGGAGCAGGGAGTTGCCGCCCAGCTCGAAGAAATCGTCATCGGCGCCGAGGCCGTCGATCCCGAGGAGATCCTCCCAGAGTTGCACGAGGGCCGTCTGGGTCTCGCCCTCCGGAGCCGCATACGCGGTATCGAGCTTCGGCCGCGCGTGTCCCTTGGCCTTGGCGGCTTTCGACGCCTCGGCCGGCATGTCGGTTCCGTCGTTTCCGGCCTCGATCACGCGGCGTGCTTCACGCGCCGCCTCGCGGATGCGGAGCTCGAGGTCCCGCGTCGAGATCAGAACATGAGGAAGGGTCGATGCGACGACGCGCTCGAACACGTCCCGCCCCTCCTCCGAGGACAATCCGAACGCCAGGCTCTCTTCGCGCCCTTCGGCGAGCGCGCCACCGGCCCCGGGGATCCGGGTCTCGCGCGCCATCCCCACATCGCGCCAGGCCTCCCAGCCGATCGCGACGACACCTCCATCCCCCCGGGCCGCACGGGACCGGGCGTAGCTGTCGAGGAATGCGTTCGCGGCGAAGTAGTCCGCCTGGCCGACCCCTTCGACCGCCGTCGCGAGCGAGGAGCAGAGCGCGAAGAAGTCGAGGGATCGGTGGGCGAGGGCGCGTTCGAGAAGCCGAGTCCCGCGCACCTTCGGCGCGAGCACGGCCATCGCATCCTCGTCCCGTCGCAGCGCCATGAGCCCCCCACCCGCGACTCCGGCTGCGTGGATCACGGCTTCGATCGGCCCGAGTTCGGCTTCGGCGCGTTCGATCGCGGCGCCAAGGGAATCGGCATCGGTGACATCCGCGGCGAGGGCGAGGACCGTCGCTCCGGCGGAACGCATCCGCTCGACCGCGGCGAGTACGGCGCGGTCGCGCTCCTCCCCGGAATTCTCGTCCGGAAGCCCTCGGCGCGAGAGCAGCGCGAGGCGTGCCCCGTGGTCTTCCGCGAGCCCCTCGGCGAGGGCCAGGCCGATGCCTCCGAGGCCACCGGTGATCAAAACCGTCGCCCCCGTGCGCAACCGTCGGGGCTTGGGACGGTCTCCCCTGGGTGGGTGGGGGCTGGGGATGGTAGGCGGGGCCGGCGCGATCCGGGGGCCGACCCCGCTCTCCCCTGCGTCCCCCTGCGCCCCGAGCCCGAGCCGCTCCACACCCGCCAACCACCGCGTCGCCGCTTCTCCCCCCACCGCACGCCAAGCGCTCGCCGCTTCCGCCCCCTCGTCCCCGCAGAGCTCCGCCAGCTCTGCCGCCACGATCCCTCCGACCGCCGACACATCGACGCCTTCCCCCACATCCACACTCCGCGCCCGCGCTCCCGCGATCTCCGCTCGCGCGGCCTTCACGACGCCGAGCACGAGCGCCTTCTCCGGTTCCACGGGCTCCTCGAAGACCTGTTGCAGTCCCGTCGACACGAAAAGCGCTGCCGGGGCCTCGCCGCCGCGCTCCACGCCGGCCGCCACCTCGCGCATCGCGGAAAGCGGCGCGAGGAAACAGCGCTCCTCGGCGGCAACCCCGTCCAACCCATCGAGCGACGCGAAAAGGCGCAGGTCCACCACGGCCTCCGCTTTCTCCTCCCCGCGCCAGTCCGCGGTGCACTCGACCTCGACGCCGGCTTCCGCGAGGGTCCGGCGCACGGCGTCCACGACCTCCGGCTCTCCGCCGACGACCAGCACGCGCCCCGGCAGGGCTCCGCCGAGGGGAGCCGCGGTCCGATGCCAGGTCACGCCGAAGGTCCAATCGGCGGGATCGGCGAGGCGTGCCTCCACGAGCTCCCCCTCCCGTTCCTCGGCCGGATCGACCCAGTACCTCTCGCGCTCGAACGGGGTGCAGGGGAGCTCGACGCGCCGGGGGCTCTCCCCCCGGTGACAGGCCTCGAAATCGATCCGAACGCCCGCGCAAAACGCCCGGGCGATCGCCTCCAGAAAGCACACGACGTCGTCCCCAGCTCGCCGTGGGTGACGGGTGCTCGCGATCGCCTCGGCACCCGGGACGCAGAGCTTGGAGAGGGAAACCAGGGTGTCGCCCGGTCCCACCTCGATGAGGAGCGCGTCCGTCCCCTCGCTGAGCGTCTTCACGCCCTGTGCGAATCGCACGGCCGAGCGCAGGTGGCGCACCCAGTACATCGGATCGCTCGCCTCCGCTTCGCTCAGCCATTCCCCGGTCGTGCAGGACACGATCCTGTGTCGCGGCGCTTTCGGTTTGGCCGCGCGCACGTCCGCTTCGAACGCATCCAGAATCGGATCCATCATCGAGGTGTGGAACGCGTGGCTCGTCACGAGCTTGCGCGCCGCGACCTTC
>DRLC01000310.1 GCA_011053145.1 Planctomycetota bacterium | reverse complement strand
GAGGTCTCCCTCGGAACGGCGAAGATCGGCGCGCTCGTGATGGCGCTCCTCGGCCTCGGCCTCGGCTGGCTCGCGGCACCGGGAGGACGGGTCGATGCCGTGCTCATCCTCTACGCGGTGATCAACCTCGCCTACAGCTTCCACCTCAAGCACGTCGTCCTCGTGGACGCGTTCTGCATCGCGATGGGGTTTCTGCTGCGGGTCGAGGCGGGCGGTCGGGCGGCGGACGTCAGGATCTCGCACTGGGCGTACCTCTGCATGCTGTTCCTCGCGCTGTTCCTCGCGCTGAACAAGCGGCGCGCGGAGGTGATGCAGGTGGGCGAGGGCGTCGGCACGACACGCCAGAGCCTGCGGGAGTACTCGGTCGGATTCCTCGACCAGATGGTCGGTGTCCTGGCCGCGTGCACGATCCTCTGCTACACGATGTACACGGTGGACGAGGAGACCCTCGCGAAGTTCGGCGAGGACAGTCGCCTCGTCGTCACCGTGCCCTTCGTCGTCTTCGGCATCGGCCGCTACATGGTGCTCGTGCAGAGCGGCAAGGGCGGCGACAGCCCGACCCGGGTTCTCCTCGGCGGAGACGGTTGGTTCCTGATGAACACGATCGGCTGGGTCGCCGCGGTGGGGTACGCGGTGTTCCTGCACTGAGGCGGATTCGCCCCGAGACCGGGCACGGAAACCCGGGACACATCCGCCGCTTCACAGCGAGTCGATCAGCGCCTTTCGCGCCCGCCGCGAGGCCATGCGCTCTTCCTCGCTGACGATCGTTCCCGGTTCGATTCCGGCTTCGTCCCAGCGGGTGAGGAGTTCCGTCTCCCCGCTCTCGACGATCCAGGTGCGCAGCACCCGCTCGGTCGTTCCGGGATCCAGCCCGGGCTCGACGAGGAAGTCGGCAAGGCGGCGCAGGACTTCCTCGGCGTGGCCGCGGCGCGCGAGACTCTCGGCGGCGGCCTGCTGGATCTCGAGGGGGCCGGACGGATCGAGGGCGGCGCGCAGGGCGGTGAGAGCGGAAGCGTCGCCCGCTGTCGCCTCGCGGTCCGCAAAGCCCCCGAGGCCGCGCAGCGCGGCGAGGCGGAGATCCAGGGCCACCCCCGGGGGGCCGCCGGCGAGCTGGGCGAGGCGCGGCTGGGCCGGCGCGTAGCCGACGGCCCCGAGGGCTTCGGCTGCCATCGGGGCGATCTCTGGATCGTCGAGGCGCTCGAGCAGCGCGGGGCCGGCGGCCTCACCGCGGCGACCCATGCGCTTCAGACTCTGGGCCGCGTGCAGTCGGATGTAGAGGTTCGAATCGGAGAGAGCGAGGCCGAGGAGTTCGGCGGCCCGCGTCCCCATGCGCTCCAGGAGGAAACGAGCATCGTCGACCCCGCGCAGTTGGAACTCGCGGAAGCGGTCGATCCAGCGCAGAACCTCGCGATCGAAGCGGGCGCTGCGATCGGGTTGGGGAAACGCCGGAGGCTCGGCCGCATTCCACGCCCGCTGCAACTCGTCGGCGGAGGACGCGCCAGCCGCGCGTGCGATCTCCTCGCGCCGCGCGAGCGCGGAGGCGCGCAGCGTGTCGTTCGGTGCCTCGGCGGCGATGACCGAAAGCGCACCAAGGCCCGCATCGTTGCCGTAGTGAGCGAGGGTCTTCGCGAGCCAGATCACGGTGTCGAAGTCGGTCTCGTACTTCAATCGCAGCAACATGCGCGGCACGACCCAATCCTGATCGCTGGACGCGAGGCGCCAGGCGGCGTGTGCCCGCTGCCAGGGTTCGTCGGAGCTCTCCAGCAGGGTGAGGAGGGATTCGGCCGAACGCGGACTCGCGAGCAACCCGAGGAATTCGATCGCGACTTCGCGCTCGGCCGCGGCGACCGTGGAGTCGGCGAGGATCGCTTCGAGTTCATCGATCGCGCCGTCACCGAGCCCGGCGGCCTCCTCGCGTCCCGCGAGACGCATCCCGCGATCCGAGGAGAGGGCGATGGAGATCAGCCCGCGAATGCGCTCGGGGTCGATCGCCTCCACCGGGGAATCCTCGGCGAGGTCCGCGTCGAGCTCCGCGATCCTCGCGGCGACGACATCGCGCGTTGGCGGCGGTGGGGCAGGTGGCGCGGGGTGGGGGGCGTCCCCTCCGCAGCTCCCGAACAAGAGCAGGGCGAAGGACGCGGCCCCGACGAGTCGGGTTCGGACCTTCAACGGGGCGCCACCCGGACGGTGTGGACGAGGACCGCCCCCTTGGCCTCGGGATCGGGCAGTGCGGGATCGTCGAAGTAGGGTTCGCGCATGTAGAACAGCGCGACGACGAGTTCCTCGTCCGGAACCTCGGGGATCTCGACCCGCAGGGTCTCCCCCGCATGGACGAGGGTGGACGGCATGTCGGTCTCCGTCCGGTACGGATCGCGAATCCGGTAGAGGTGGCGCCAGGTGGTCTTGCCGTCCGGCGTGCGGTCGGGGGCGGAAGCGGGTCGCCAGAAGATGTCCGCTCGGCGCGAGCGCTCATCGGTCGGAAACGCGTGGCCGGCCCCGACGTTCTCGAGTTCCACCGCGACCCCGTCGCCATCGCGCCGCGCTCGAAGATCCACCGCGCGCTGGAGCATCGCGAGGTCGTTGCCGCCGGGGAAGACGTGGCTGCGACCACGATTCGGATCCCCATCCCGGAAGGCCATGTGGCACGTGAAGCAGTCCTGGTCCCTGTCGGGCCAGTCGGATTCGCGCCACTGGTCCACCGTCTTGTGCTGGTTGTGGCAGCCGGCGCAGAAGTCCGGCCGTCCGAGATCGAGGGTCGCGACCGGGCTGCACGCAGCGCTCGGGATCGTCTTGGTCCCCGCCACGTGGCCGTCGCCGAGGAGGTGGCAGGAGATGCAGTCGACGCCCTCGGGTCGGCGCGCGGTGCGGGGGAGGACGCGTTCGCCGATCCCGGTGACGAAGACCGGACGCGGAGCGTGGCAGTCGATGCAGTCCTGGTTCGCGAACTCGTTCGAGAGCGCTTGGACCCGTGGGTTCGTCCAGGAGATCGAGTGCTGCGACGCCTTCCACTCGTCGTAGACCTCGGCGTGGCACTCGGCGCATTGGGCCGAGCTCGTGAACGTCTGCAGGGCCGCCGGCGGCTCCTCGTCCGAGGAGAAGACCGCGAGGAGGAACCAGAGCCCGAGGGCGAGGAAGACGAGGCCGAGGAGGGTGCGTGCCTTGCTCATGGCGTGGTGGACGACTCCGAAGAAGGGGGCGCGAGGCGACCCCCTTCGATCCTAAGGGTACGCCCGGCGATGCCGCTCGCTTCGCCGGGATCGTGGGTGACGTGCAGGGTGGTCCAGCCGAGGTCGCGATGCAGCGCGCCGAGGGTCTGGGCAAGACTGGCGCGCAGGTCGGCATCGAGTGGGCCGAGCGGCTCGTCGAGGAGCAGGACGCGCGGTTCGGCGGCGATGGCGCGCGCGAGGGCGAGGCGCTGGCGCTCCCCGCCCGAAAGCCCCGCCGGCATGCGCTTCGCTTTCCCTTCGAGCCCGACCAGGGAGAGCAGCTCCTCGATGCGAGTGGAGGTCGGCTTCCGTCCGGCGGAGCGCATCGCGAACCGCAGGCACTTGGCCGCGGACATGTGGGGCCACATCGCTCCGCCCTGGAACAACATGCCGACCGCACGCTCGCGCGCGGGGATCACGATGCGTCCGGCCTCGCTGGCCCGAGCGCCGAAGAGATCGATCGTCCCCGCACTCGGAGGCTCGAGCCCGCTGATCGCCCGCAGGAGCGTGGTCTTGCCGCCTCCCGAGGGACCGACGACGAGCACGTACTCACCGGGCTCGATCGTGAGGTCGATCGGGCCGAGGATGCGTGGCGCGGCAGCGTCGCGAGCACGCACCTCGAGCGAGGAGAGCTGAATCGCAGGGGCGCTCACGGCAGCACCTCGAGGCGCTTGCGCGCGAACAGAGCCCACAGGGTTCCGGGCAGGAGGATCGCGATCACGAGCAGGAGCGAGAGCGCTGCCACATAGGAGTCGCGGCCGAAATGTACGCCGTTGAAGACGCGAAAGATCGCGGTCTTGTTCGCTGCCGGGACGAGGATCGCCGAGTCGAGGTCGCGCATCGCGAAGACGAAGACCAGCACGAACGAGGCCGCGAGGCTCCCTCCGAGGCTCGGCGCGACGACGAAGAGGAGACGGCGGATCGGGCCCGCGCCGGCAAGGGCGGCGGCTTCTTCGCCCGCGGCGGGAAGCGCCGCGACGGCTCCGGATAGGACCAGGATCGCGAAGGGAGAGAAGCGTCCGATGAACAGCCACGTCGCCATCGCGCCGCCGTCATAGAAACGGGCGGTCGCCGCGTGGTTCCAGGTGGCGATCTCTCCGATCCCGAACAACAGCGCCGGGACCGCGATGGGCAGGATCACGCAGGCTTCCAGGAGGCGCGATGCGCGCGCGCGGGTGCGTTCCAGCGCGTGCCCGAGAACCAGGCCGACCGGAACGCAGACGAGTGCGGCACCGGCCGAGTACAGGATCGAGCGCGCCAGGTCGGCGCGCGCGAGCTCGAGAGCGACGCCGAACTCGTGCCGCAGGGTCGAGAAACCGGCGCCGAGCGCAGCCAATCCGTCGCGCTCGCCGAGTTGGCGGTCCATGGCTCCGGCTTCCCAGACGAGCCGCGCGATCGGGACGACGAGTGCCGCGCCGAGGACCGCGAGGACGAACGCGAGCGCGGGCCAGCGCCAACGGCCGAGGGCGAGCGGTGCCGGGGTCCGGAACCCGGTGCCCATCGACCCCATCGCGCCGCGCCGCCGCAGCCGGAGCGCGAGGAGCAGGGCCGCGAAGGTCACCAGCACGAGCGGGATCGAAGAGGCGACCGCGGCCCCCGTCCTCCCGACCTGGTCCCATTGCAGCTTGATCTCGTCCGCGTACACGTTGAACTTCGGACCCACCGAGGAGACGTAGTCGGGAACCCCGAAGTCGTTGATCGCGAACGCGAACGCGAAGGTCGCCCCGGTCAGCGCCGCCGGGAGGACGAGCGGAAGTTCCATGCGCACGACGGCGCCGAGCCCTCCGGCGAGCAGCGCTGCCTCCTCGCTCGCCGCGTCGATCCGTTCGAACGCGCGTGCGGTGAAGATCGCGACCAGGGGATAGGTGGAGAGGCTCAGGAGGAAGACGGTTCCCGCTGCCCCCCGCAGGCCGGGCCAGAGCACGGCCCAGGTCATCGCGATCAAGAGGGGGGGCAGGAGCAGAGGGACGACGCCGAGCGTTCGCCAGAGCGACGCGCCCGGAAGGTCGGTGCGGGCGACCAGGAAGCCGAACGGAAGCCCGAGGAGCAGGGCGCCGAGGGCGGTGCCGCCCCCGAGTGCGAGCGTGCGACCGAGGAGCGATGCGGTGCGCGCGGTGAAGACCGCCGCCAGGTCGTCGGAACCGACCCGCGACGCCATGACCGCGAGGGGCAGGAGGCCCGCGAGCACGAAGACGCCGAGGGCAGCGCTTACGAGGGACCGGCTCACCGCAGGAACAGCTCCATCAAGATGCGCTGGCGTTCGACG
>DRLC01000309.1 GCA_011053145.1 Planctomycetota bacterium | reverse complement strand
CGCATCGATGCTCACCGCAGCTGCCTTCTTGCGGCGCCCGCGCCCGCCACGGGAACCGCGCCGGCGGGTCACGGTCTTCTTGGCACTCCCGGAGGTGTCCGGAGAGTCTTCCGATGCCGGTTCCCCCTCGGAGGTCTTCGTCGCAGCCCCTGATCGCCGTGTGCGGAGTCGACGCGAACGCTTCTTGCGCGGGGTCTGCCCCCGTGCGTCCTCTTCCTTCCCTCCGGTGGAAGACTTCGATTCTTCGGAGGCCTCCTTCGGGGCCTTGCCCTCCTCGGTGGGCGCATCCCCCGCCTTGGACTTGCGGCGACCCCCGCGGCGGCGCGGACGCTTGGTCGTGCGCCCGCCCTCCTCCGGGGTGGCTCCGGTTCCCTCGCCGAATGCGGGCGTGTCGGCGCTCGGCTTCTCGCCAGCCTCCGTGGAGGAGGAGGCGCCCCGGGTTCGGCGGCCACCGCGCTTTCCGCGCCGTCGACCTCGCTTGCGTGCCCCATCCTCTCCGGAGGAGGTCGTGGAGGTCGCCTCGGCGGCGCCCCCCGCAGGGGATCCGGGGTCCGCATCGAAGCGCCGCAGGTGGGCCGTCCGACGGCAGGTCCTCGGGGAGTCTCCGCAGGATCCGCCGAGGGGAGCCTGGGAGAACGGGCTCGGGGATCCGGAGATCCCCGAGAGCGGATGGTCAGTCATCGCTCTTTCGAGTTGATTTTTGAATGGAACCCGGACGGCGTCGGCGGTTGCCGATCCCCCGGAGGGGGCGGCACCGCGGGCGGGCACGCCCGGTGGAGAGCCGTCGCGGAGCACTTCAGCGCTCCCCCCAGCCGAGCCAGGCTCCCGAGTCGCCTCCGAAACGAGTCGGAGCGGATCGGGTGCACCCGCGCGCGGAACCGGGGAGAGCGATCGGCGCGCGCCGGGCCCTCTCGGTTGATCGACTTGTCAGTTTCGCCCCGCGGATGCGGGACGGGCGGGCGCCGCGTTCTCTCCTCCCCCGCGGCGGAATCGCCCGGGGGCGCGGCGAGCCGGCGGCCGATCGGGCCCCGAGGGGCGACCGGCCTCCCAGGGCAGTGCGGCCGAATCGGCCCGCTCAGCGACCCGCGCGGCGTGCCCATGGTCCAGGATCGCCCGGGCCGTGTCGAACCCGGAGGCGGAAATCTCGCCCTCCGAGCTCAGATCGGGGGCGATCCCGAAGATCCCCCCAGCCCACCCCCCGCCCCCGAGGGCGAGGGGCCGGGCTGAGCCCTATTCCCCCGCCTGGGCGGAAGCCAGGCGGATCGAACTCTCGGCCTGGACCTGGGCGTGGTCCTGGCCCTCACCGAAGAGGAGGCCCCGCAGACGCTCACCGTAGGCTCCCTGGCGGCGCTGGAGCTCACGCTCGAGCACGCGCCGGTTCTCCTCCGCGGAGCGCACGACGCTGGGGGTCACGAAAACCATCAGGCTCGACTTCTGGTGGGTCTTTGACTTGTACTGGAACAGCCAGCCGATCAGCGGGATCCGGTGCAGCCCGGGGACCCGCGAGACGCTCTCCTGCTCGGACTCGGTGGTCAGGCCGCCGATGACCGCGGTCTGCCCGCTGTCGAGCAACATGCTGGTGACGATCGTCGAGGAACGCTCGCGCGGCAGCGCGATGGAACCCTCGAGGCCCGAGGCGCCGACCGTGAACACATCGAAGCCCGGGGGTGCGATCGAGCCGTCGCCTGTGCCGGTGAGGGACGTCTCCTTGGGAATGATGTCCATCTGAACCTTGCTCGAGCCCGGGATGACGTGCGGCGTCACGAGCAACTGGAACCCTGTCTCGACCGGCGAACCGGAAGCCTCCTCGACGGAGAGCTGCAGGCCGCCAGCCTGCCCCTGCTCGGACTTCGCCTGGGCGTAGCGGATCGTCTCACCGACGAAGATCGTCCCCTCGCGGCCGTCGAGGAGCACGAGCTTCGGGGCCTGGACGACCTCCGTGCTGGTGTCCGTCTGGAGCAGGCGCAGGGTGGCAGAGATCCCTGTGAAGGAGAGCGCGCCGAAGATCGTGTTCGGGATCGTGGTCGTGCCCTGGTTCAGGGTCCCGTCCGCGAACGGCCCGACCCCGCCCGAGTTGGCGATGATCGAATCCTCGAATCCGCCACTGCCGAGATTGAACGGGAAGGTGATCGGAATCTGCCCCCCGGAGGCGGTGACCTGAGGGCCGAACTCACCGTAGTCCACGCCCAGGTTGAAGAGATCGTCGTTCTGGGTGCTGACGAACTTGACATCCACGAAGACCTGAGCGGGTTCGATGTCGAGTTTCGACAGGATCTCCGCGATCTCGGCATGGGCCTGCGAAGTGTCCCGCACGATCAACACGTTCGAGGAGCGGATGTAGTCCATCTGCCCTCCCTGGGTGAGGGCCTTCTTGAGGGCCTTCAACACCGGGAAGATCTTCTCGAGACCGGCTTCGGAGTTCGCGGACTGGGCCTGGATCTTCTCGGTCACGCCGACGAACTCCGACGTGATGTTCGGTATGTACTTGGATGCGGGGCGGATGTAGCGGAGCTGGTAACTCTTGGTGATCATCTGAGCCTGGAGGCTGAGCGGGTCGACGACGCGCAGGATGCCTCGATTCTCCTCGACGATCGTGTAGCCGAGGGTCTTGACCGCAACGTCCAGTGCGTCACGCCACGGAACGTCCGTGAGCCGCAGGCTCAGGGTTCCGGCCACCTCAGGGGCGACGACGATGTTCGCGCCCGACAGCTTTCCGATCGTGCTGATGACCTGGCGCAGCTCGGCGTCGTCGAACTCGAAGGTCACGCGCGGAGGAAGAATCACCGCGAGCACGCCCGCGGTCCTCTCCTCGACGACGCACCCAGCCTGTTCGGCTGCGAGATCCAGCGCGTCCCGCCACGGCACGTCGGTCAGTTCGAGGGAGATCTTCGTGTCGCCCCCCTCCACGACCACGATGTTGTGGCCCGACTGGTCCCTGAGATAGTTGACGACCTCCTCGAGCTGCCGTCCCTCGACGCGAAGGGAAACGTGCGCATCCGAGACCTGGGCCAGGGCGGAAGCCTGGAGGCCGAAGGCAAGGGTGAGCAGGGCGCAGAAAATGCGAATGACTGTCTTCATGTTGATTGCGGGGACTGGTGGATCCGGTTCCTAGGGTGGGGAGCGGTCGGCCTGGGAAGAGACCGGCGCGATTCCTAGCCCGGGCTAGCCCGGGTTATTCGTGAGCCTGTGCACCAGGCACAGCAACTCGTTTCCTGATGGTGCTTTGCGATTCCGGACCCCGCAGGGTAAGCCCCGGTCCGCGAAGCGGATTCCAGGGATCCAGTGGATCCCTGGAAAGGGGATCCCCCTGACGGGTCGACGAGGACGGCAGGAATCGCAAAGTGCCGTCAGGGGACGAGAGACCGCCGAAGGCGGTCGATTGCGAAGTCTGGGGTGCAGGCTCATGAAGAATCCGGGCTAGGAGCCCGCCTCCTGGTTCACGAGGCGTGCGAGGACGATGCCTCGAAATGCGAATTCGATCTGTTCGGGGGTGATGTTGCGGACGACGAGCTCATCGTTGACCGCATCTCCTTCGCTCACGGGGGTTCCGTTGATCAGAGCGACCGGACGCATGCCCTCGGAGAGAGCAATGCCGGCGATATCGAGATGGATGGACTCGAACTCGATGACGGTTTTCGAAAGGCGGTCGAGTTCCTGAAGCCCGCGGACGATCTGCAGACGCTCGGCTCCATCTGCACCGGTCAGGCGCGGTTCTACGTTCTGGTAGACCTCGATCGCACGCTCGTAGTCGTTGTTGCGGACGTGCTCTTCCATGACGTTGAGGGTCTCGCGCAGGAATGCGAGGCTCGGCCCCGTACCCGTGTCCGCGTTAGCCGCGTCCTGGGTGATCCGTTCCACGACGCTGACGACCTGGTTCTGGAACCGCTTCGCGGCGAGCACATACGAGAGCACGCTTTCGTCTTGGATGCGGTCGATGTCGGTCTGCAGAGAGGCGAGTTCCTCCTCGAGAGCACCGCGAGCCTTCATCTCCTCGATGATGGTGTCGGCGCTCTTCATCTCGTTGAAGAGCAGTTCCGCGGCATGCGCGCGGTCGACGAGCGAGGCGACCAGCTCCAGCTGCTCCTCGATCGACATCTGGGGCACGTCTTCACGCACTTCGACGCGCGGGTCGATCCACGGATCGCGCCGGCCGCGCGGCCCCCGGTACTCGTACGGCGTGAACCGTAGCTCTGCGGCCCGCTTCGAGATCTCGCTGACGAGGAGATCCCGTTTGCGATCGTAGTTGTCGATCTTGACCTCTTCCGCGTGTCCGGTGGGCTTGTAGACGTAGGTCTCCAGGTCCATCGTGATCTTGTGGCGAGGACTCTCGTCCTCCCCGTAGTCGTTGCGGGGAGCTGCCTGCAACTTGAACGCGGTCACGCTCATGAAGCGGCGATGGGTTTCGACCTTGTTCAAGAACGCGAGGAGGTGGAACGCATCGCCTTCGAAACTGATCGTGTAAGCGACCTTCTCGAAGTCCTCCTTGCGACCCCGGACCGCCTGGCTGGCGCGGGTGTCCTTGAGGGAGGTGATCGTCACGTCCGCGTCCTCCGCGAAGGAGTGCAACGTCCTGGTGAAGTCGAGGACGTCCTTCTCGTTCGAGAGGATCTCCTTGATCACGTCATCCATCTCCCGCTGGACGATGACCGTCTTCACGAGTTCGGAGTTGGTGGCGATGATCTCCCGGTCCTTCTCGATGGCCTGGCGCGTCACCTCGGCTTCCTCGCGGAGCTTCGCGACCCTCTCCTTCTGGAAGTAGATCAGCGTTCCGAGGGCGCACGCGACGAGCCCGCCGCCCCCGAGCACGAGGATCCATCGTTTCTTGTTGGGATCCATCAGTCGCGCTCCCTGTCCTTCGGTGCCTTGAGGCTCATTTCGAGCGGGAAGTTCCAGATCTCCGCGGGCATCAAGCCCTCATCCTTCGTGACCGCCGTCCCCTTCGGGGGAACGGGCGGAAGGAAGTTGCGACTCAGGGGCGAGTGCTCGACGTCCTCCAGGAAGTTCGCGACATGTGTGATGCTCGCCGTTCCGGAATGAGCGGTAGCCTTGAGATCGCCATAGGTCCCGGCGCGCGAGTTCTCGCGGGTGTCGACCGTTAGACCATCCAGCCAGATCAGGTACTTGTCCCCGTCTCCGCCACGGTTGATCAGATCGACGAGGTCGTCGATCTGCTCGGTCCAGGACACACGCGCTTCCGTGATCTTCTTCAGCGTCCCCTCGCGCGACTCGAAGAGCTTCGACTCCGCTTCCAGTGCGTCGTGGTAGGCGACCTGGGGCTGGAGACCCGCTTCCGTGTCCTTGAGGAGGGCGAGTTCGGATTCGACTTCGGTTGCGACTCCGTAGGAAGTCCAGGCCCACACCGCCAGGAGGGACGCGTTGACGGCGACGACGGCCGCCGTGGCCAACAGGAACTTCAGCGGAGCGCGCTTCTTCTGCCGGTACTCCTCCGGCAACAGGTTGATGACAATCATGCTGCGCACACCCTCGATGCAAGGCCGATGGCCACGGCGAGCGCCGGGCCGAATGATTCCAACTCCTCGATCTGGACGCCGTTCTCCGCGATGCGGAGGCCGTCCAGGGGATTCCAGGTTCGCGTCGAACGACCGACGGCCTGGCCGATGAAGGAGACGACTCCGGGCGCCAGGACTCCGCCGCCCGAAAGCAGGACCTCCTCGACGCGCAGCCCCTCTCGGTTCTCGACGTAGTCCAGCGAAAGGTTCACCTCACTGACCAGGTCCTCGAGGACCGGGGCGATCGCACGGCTGATCTCGGCATCCCGGCCGTCGGGGTTGCACTTGACTTCCTCCGCCTCGACGGGATCGAGTCCGAGGCGGCGGGCGGCCGCCTGGGTCATGTCCCTGCCGCCCATGCCGATCTCGCGGCTGAAGCAGGTCTCGCCGTTGCAGAGGACGTTGATCTGAGTGCAGGTGGCCCCGACGTCGACCAGGGCGATCGCGCGGTCTCCACCCGCTCCGTCCTCGGGCATGTCCGCCTCCGCCAGCCCGGCGAGTTCCCACGCGTTCGCCAGCGCGAACACGTCCACGTCGACCGCCAGCGGGGTGAGGCCGTTCGAGCGGATCTCCTCCACCTGCTCCTCGATCACGTCGGTTCGGCAGGCCGCGAGAACGACCCCCACCTGCTCGTCGGCGCCGCCGTCCCCCTCTCCACCCCCATGGGGACTGCGCTGCAGGCGCTGGCAATCGAGCTGGACCTCTTCCACGTCGAACGGGAGGTACTTGTCGGACTCGAAGCGGATCGCCTGGGACAGCTCCGCGTCGCTCATCTTCGGCATCGTGATGTAGCGGACGACGACCGACTGGCCGGAAACGGAGGTCACGACGCTCTTCGTGCGGAACTTGCCCGCCTCGATCACGCGCCGGATCGCATCTCCCTGACCCTCACCGTCCTCGATCTCGGAACTGGCGAAGCCGGTGATGACCGGCTCCGACCCATCCAGCGAGATCTCGACGGCCTTGATCACTTGTCGGCCTAGGTCGAGGCCGACCACGCTCTTGTTTCTTTGGAACACCTGGGGCTCCCGTGGGACGATTAGGAAATGCGGAGCGGGGACTCCGCGGGTTCTTCTCCGCGGTTGCCTTTCGACCCGAATCCCGGGTTGCCTGGAGGGTCCACGCGAGTTTCTTGCGGGGGCACCCGACCGCCGCTTCCGATCGACCTCTCCATCGGCCGGGAAGTTTTTTCCAGGATCCGGCCGACGAGGCGGACTCGGCGGGGCGAGGGTCGGCCCCCGTCAGCCGGATCAGGTTCCAGAACGCCCCTCCTCAACGGCCCCAGGGGGCCTGGGGTGCGACCCGGCTGTGCCCGTTCCCGAGACCGTCGGGCTCAGGCGGTCTCTTCTCCGAAGCCGCGCTCGAAGAGTCGCGCGACCTCGTCCAGCAGAGACTCCGCATCGTCCCCGCGGGCCGTCAGCTCGAGCCGTGCCCCGTGACTCGCTCCCAGGGTCATCAACTCCAGGATGCTCTTGCCGTTGACCTCACGCTCTCCGAATCGAATCCGCAGGTCGCTGCGGT
>DRLC01000308.1 GCA_011053145.1 Planctomycetota bacterium | reverse complement strand
GTTTCGCCGCAGCTCTTCGAGGCCTTGACCGGCGAGCCCGCCGCCTGCACCGAGTTCGGCCCCGAGCGCCGCGGCGCGATGGACCACATCGAACTGGCCGGATGGGGAGAACTCCTGCTCGTCGCTCCCGCGACGGCGGACCTCGTCGCCAGACTTGCTCTCGGGCTCGCAGGCGACCTGCTCTCGACGCTGGCGCTCGCCTATCCGGCCGGCGCGCCGCGCGTGCTCGTGCCGGCCATGAATCCGCAGATGTGGGCGGCGCCGGTCGTCCAGCGCAATGCGGAGACGCTGCGCGCCGACGGCTGGCGAATCCTCGAACCCGTCGCGGGGCACCTCGCCTGTGGCGACGAGGGCAAGGGCCGGATGATGGAGCCCGCGGCAATCCTCGAGGCCCTCTCCGACACGCTCGGAGGCTGAGCCCATGGCACGCGCCCAGCGCCGCGTCGTCGTCACCGCCGGACCCACCTTCGAGCACATCGACCCCGTACGCTTCCTCGGCAACGAGTCGAGCGGGAAGATGGGCTTCGAGATCGCGCGCGCCGCGGCCGATCGGGGAGACGAGGTCGTCTTGATCGCGGGTCCGGTCCACCTCCCCACGCCGCCCGGTGTTCGGCGTGTGGACGTGACGAGTGCGCGGGAGATGCTCGCCGCGCTGCGGGAGGAGTTCGCGCAGGCCGATGCGCTCTTCATGGCTGCCGCGGTCGCGGATTGGCGGCCCGCCCGGCGTCTGCGGTCCAAGTGGCGTGCCAAGGACGGTGGAGCCGAGCGAGCGACGATCGAGCTCGTGCGCAATCCCGATCTCGTCGCCACCGTGGCGCGTCGCAAGGGAGAACGGCTCGTCGTCGCCTTCGCCCTCGAAACGGGCCGTGGCCTCGCCCGCGCTCGTCGCAAGCTCGAGGCCAAGGGCGCCGACTTCATCGTCCTGAACGACGCCTCGGCCCTGCGCGCCGACCGTTCCACCGTCACGATTCTGGGTCGGGACGGATCCAGTCTACGCCTCGAAGACCGCACGAAGCGGTCGATCGCGAAGCGCCTCGTCCGACTCGCGCGTCCTGATGCCGGACGTTTCCCGGTTCCACGTCGGTGACCGTGGGCGCTGCGTCCCGCGGTCCACGTCCATCCCCTTGCCCGCTTGCCCGCAAACCAGGGTTTCGTAGAACAGTAGGAACGGAGCTCGAGCGAGTTCCTCTCCTTATCCCGTGACCGAGTACTGCCAGCGCCGCGACTTGTTCCAGAAGGAGCGTAGGTACACGCTCTCTCCGCGCTGCGTGGAGTGGACGGACTCCGGCGGCGAGTGCGGCGGGTTCGATTTCGCGGACGTCGAGCGCGTCGAACTCAAGTTTGTCCCGACGCGCTACCAGCGCAACCTGCACCGCACGGTGCTGCGCGGAAGGGCAAAGCAGAAGCTCAAGCTGACGAACACGCACTTCAAGGGGCTGGCAGCCTTCGAGGATCGCAGCGCGATCTACGTTCCGTTCCTCCGCGAGCTCCACCGGGCCCTCGCCGCGGCGAACCCCTCCGTGCGCTACACGCGGGGCATGTCCCACTTCGGCTACACGCTGACCCTGGTCCTCTGCTTGATCGGCGGCGTGGGAGCCCTTTTCGGTGCGTACTACGGATTGGTGAAGGACAACGGTTGGCTTCTGTTCGATTGCCTCCTGCTCCTGGCGGTCGGGGTTCTCCGCATGTGGAGTTACCTCGCGAAGAACCGCCCCGGAAGTTACGACCCACTCGAACTCTCCGACGAGCTTCTTCCCCAGGTCAAGTCCTGACGGCGTAGGAGGGCGCGAAGGTCTCTTCGCTCTGGAGCAGGCCTCGGCCCCGTTCGGTGGACCGCTTCGCGGTCACGATCGGGGGTCTGGAAGGATCCCGTAGGCATCCCGGTGCCGGGCGGTCTCCGGGCGGGTGAGCTTGGTGTCGAGGACGGGCTCGCGTGCGCCCGCTGCGGAAGCCTCCGGGCCGATGGGGGGGCGTGTCCGGCTCGATTGGGCGTTTCGGCGTCCCGGATTCGGCGGGAGTCGGCCTCTTCGGTTCCTTCGGGGGGCCGATGTTGCTGGAATGAAGGGGCCGCGCGGCTTCGGCCGGGTGGGTCTCGAGCACCATGGCGAAGAAGAAGAGGAAGAAGCGCGGCGGATCCCGCTCCAAGCGGAAGAAGGGACCGAGCCTCGGCGAGCGGCTGCGCGGCCTCTTCGCGGTGTTCGGGGACGGAGAGGAGCGTTCGGAGGAGACCTCCGAGCACTTCCAGGAGATCAAGGGGCTCGCGCTCTTGGGCTTTGCGGCCTGGCTGTTCCTGTCGCTCGTATCCTTCGGGCCGCGCTCCGAATCCGGGGGCGAGGCCCCGGGCGGCAACTGGGGAGGCGAGGCCGGGCGCTACCTCGCGTTCTGGGTCTATGCGGCGATGGGCTGGGCGGGGTACTTCCTCGTGTTCCTCGCGACGGCCTGGGGCGTCGTGCTCGTGGCGCGCAAGCACGTTCACCTGCCCCTCGTTCGGTTGCTCGGCGGCGCGCTCTTCCTGCTCTCGAGCTCGTTCCTCCTGGAGCTCGCGTTCGGTGGGCGTTACGGGTTGAACCTCGACTACGGGCCGGGCGGTTACCTGGCTCTCGAGCTCGCCGGTCCCGGCGTGAACGGCGACCGCGTGCCGCCGCTTCTGGTCGAGAAGCTCGGCGGTCCGGGGCTGTGGATCCTGTGCTCCCTCGCCGCGCTGATCTCGTTCATGTTGGCGACCGAGATGGCCTTCTACCCGGCATTCGCTGCATTCCGCGAGTGGCGAGAGGAGCGTGCGGAGCGCGAGAGCACCGTCGGCGCGGTGTTCGCCTGGCTGGGGCGGCTCGTCGCGGGACTCTGGAACTTCCTGCGAGGAGGGGACATCGGGGAGGAGAAGCCGAAGGCCGCTCCGTCGAAGTCGACTCCGAAAAAGGCGGCGAAGAAGAAGCCCGAGCCCGAACTCTTCGACGAGGAGGAAGAGGACGACGAGGAGGAGGAAGACGAAGAAGAGCTCTGGGACGAAGAGGAAGAGTACGAGGAGGACGAGGAAGACGACGACGAGGAGTACGAGGAGGAGCCCGACGAGGAGCCCGAGGACGAAGAGGTCGTCCCCGAGCCCGCGGCGAAGAAGCCGCGCAAGCCCGTGCGCGCCGCGGCCCAGGCGACCATGCCCTTCGAGCCTCCGACACCGCCGCCGGGGCCCTGGAAGCTGCCGCCGATGGATCTCCTCTCACCGCCGCACCAGGCCGGCGCGGATGATGTCGGCGCGATCGAGAACCAGGCCTCTCGGCTCGAGAACGCCCTCAGCGCATTCAACGTCAGTGCCCAGGTGGTCGGAGCCCAGGTCGGCCCGGCCGTGACGATGTTCGAGCTCGAGGTGGAGCAGGGGACCCGGATGAACAAGGTCACCCAGCTCAGCCAGGAAATTGCCGCCGCGTTGCGGGCGAAGAGCGTGCGCATCATCGCGCCGATCCCGGGCCGCGCGACGATCGGGATCGAGGTGCCGAACGAGAAGCGTCGCACGGTGCGTATTTCAGAACTCGTCAGCCAGCGGGCCTACGACAAGAGCTTCGCCGCGCTCCCGCTCTTCCTCGGGATGGACGCCGAGGGCAACGCGATCATCGAGGACCTCGCCCGCATGCCGCACCTCCTGATCGCCGGAACCACCGGATCGGGCAAGTCGGTCTGCATCAACACGATTCTCGCGAGCCTGCTGCTGACGCGCTCGCCCCACGACGTCCAGCTCATCCTCGTCGACCCGAAGATGGTCGAGATGCAGATGTTCTCGAACGTGCCGCACCTGATGCTGCCGGTCGTGAGCGACATGCGCCAGGCGACGAACGTTCTGCTCTGGGCCTGCGAGAAGATGGAGGGCCGCTACGAGCTCTTCCGCAAGGCCGGCGTGCGCAACATCGCGGGCTACAACAAGCTCGGTGAAGAAGGGCTCCGCAAGAAGATGGGGGAAGAGTTCAACGAGGTGCGCACCCCGCGCCACGTCCCCTACATCGTGATCGTCATCGACGAGATGGCAGATCTCATGATGACCTCCAAGAAGGAGGCCGAGCAGTCGATCACGCGCCTGGCGCAGAAGTCGCGCGCGGTCGGCATCCACGTGATCGTCGCGACCCAACGTCCCTCCACCGACGTGATCACCGGCGTCCTCAAGGGCAACCTGCCGACGCGGATCGCGTTCCAGGTCGCGAGCAAGGTCGACAGCCGCGTGATCCTCGACACGATGGGCGCGGAGAAGCTGCTGGGGCAGGGCGACATGCTCTACAACCCCCCGCAGTCCTCGCTGATCCGCAGGGTCCAGGGAGCGCTCATCGAGGACAGCGAGATCCAGGCGATCGTGGACTTCGTGTCCCAGGAATCGGCTCCGAACTTCAGTCAGGAGCTGGCCCAGGCGGCCACGGGCACCCCCCAGGCGGGCCAAGTCAAGGGGGGGGCGGACCAGGACGAGCTGTTCGACGAGGCGGTTCGCGTGATCCTCAAGTCGCGCCGCGGATCGGCCTCTTTGCTGCAGCGCGCGCTGGGCATCGGCTACACGCGAGCTTCCCGCCTCATCGACATCACGACCGCGGAAGGTATCGTCGGGGAACACAAGGGCAGCAAGGCCCGTGAAGTGCTGATGAGCCTGGAGGATTGGGAAGAGAATCAGGCTGCAATCGAAGGCGCCAACCATGAGTAACCGCACCTCTGACTCCGAAAACGACCGCAAGTCCCCGAGCCAGGACATCCTCGGATTGATCCTGTTTGGGCTCTTCGGTTTTGCCGCTGTTTCGATCTTCCTGCATCTTCGCGGGCAGGTCTCCCAGAGCCCGGTGACGATGCCCGTGAGCTGGCTCGTCAACGCGATCGGGTCGGCACCCGGTCTCGTCCTGGCGCTCGGTGTCGCGGGGCTTGGATTGGCACTCTTCCTGCGCCCCGATGCGATTCCCTCGGCGCGTCACGCGCTGGGAATCATCGGCCTCGCGATCGGGGTGTCCCTGATCCTCGGTGGGATCTTTCCCGACACGGGCGGCAAGATCGGCGGCATCCTGCCGTCCCTGCTCGGTGGAACCGCGGGATGGATTCTGGGCCTGATCGTCGGGGCCGCGCTGCTGATCGGCACGGTGATCGGCGTCTGGGGTGGCAACGTCCGATCCGTCTCCCCCGACCCCTTGGTCCCGAGTGCTCTCGTTCCGCCGCGTCGCGTCTCATCGGACGGGGTTTCCGCAGCGGAAGCGATGGCCTTGCAGCCGGAGCCGCCCCCCGCGACCCCCGCCCCGAGCGCACCGGTGCCCGCTGCGGACGTGCGGACCCACGGCGGAGTTCCCGCCGGTGCACAGCCCCTCGAAGTCGATCCAGAGCGCGGAGGCGATGCCGCTTCCGATGGAGGACCGGAACTCGATCGGGAGACCGAACCCGAGCCCGTAGTTGCGGAACTCGCTGAGCCGGATCTGGCTCCCGAATGGGAGTCGGTCGAGGAGGCGACGGAAGAGGAGGCCGATGCCCCCGCGGTCGCCTCGAACCTCCCGGAACCCTCCCGACTCGGGGAGCCGGAACACGGCGTTCTCATTCCCCCCGCTCCCGCCTGGGAGTCCGCCGAGTTCGAGGAAGAGGACGAGGAGTGCGAGGAGGAGGTCGAGCCCGACGAGGAGTTGGCCGCCGAACTCGAGGAAGAGGAGGAAGACGAAGAGGAGTACGAGGAGGAGGTCGAGCCCGACGAGGAGTTGGCCGCCGAACTCGAGGAAGAGGAGGAAGACGAAGAGGAGTACGAGGAGGAGGCCGAGCCCGAAGAGGAGTTGGCTGCCAAACTCGAGGAAGAGGAAGAAGCCGAAGAGGAGTACGAGGAGGAGGCCGAGCCCGAAGAGGAGTTGGCTGCCGAACTCGAGGAAGAGGAAGAAGCCGAAGAGGAGTACGAGGAGGAGGCCGAGCCTGAAGAGGAGTTGGCTGCCGAACTCGAGGAAGAGGAAGAAGCCGAAGAGGAGTACGAGGAGGAAGCCGAGCCTGAAGAGGAGTTGGCTGCCGAACTCGAGGAAGAGGAAGAAGCCGAAGAGGAGTACGAGGAGGAGGCCGAGCCGGAAGAGGAGTTGGCCGCCGAACTCGAGGAAGAGGAGGAAGACGAAGAGGAGTATGAGGAGGAGGTCGAGCCCGAAGAGGAGCCGGACGCAGAGCTCGAGGAGCGGGACGTCCCGCGCCCCACGGGCGTCGAGCAGATGGGGCTCTTCGACGCCCTCTCCTCCTCGGATGCCGAGGCGGCCGCCACCGCGGATCGAGAAGAGACCGCCGCAGATGCCTCGGACACGTTGGTTCCCGTGAAGGCCGAGGCGCCCGCCCCCGAGCCCGAGCCCGCTTCGGCCCCGCAGGCCTCCGACCCCGTTCGCGCTCGCATCTTCGAGGCCGGACTCCTGATCCTCGAGGAGAATCGGGTCGCGGTTTCGATGCTCCAACGCCGCTTCACGATCGACTTCGACGAGGCGTGCGAACTCCTCGATCACCTCCAGGAGCTCGGCCTGATCGGTCCCTACATCGGAGGCCGGAACCGGGAGATCCTCCTCACGATGGAGGAGTGGCGCGAACTCGAGTCGGAAGTTCTTCAGACTTCCTGAACGGCACGCGTTTCCCTCTCGCCGACCCCACCCGTGAGCGCACCCGTCACCGTCACCCTCGTTCATCTCGGGTGTGCCAGGAACCTGATCGATTCCGAGCTGATCCTCGCGCGCATGGCCGAGGAGGGGTGCCGTGTCGCCGGGGATCTCGAGGGAGCCGACGTTGCCGTCCTCAACACCTGCTCTTTCATCGGGCCGGCGCGCAAGGAGTCGGAGGAAGCGATCGACTCGCTCTTGGAACGCAAGCGGCGCGGTGCGCTTCGCGCGGTGGTCGTCGCCGGCTGCCTCGTCCAGCGCTTCCAGCACGATCTCGAGGAGCGCTTCCCTGAGGTGGACCTCTTCGCGGAGATTTCCGACTACCGCGAGCTGGCACGCTCGGTACGCGAACTGGGGGCTGGGGCTCGCGTTCCGCGCTACCTCGCCGCGAGCGGGTTGCGCGAGCCCGGCGGTGAGGGGGCGCGCCTCCTAGCGACCCCGGGTTCCTACGCGTACCTGCGCATCTCCCATGGCTGCGATCACGCCTGTACGTTCTGCGCGATCCCGTCGATCCGCGGCCCGCACCGATCGAAGAGCGTGGCGGTCCTCGAGGAAGAGGCACGAGAGCTGATCGACGCGGGGGTGCGCGAGCTCGTTCTGGTCGCCGAGGACTCGACCGCGTGGGGGAGGGATCTCGGACTGGAGCTCCCGCACCTGGTGGAGGCCCTCGCCGATCTCCCCGGCGACCACCGTCTGCGCGTGATGTACGCGTACCCGAATCGCTTTCCCTGGGCGCTGACCGCACTCCTACGGGACCACGAGCGCGTGCTGCCTTACCTGGACATTCCCGTTCAGCATGCCGCCACGCCGGTCCTGCGTGCGATGGGGCGCGCCGGGAGCGGTGACCAGGTGCGTCGCACTCTCGATCGCCTGCGCGAGGAGGTTCCCGGAATCACGCTGCGCACGACCCTGCTCGTCGGCTTTCCCGGCGAGACCGACGCCGACGTGGAGGAGCTGGTCTCCTTCGTCCGGACCTACGGGCTCGGTCGCATGGGGGTGTTTGCGTATTCGAACGAGGAGGGCACGCCGGCTTTCGAGCTCGGCGGGGCGGTCTCCGAGACCGACGCGGCCGAGCGGGTTGCCGCCGTCCTCGCCGAGCGAGACCGCGTGATCACGGCCTCCCAGGAGGCTCGCGTCGACGAGGAGATCGAGGTCCTCGTGGACGAGGTCCACACCGCGGGGGAGGGTGCCCGGCGCCTCGTGGGTCGGACCGACCGGGACGCCCCCGAGGTGGACCCGCTCGTCGTGGTCTCGGGTGAGCGGGCGTCCGGGGTGCAGGTTGGAGAGCGCATCCAGGTCCGCGTGCACGGTGCGGCGGGCGCCGAGGACGGGTTCGCTCTCTTCGCCGAGTGACTCCCCGCCGCCGGGCCTCGAGCCCGCGCGGCGACCCGATTTCGCTCCGGCAGCCGCGCGGCCCCGAGTATCCTCACCCGCCATGGGCGTGGCCGCGAAGGACAGGAGGGACGGGATCTTCAAGTACTGGCCGAACCGCATCACCGCGATGCGATTCGCGGGCTCCCTGCTCTTGTTCCTGCTCCTGGCCCTCTTCGGGGAGATCGAGGGGCCCGGCCCCTCGGCCGTCGTGCAGGCCGCCTTCTGGCTCTTCCTCCTGATCGCGGCCTCTGATTTCCTCGACGGCTACCTCGCCCGACGCGGAAACCACGTGACCGCGTTCGGTCGCATCGCGGATCCCTTCGTCGACAAGGTCATGGTGATCGGGACGATGGTCTTCCTCGCCGTGCTGCCGTGGTCCCGCGAGTGGTTTCCCGCTTGGGTCGTCGTCGTTGTCGTCGCGCGCGAGTTCCTGGTGACCGGCATCCGTGGCTACATCGAGAGTCTCGGACTCGAGTTTCCAGCGGACTGGTTCGGCAAGGTGAAGATGATCGTGCAGTGCATCGCGATCGGGATCGTGCTCGGCTTGTTCTCCTTTCCGTGGCCGGATGTCCTGCGCGGCCCGCTCGAGTTTCTCGGACACCTCTTCGTCTGGGTGACCGTCGTCGCGACCCTCGGGTCGGGCATCTCCTATGTGCGCCGAACCGCTCGCATCCTCGGCGCCGACCGGGGAGGGGAATGAGCCGATGGCCCGGATCCTCAAACTCGGTTTCGTGACCTTCGGATTCCTCGGGCTCGCCCCCGTGGCCCCCGGGACCTTCGGAACCCTCGGCGGGGTTCTGCTCGCATGGCTCTTCGTGCAGGCGGGTTGGAGCTTCCCGGTTGCGGTCCTCGTGGCCTGTACCCTGCTCTACGCCATCGGGCGCTCCCTCGGAGAATGGGCCGAGGCGTACGCGGGAGGCAAGGATCCCGGCTTCTTCGTCGTGGATGAGGTGATCGGTTACCTCGTCACGATCCTCTGGGTACGTCCCCCTAGCCTGACCGCGCTCGTCGTGGCTTTCCTCGTGTTCCGCTTCTTCGACATCGCAAAGCCTCCGCCCGTGAAGCGCTTCGAAGCGATCGGGGGTGGGGACGGAATCCTCCTCGACGACGTCGTCGCCGGGGTCTATGGGCTCCTCGTGATGACCCTCTTGCGATTCTTCGTGCTCGAGCCCGGGGCCTGGGTGCACGCGGTATGAGCCGGCAACGCTCCGACGGCGACCTGCGGTTGAAGGGGCTCGGGCTCGGGGCGCGCTTCGCGCTGTCGATGACGATCGCGCTGACCGTGGTGCTCGGGATCACGGGTGGGCTCCTCTACAGCGGTCTGTCGCGCATCAGCGAGAACCGCATGACCACCGCCTTCAGCGAGGCCGTGCGCTTCAGCCGCGACGTTCCCCCGACCCGGAAGAAGCCCGGGGGGTTCCTCCACAGGAGCGGCGTACGCATCCAGGAGTTCACCTACCGCGACGGGAAGAAGGGGACCGTCTACACCTATGGGGATGCCGAGGATCCGCTCGGGAAGGCCGAGCTGTGGGTCCCGGATACCGAGACCGGTGCTTCGGACCTCCTGCGCCTACTCGTCGCTGTTCTGACCGTCGTCGTGCTCGTCGGAGCGGCCGTGTCTTACTGGGTCGCGGGGAAGGTGACCAAGCCCGTTCTCGCTCTGATCGAGGACGTCCGGCGGATCGCGAAGGGGGAGCTCAAGCGAAGGACGACGGGGCGCGGCGAAGGGGAGATCGAACTCCTGGCGCGTTCGATCGACCGCATGAGTGCGGATCTCGAGGAGGCGCGGCGAGCCGAGGTGGAGCTTTCGATCCGAAAGCGCGAGCGCGAGGTCGCGGCCGGGGTCCGTGAGGCCCTGCTCCCGCTCGCGACCCCGATGCTCGACGGCTTCGACGTGGGCGCGGCGTTCCTCGCGGGACCGGACTTCGGTGGCGACTTCCACGACTTCATCGAACGCGCGGACGGGACGCTGGGTCTCCTGGTGTGCGGCGTCAGCGGGAACGGCATCCCCGCCGCGCTCGTGGGCGCAACCGCTCGGTCGTACCTGCGCGGAGAACTCGAGCGCTGCGAAGACCCGGTCGAAGCCTTCCGAAGGGTCAACCGCTGGCTCCACGGCGACATCCGGCCCGGGATGTACGTGACGGCCCTTTATGCCCTCCTCGATCCAGCGGTCGGTCGCGCCCAGGTCCTGTGCGCTGGTCACCGCGTGCCGCTCCTGCGCTTCGATGCCACCGAGGGGGCGATCCGGGTCGTCCACCCCGAGGGGATCGCTCTCGGCTTCGACAAGGGCCCGGTGTTCGATCGCAGCATCCAGCTCGTCGAGACGCCGATCGAGCCCGGGGATCGCTTCCTGCTCTCGAACGCGGGGCCGGTAGAATTGCACAACCCGGAGGGTCGGGAACTCGGCGAGAAGGCGTTCTATGCGCGCGTGCTCAAGCACGGCGAGCTCGAGACCACGGACTTCCTGAAGAGTCTGCGGCGCGACCTGGAAACCTTCGCGGGTCCCGATGGTCTCGACCGTGACATCTCGCTCGTCACCGTCCGCCGCGAGCCCTGATCTCTTTCCCCATGCATATCGACGAATTCCAGCGCCTGATCGAGGCGATCTACTTCGAGAAGGACAACGCACGCGGCCTCGCCGGGACCCACATGTGGTTCTGCGAGGAAGTGGGGGAGCTGACCCGCGCCTTGCGCCGCGGGCAGACCGAGGAGCTCGAGGGCGAGTTCGCCGACGTCCTGGCGTGGCTCTCGACCCTGGCTTCGATCGCGGGGATCGACCTCGAGGAGGCGGCGCGAAAGAAGTACCAAGCGGGCTGTCCGCGATGCGAAAAGACCCCCTGTGCCTGCGGCTGATCCGAAGTGACCCCGCGCGCGCGACCCCAGGCCGAGACGCTCTTCGATCTCGGATCGGCCGAGGCCGACGAACCGGCCGAGCCGGTCCGGGGAGCGTTCTGTCGCGTGGCCGTGCAGAGACCGATTCGGCGTGAGTTCACCTACCGCATTCCCGACCCGCTCGAGGAGCGGATCCGTGTCGGGTGCCGGGTCGCCGTGCGCTTCGCGGGACGCCGGCACGTCGGCGTCGTCGTCGGCCTCGAGGACGAGTGTTCGGTCCCATCCGGCCGGATCCAGCCGGTCCTGGACCTGCTCGGCGACGAGCCCGTCTTCGATGCGGAGCTGCTCGAGCTCACGCACTGGATCGCCGACCGCTGGGGAGCGTCCTGGGGCGAGACCCTAGGGGCCGCCCTCCCGGCGTCGCTCAAGCGCGAACGCGGCACGAAGAAGGTTCGGCGCATCGCGGCCGTGGAGGGGATCGATCCGGCGGAACTCGCGAAGCTCTCGGATGCCGCCCCGAAACGCCACCGCCTGCTGCGCTTCCTGATGGAGCTCGGCGAGCCGATCGAGCTGCGCGATGCGTTGAGGCGGCTGAACCTTTCCGAGTCCCCCGCCCGAACCCTGGAGCGCCAGGGACTCGTGCGCATCGAATCCGTGGACGCGGACGTGGAAGAGCCGGTCTCCTCCGCCGCTGAGCGGGCGCGCCCCGCGAAGCTCTCCGCACGCCAGAACGCGGCCATCGAGCACATCCGCGCCCGCATCGAGGCGCGCGAGCATCGCACCTTCTTGCTCGAAGGCGTGACCGGGAGCGGCAAGACCGAGGTCTACCTGCGCGGGATCGAGGAGGCACTCGCCCGGGGGCGCTCCGCGATCCTGCTCGTGCCGGAGATCGCGCTCACGCCCCAGACCGTGGCTTGGTTTCGTTCGCGCTTCGGCGACGTGTGCGTCCTGCACAGCGGACTCACCGACGCACAGCGGCTCGAGAGCTGGAAACGGCTCAAACGCGGCGAGGTGCGGGTCGTGGTCGGTGCACGCTCGGCGATCTTCGCACCCGTGGCGGATCTCGGAATCGTCGTCGTGGATGAGGAGCACGAGCCTTCCTTCAAGCAGGAGACGACGCCTCGCTACCACGCGCGGGACGTGGCGGTCGAGCGGGCGCGGCGCGCGGGCGCGGTGTGCGTGCTCGGTTCGGCGACGCCGTCCCTCGAGAGCTGGACCAAAGCGGGAGCAGGGGAGTACAAGCGCCTTTCGCTTCCGGAGCGCGTCGGCGGCGGCACGGAGCCGAAGGTGCACGTGGTCGACATGCGCGGAGAGCGCGGGAGCCGTGGCGCCGATCCGCTCTTCTCACGCCTGCTCGTGCAACTCCTCGAGGAAACGATCGCCGCGGGGGAGCAGGCGATCCTGTTCTTGAACCGGCGCGGCTACGTGCCCGTGCTCTATTGCCCGGGCTGCAAGGAGACCCTGCGCTGCGAGCACTGCGACGTGGGCCTCACCTTCCACCGCCGGATCGAACGACTGGTCTGCCACGGCTGCTGTGAGGAGAAGCCGGTGCCACCGGCCTGCCCGATCTGCTCGCGCCCGGGACTGCGCTTCCTCGGAATGGGGAGCGAACGCGTGGAAAGCGTGCTCCAGAAGCTCTTTCCCGAGGTGCGCGTGCGCCGTATGGACTCGGACACGATGCGTCGTCGCGCGGACTACGAAGAGGTCCTGGGTGCCTTCGAGCGCCATGAGGTCGACGTGCTCGTCGGGACCCAGATGATCGCGAAGGGGCTCGATTTTCCGCGCGTGACTCTGGTCGGGATCGTCTCGGCCGACCCTGCTCTGCACCTACCGGACTTTCGTTCCGCGGAGCGCACCTTCCAACTCATCGCCCAGGTCTCCGGCCGAGCGGGGCGCGGGGAGCGCCCCGGCCGGATCGTCGTGCAGACGCGTTCCCCGGAACATCCCGCGATCCAGCTCGGTTCGAAGGCGGACTTCACGCGCTTCGCCCAGGGCGAGTCCCGGCTGCGTGCGGAACTCGGCTACCCGCCCCACGGACGTCTCGTGCGCATCGTCTTCGAGGACGAGTCGCTGGAGCGGGTCGAGGAACTCGCCGACCTCGTCGGTCGTGAACTCGGTGTCCTCGCCGAGGCCCGCGGCCTCTCGATCCTCGGCCCCGCTCCAGCTCCGCTCTCGCTCCTGCGCGGCCGCCACCGCGTGCACCTCCTGCTCAAGGCCAGGCTCGATGACGAGGGCTTCGGAGACGTCGTCCGCTGGCTCGCCGACCGAGCCGCGACCGAGTCCCGGGTACGGGTCAAGGTGGACGTGGATCCGGTCTCGATGCTTTGAGGGGGGCGGGCGCCTCGTACCCGCGTTCCGATCAGGGCGACCAGGTCAGGAGGAACGAACCGTATTCCATCGCCTGCTTCTGGCCTTCGAACGTATCGCTGAAGGCGGTGAAGGAGACCGTCATCAGGACGCGTTTGTAGTTCACCACGAAGCCGAAGCTCGCCGAACCGACCAGCGTCTCCGTGTCGACTCCGCGGCTGTCGATGAAGGTGTTGCCGTCCTGGGGGAGGAAGCGTCCGGCAAGGAACCCCTGGGTGCCGACGAAGAGGTTCCAGCCAAACGGCTTCGCGGGAGGTGTCAAGACCACCGAGTTGCTTTGGGTCCCGGCCCGAAGGGACTGCGTTCCATAGCTGTCGGTCAGGTTGCGACCCCAGCGCAGGGCGACTCCGGTGTTCGCGAAGATCGCGTAGTTGCCGAACGCTCCCCCGACGTTCGAGGTCAGGTCGAACTCGAGGCCCAGAACCTCGGTCTCGACGATCCGACGGTCGTAGGCGTAGTTCAGGTTCACCAGGGGCTCGGTGTGGAGCTGGTGGTCCCATCCCTCCGGTTTGTTCGAGCCGATCCACCGATGGACGATCGTCTGGGTTTCCTCCGCGAGGGCGGGCGGGCCGACGACGCCCAGCTTGAGCGTCCAGGTGTGCATCGAGTCCTCGTCGCGCGCGAAGACGGAAGTGTCCAAGAGGAGGACTCCGGCGTAGGGACGATCGGTGCGCGGGGGATTGGGGATCGTGATGTCGTCGGGCGTGAACATCTCCTGCGCGAAGAGAAAGCCCACATGGTGCTCCCGGTCGGGGCTTCCCACCCCGGGAAGGAACGAGGCCCGGTCGACGATCCGCTCCAGAAAGGTTCCGTCGCCGGAAGGAGCGGTCACCGGAGACACCCAGGACAGCCCGACCCCATTCGTGTAGTTGCTGTCCACATGGGCGAAGACATCGTTCTCGAAAACGAACGTGTAGACGCCCGGCTCGGGAGCGCTCTGACAGGAACCGGCGAGGAGCAGCACGAGCCCGACGCCGACACGGCCCAGCCCATGTTCCATGGGTTCAGTCCAGGCTCGAGCGGAAGCGCTCGAAGAGATGGTTCGAGTCGAGAGGGCCCGGCGCGGCTTCGGGATGGTATTGGACGGTCTGGATCGCCTCGGTGCGGTGGCGCATCCCCTCGACCGTCCCGTCGTTGAGGTTGATGTGCGTCAGCTCGAGGCTGTCGGGGAGGGATTCGGAGACGACCGCGAAGGAGTGGTTCTGGGACGTGATCTCGACCCGACCGGTCAGGAGGTCGCGTACCGGGTGGTTCGCGCCGTGGTGTCCGAAGGGCATCTTGGCCGTCTTCGCGCCGAGCACGATCGAGAGGATCTGGTGGCCGAGGCAGATGCCGAAGATCGGGCGCTTTCCAACCAGGTCGGATGCGGCGTCGATCGTCGCGGTGACGGCCGCGGGATCTCCCGGACCGTTCGAGAAGAAGACCGCATCGGGATCGTGAGCGAGCGCATCCTCCGCGGAAGTGGAGGAGGGGACGACGGTGACGTCGAAGCCGACGTGGACGAGGCTCCTCAGGATGTTGCGCTTCACGCCGAGGTCGAAGACCACGAGGCGCTTCTTCTCGGCGCTGGAAGCCCTGGTGTGGGCGGGGTAGGAGTCCTGATAGCCCTCTTCGAAGGTGTAGGGTGCGCGGCAACTGACCGTGCTGGCGAGGTCGCGCCCGTCGGTGGATGCGGCGCGTCGGGCCTTGTCGACCAGCGAATCGGCGTCGTGGTCGACCGTCGAGACGATGCAGCGTAGGCTCCCCGCCGTGCGCACGAGCCTCGTCAACCGTCTGGTGTCGACACCTTCGATGGCGACGATGCCGTTCTCGCGCAGCCATTCGGGCAGGGAACTCGTCGCCCGGTGATTGGAATGACGGGAGGCCATTTCCCGCACGATGAAGGCCTCGGGCCAGGCCCCGTCGCTCTCGGCGTCCTCCGCCGCGACGCCGTAGTTGCCGATCAGCGGGTAGGTCATGATCACGGCCTGTCCCGAGTACGACGGATCCGTGAGGATCTCGTGGTAGCCGCTCATGCCGGTGTGGAAGACGAGGTCGCCTCCGCTCTCGCCCTCGGCACCGACGGACCTTCCGGTGAGGGTCCAGCCGTTCTCGAGGGCCAGGGTTGCGCGGTCGGAGTCGCTCATGGGGTGGTGCAGGGAAATGGGTCGGAGGATTCGGTGCGGACGCGATTCATTCGGGCCGCGGCGGCACCGGCCCCGAATCCGTTGTCGATGTTCACGACCGTGACGCCGGCCGCACAGGAGTTGAGCATCGCGAGCAGGGCTGCGAGGCCGCCGAAGCTCGAGCCATAGCCGACCGAGGTGGGGACGGCGATGACCGGGGCGGAGACGAGGCCGCCGACGAGGCTCGCGAGCGCTCCCTCCATGCCGGCGACGACCACGAGCGCGGTGGCCGCGCGCAGCCGCTCGACCTCCGCGAGCGCGCGGTGGACCCCGGCTACCCCCATGTCGCGGAGCAACTCCGTACGGGCGCCCATCATGCGCGCCGTGATCTCGGCCTCTTCGGCGACCGGGGCGTCCGAGGTTCCGGCGGTGAGGATCAGCACGTCGCCCTTCCCCCCTCCATGCGGCGGAAGTCCGACCGTGAAGCAGCGCGCGCGTTCATGGTGCTCGCCGCGCGGAAACGCGGTGGCGAGTGCCTTGGCGCAATCGGCATCGATGCGCGTCACGAGGAGACGCTCGTCGCGTTCGAGGATGGCCCGAGAGATGCGCACCACCTCGTCCTGCGTCTTGCCCTGGCCGAAGACGACTTCGCCGAAGCCGCAGCGCAGGTCGCGGTGCGTGTCGATGCGGGCGACGTCCACGTCCTCGAAGGGCATCGATGCGAGGCGGCGGAGGCCCTCCTCGACATCGACGCTTCCGGTCCGGACCCCGTCCAGGAGTTCTCTCAGGTGCAGTCGATCCACGTCGGCGGACTCCCGCCGGTGGCCGGGAGCCCCGGGAGGATAGCCGTCAGCGGGCGTAGGCGTCGAGGTCGAGCCCGTCTCGTTCGCCGGCGGCCAGCCTGTGCCAGCCGAGCCCGGCGATCATGGCGGCGTTGTCGGTGCAGTACGCGGGGGAGGGGAAGTGGACGTCCAGGCCGCGGCGGCCGGCCTCCTCGTCCATGCGCTCGCGCAGGCGCCGATTGCAGGCCACACCTCCGGCCACCAGCACCGTCTCGAGCCCCTCGCGTTCGGCTGCCAGGAGGCTCTGGTGGACCAGCGTGTCCACGGCGGCCTCCTCGAACGATGCGGCCACGTCCTCGGGGCGCTCGATCTCCTCGGGGGGCGGTGTCGGCCGTAGGGCGTCCTGACCGCGCAGGTGGTAGAGCACCGCCGTCTTGAGCCCGCTGAAGGAGAAGCCGGGGCTCCCATCCCGCGAGCGGTAGCGCGGGAAACGGATTGCGTCCCGCCGCCCCTCGAGAGCGAGCTCCGAGATCGCGGGTCCACCCGGGTATCCGAGGCCGAGCATCCCGGCCACCTTGTCGAACGCCTCACCCGCCGCATCGTCGAGGGTCTGTGCGACCGGCGACAAGGAGAGCGGCGAATCCATGCGGTACAGCGCCGTGTGCCCACCGGAGACGACCAGCACCAGGGCGGGGAAATCCACCGGTTGTTCCATCGTCGCCGCATACGCGTGGGCCTCGATGTGGTGCACGCCGACGAGGGGGAGTCCCCGTGCGAACGCGATTCCCTTCGCGGTCGAGAGCCCGACGAGGAGAGAGCCGATCAATCCGGGGCGGTTCGTGACCGCGATGCCTTCGATGTCTCCGAGGCCGAGCCCGGCTTCATCGAGGGCCCGGCCGATCACGGGGAGGATCTCCTCGAGGTGCGAGCGCCCGGCGACCTCGGGAACCACGCCGCCGAAGGGGGCGTGGAGCGGAATCTGGCTGTGCACGACCGAGGAGAGGATCTCCCGGCCGGAACGAACCACGGCGGCCGCGGTTTCGTCGCAGGAGCTCTCGATCCCGAGGATCAGCCGGGGGGTCTTCTCACTCGTCATCGTTCGCGCCGCCCCCGAAGAGCGAGAGTGCCGCCTCGAGCTGCGCGTCGTCCGGCGCGCGGGCGAAGAGTTCCACGCCTTCGCGCTTCTCCCAGGCTTCGATTTCACTGCGTAGGGCGGGGGGTGGAGAGTAGCTGCGCAGGAAGCCGTGCACTTTCGAGGCGGTCTTGGCGTCGAGTTCCACTTCTTCGTCCGGTGCGATTCCCGAGGGACCATCCCCATCCGGATAGCGACGGATGGCGCGGCCGGAGGGCGTGAAGTAGTTGGCCGTCGTCAGCTTCACGATCCCGCGCCCGTTCGTGATCTCGTGCAGCGTCTGGACCGTCCCCTTCCCATAGGTCGGAGTTCCGACGAGGGCTGCGGCTGCGTGGTCCTGCAGCGCACCCGAAAGAACCTCGCTCGCACTCGCCGACGAACCATCCACCAGCACGACGAGTTCGAGATCCGTGTCGGTTGCTTCCGTCGGGTCGGCGACGGTCTTCTCGGTTTCCTTTCGGGATCGCGTCGACACGATCGTCCCCGCGGAGAGGAAGCGGTTCGCGATTCGCACGGCGGCCTCGAGGATGCCCCCCGGGTTGCCTCGCAGGTCCAGCACGAGACGCTTCAGTCCCTGCCGGCGCAGTTCAGCGACCGCCGTATCGAATTCGTCGGGTGTTCGGTGGCTGAATGCGAGGATGGCGATGTATCCGATGCCGCGTTCGCGATCGATCATGTGGGCGTGGCGGACAGTCGGGTCGAGCAGCGGTTCGGGGTGGATCGAGAGCTCACGCTCCGTATCGTCGAGGGAGCGCATCAGAACGCGCACGCTCCCATCCTCTGCTTCGGGGTTCTGCAAAGCCTCCTGCAGCCCTCCGGGTTCCATCTCCGCGAGGGGCCTTCCGTCCACCTCGATGATCCGATCTCCGACCCGGACCCCGGCCCTCGCGGCTGGAGAGCCCGGAAACGGGAACAGGACCTGTCCCTCGCTGGTGGGCTGGCGAAAGACGACGCCGATGCCGCGGAAGGTCCCGCTCGTCTCGCGGCTGACGGTTCCGACCTCCTCGGGGCCGTAGAAGTCCGAGTACTCGTCGAGACCGCCGAGCATTCCTCGAAGCGCGTTGTCGACGAGTTCCTCGGGATCCACATCGCGCACGAAGTCCCGCATGGCGAGGTTGCGTACCTGCCGAACCAGCTCGATGTCGGGGTCCGCGACCCCCGAGGTGAAGCGGTCGAGGAGCACGGCGGCGAGCAGGCCGATCACGAGTCCGAGCACGAAGAGAAGCGGGCCGCTATCGCTGCGGTTCGTGCGGTGGGGCCGCTCGTCAGGGGAAGGGACATCCATCCGCTCACCCTACGAAACATGGATTCGGCGCGGTACTCCGGGGTCTGTTCGGGAAAACACCCGGGCCCCCGCGACCCGGAAGAGGTCGCGGGGGCCCGCGCTAGGAAGGTGATGTTCGGAGTCAGTAGGCGATGGGATTACCGCGCTGCCAGACGAAGCTGCGGTCGGATCCGTCGATGCGACCGGGGATCCGCACGGTCAGCGGGGTCGTGCCCACGATGGAGCAGCCGAGGCGTTCGAGTTCGCGTTGGGCGAGGCGCAGTTGGCGGCGGTGCGTGGCAATTTGCGCCACGACCTCACGGGTCTCGTCCGGGTTGCCGGAGAGGGCTTCGAGGTTTTCCTCGAGTTCGGTGAGTGCCGCGCTGCGTTCCTCGATCTCGCGAGTGATCGAACGGAGGAGCGGGAGGAGCGACTGGAGTTGGTCGCGTCGATAGTGGTGCTTGGTCATCATTTCGGTTGCCTCCGAGACGATGAGCCGAATCGACCCGGCCCTCCGAGCGGAAAAAAGAAATCGGAGGAACCGCGTTCGGTGCTGTTGCCCGGATCGAATCGCCTCGGAGGCTCTCCAGCAGGCCTCCAAGGCCCCAGCCATCAGCGGCTTCCCTCGCGGCGCCTGGGCGGCATAGGAGCCCGTGGAGCGTGCTCAGGGCGAGCTTCTACTCCTCGACGATGATGACCTCGACCGGACAGGACTCGGCGGCTTCGTGGACCCTCTCGACGATCGCGGGGTCGGAGAGCAGCCTGATGTAGCCCTTGCGCACGCGGGACGTGTCCCCCGCACGCACCTGGAAGACCTCCGAGACCGTGTCCTCGCACAGGTTGCAGGAGATGCAGCCTTCTTCGATCCAGATCTTTCGGATGGACATCGCCTCTGGGGCGCCAATCGGGTCACGGTGGAGGGGGGGCTTCGCGCACCCAAGCGTACCCGAGGAGCGGGTCGCAGTGGCCCGAATCGCATCCAGACGGTAGGGTTTCGCGCCCTCGGCCGCCGGCCCGGCGGTCGTCCCCACCATGCCCGAGCCCATCGTCGAGATCGCCCACAGCGAGGAGTTCAGCGCCAGCCACAGGCTGCACGATCCCGCTCTGTCGGACGAAGAGAACCGCGCCCTCTACGGGCTCTGCAACAACCCGAACGGTCACGGCCACAACTACGAGCTCGAGGTCTTCGTGCGCGGTCCGGTCCCGGCCTCCGGGATGGTCATGAACCTGACCGACCTGATGCGATTGATGCGCGAAGAGCTGCTTCCGCGCCTCGACCACAAGCATCTGAACCACGACGTCCCGTTCCTCGAGGGGATCATCCCCACCGCGGAGAACATCGCCCTCGCGATCTGGAAGGAACTCGAGGAACCGATTGCCTCCTTCGGCGAGGCGCGACTCTCGCGCATTCGGCTCCGTGAGAGCCGTGGTAACTGGGTCGAAGTCCAGGCCGGCCCCAGCACCCCGACCGCATGAAGACCGAAGAACTCGTCCGGAATCTGATCTCGAACATCGGCGAGGATCCAGATCGCGAAGGCCTCCTGCGAACCCCCGACCGCGTGGCGCGCAGCCTGAGCGAACTGACCTCCGGGTACTCGATGTGTGTCGAGGACGTCGTCGGTGAGGGAGTCTTCGAGGAGGACTGCTCCGAGATGGTGCTCGTGAAGGACATCGAGTTCTACAGCCTCTGTGAGCACCACCTCTTGCCGTTTTACGGACGGGTGCACGTCGCTTATATCCCCTCGGGAAAGATCATCGGATTGTCGAAGATCCCGCGCATCGTGGATGTCTTTGCACGCCGATTGCAGGTGCAAGAGCGGTTCACCCAGCAGATCGCCGCGGCGATCGACGACGTCCTGCAGCCGCGCGGCGTCGGCGTCGTCGCCCATGCCTCGCACCTTTGCATGATGATGCGCGGCGTGCAGAAGCAGAACTCCGCGGCGATGACCTCGTGCCTGCTCGGTGCGTTCCGCAGCGAAGCGAAGACGCGCAACGAGTTCCTCGGACTCGTGCGCAGCTTCAGTCGCTCGTAGGGCGCGAGTCCGGGGTGAGGCGAGGCTCGGGGACGTCGAGGTCCGCGACATCCACGCCGTCAGGGGCGAAGTGCGCGGCGTGGACGACGGCAGCCACGTCCTCGGGGCGGTCCATCTGCGAGCGGTCCCATTCCCCCGGCACGTCGTCGAAGATCGTCGTGTCGGTGGCACCGGGATAGAGCGTGGACACGCGGATGCCCCGCTCCTTCCACTCGAGGCGCAGGACGTCGCTGAGCCCGCGGAGCCCGTACTTCGTCGCACAATAGGCGCTGCTCCCCTCGAACGGCATCCGACCGGCCACCGAGGAGACATTCACGAGGTGCGCTCGCTGGCCGCGGGCGAGTCCCTCCAGCGCGAGGAGGGACACGTGGAACGGGCCGTTCAGGTTCACGGCGAGGAGCCGGTACCAGGTGGCCGGGGACATCTCCTCGAACGGCACGACCGTGAAGGCTCCAGCGTTGTTCACGACGAGGTCGAAGGCGCCACCCGTGAACTCCAGCGCGAGGGCCATGCCGTGCTCCACCGAGGCGAGATCGGTGACGTCCATCCGGACGGGGAGGGCCCGTGCCCCGGCCGCCTCGATCTCCTCCGCGACGGACGCGATCTCGGACGCGGTCCGGGCTGCCACGACGATCCGCGCCCCCGGAACCGCGAAGGCGAGCGCGATTGCGCGACCGATCCCGCGCCCCGCTCCCGTGACGAGCACGCGCCGCCCCGACTCTCCGCTGGATTCCGGCATGGGGGCGAGGATAAGGGCAGGCCGGGAGCCGGGCGACGGTAGAATCCTCGGGAGTCACCCCCCGACAACCCCCGGTTCCCAATGGTCTGGAGCGATCTTCTGATGCAGTTCTGCCTGGAGCTCGCCTTCGGTGTGCTCCTGGCCCTCGCCTTCGTGCCCAAGGCACCGGTCGGCGTGCTCTTCTATCGGGTGATGGGGACGAGCGCCCTGGTCTGCGTCGGAGTCGCCCTCGCGGTTCCGATCGGGACCCATGCGCGCGGGATCGACGACGCGGCGGTGGTCCTCGGACTCCTCGCGGTGATCACCTATCCGGTCTACTCGGGCCCGGTTCGAGGCCCACGCTGGGCCGTTGCGCTGGGGCTGGCCCTCGTCGGAACCGCGGCCGGCGTGGGGGTCTTGATCCGCGAGAGCGGCGCGGCCGCCTCCCCGATCGAGCTCACCGTCGCCACCGCGACCGCCCTCGCCACCGGGACCGTGGCGGGCAGCGTGGGGCTCGCGATGGTGCTCGGGCACTGGTATCTGACCGTGCCCAAGCTCCCGATCCGCCACCTCGGACGGCTCAACCTCGTGACGATCGTCTCGATGGTGCTCTCCGCCGCGCTCGTGGGGACCACCTGCCTGCTCTTCCAGGGAAGGCTCGAAGCGGCGAACACACCGCTCTTCGGGGCCACGGGGCTGTTCTATCTCGGGACGCGCCTGGCGGTGGGACTCGCCGTTCCGCTGCTCTTCGCCGCGATGGCCCAGAGTTCCCTGCGGTACCAAAACACGCGCTCCGCGACCGGGATCCTCTATGCCTCGACCGTCCTCGTCCTGATCGGCACGGCCGTCTCGGTCTCGCTCCAGGACACCTACGGGGTCCCGCTCTGATGGCTCCTGGGGTCTCGCTGCGCGTTCCCGGCCAGGCGAACGACGCCGGTGCGGCGAGCGGGGGGGTCCAGGTCTCAGCCCCCACGGTCGAGCAGCTGAGGGAGGCCGGGGATCCCCCGCTGGGCCCGCGACTGCACTGGGACCGTCTCGAGCCCGGCGGTGGCCTCAGGGGCTGCCTCGCCTGCGGACACCCGGAGCTCTACACCCAGAAGGACTTCCCGCGCCCCCTCGGGATCGCGATCGTCGTGCTGGCGGCGCTCCTCGCCCCGTTCACGAGCTACATCTCCCTAGCGGTGGCGGCTCTCCTCGACGCGATCCTGATGCGGGTCGCTCCCGAGGTGGTGCTCTGTTACCGCTGCCGGGCGGAGCACCGGGGATTCGATCCCACGCCGCGTCACCCTCGCTTCGACCGTCAGATCGAGGAACGCCTGCTGTACGGCGAAAAGGCGGTGATGGGCCGGGAGATGAGGCCTGGGGGCACGGCGGACGCGCCGGAACCGGAGCACTGACCCGCACCGACGGCGCTCTCGAAGCGGAGAGAGCCCCGTGGCGGCCACGGGGCTCTCGGTTCACTCGGCGGCGCGCCGCGTGTGGTGAGGAGCTCGGATCAGCGGCTGGCTCCGACCGTCAGGCCGACCTGCCAATAGGCGCCGTCGTCCCCGTGGGAGCTGTCGTCCGTGCTGGTGAACTGGGCCTGCCACTTGGCGTTGTTGCCGCTGCGGTAGTAGTTCGCACCGAGGGTCCAGGCATTCGTGTCGTCCCCGTCGGAGTCATCCCAGACCTCGCGGCGTACGCCGACCTCGACGTCCGGGGTCACGAGATAGCTAAGGGTCACCGAATACGGGTTCGAATCGCCCATGATCGGGTGCTCGAGGTTCACGTCATGGATGCCGAAGTCGGAAGACACGCTTCCACCGTCATCCTTGTCGATGTCGGCGAGTTCGATGCCGAAACCGAACTTGCCGTAGTTGCCGTTGAACTCGAGCAGGGCCGAGGTGTTGTCGGAGGGGCCGGCGGTCCTTCCGCTCTCGTTCGTGATCGAGATTCCCAGGGTGGCGTTGAGCTCGCCATTGCCTCCGCGAGCTCCCTCCCAGATTCCGGCACCCGCGCCGATGTCCCACCAGACCCCGAGCACCCACAGGTGGCTCGAATGCACGCCGGTCGTGCCGTTCTGGGCTGAGACCGACCAACCGAGGTTGTCCGTCTGCCCGAAGACCTGGGCGCCGGCGTCCCACAGGTCGTAGGTGGACCCGAGGACGGTGCGGTCGATGAAGAGCTGGCCCTCCGGGTCGATCCAGCCGCTGCGGAGGACGTGCGGCTTGAAGTTGCCGATCCGCACGCTCGCGGATTCGCCGCATGCCCACTGGGCGTACGCGTCCTCCAGGCTCGCGGATCCGCTGTCGAGATCGAAGCCGACCCGGTAGGTGAACCCGCCCGAGCCGCCCCAGAAGGCGACATCGATGTCGTTGAGGTCGAACCCGAAGACGTTCGGACCGCCGCCGGTGGCGACGTCGTCCTCGGAGTATCCGAGGGCCGAGCGGGTCAGGACCGCGAAGTTTCCGCCGCCCTGGGTGGGCGAGAGGGAAGCGGCGAGATCGCTGATCTCGCTGTCGAGATCGAGCCAGGTGCCGTCACCGGGACCGGCGGCTCCGATCGAGCTGATCAGGACGATGCCGAGGGGCGTCGAAACGAGTCTCTTCATGGGCGTGCGCTCCGGAATAGAGAAATGGGGAACCCAGGGATGGAGGTTCGATTGGAAGCGGCGTGGGGCATCGGTCCCACCCGCGGGAATGAAGCCTGGCAGATTGGGGGAGCAGTTTCCAATCTCACTCCCGTGAGGTGACCCAGGGGGGGCTTCCAGCGGTTCTGGAGGCCCAAAAAAGAAGAAAGCCCCGTGACGCGCACGGGGCTTTCCGATCGGGTCGCGCCGCGACGCGCGCGGCGGTAGGGGTGGCCCCGCGGCGCGCGCGGGGTTCCCCGTTGCTGGATCTAGCGGCTGGCGCCGACCGTGAGGCCGACCTGCCAGTAGCTGCCGTCGACGGCGGGGGAATCAGCGGACACGTCCGTGATCTGCGCCTGCCACTTGGCCATGTTGCCGCTGCGATAGTAGCTGGCACCGAGCGTGAGGAGCGTGGTGCTGTCGTTGTCGTCCAGGTCCTCGTAGCGGACGCCGAGCTCGACGTCCGGGGTCACGAGGTAGCTGCCGGTCAGCGCGTACGGGCTGGTGTCGCCCATGATGCCGAGGTTGCCGGCGACGCCGTCGATACCGAAGTCGCTCGCGGGGCTGCCGGAGTCATCGTTGTCGATGTCCGCCCATTCAACGCCGAAGCCGAACTGGCCCATGTTGCCGTTGAACTCGATCATCGTGGACTGGTTGTCCGACGGGCCGGGCGTGGCACCCGACTCGTTCGTGAAGGAAATGCCGAGCGTCGCGTTGAGCTCGTCATTGCCACCACGGGCACCTTCCCACATGCCGGCACCGGCACCGAAGTTGTAGAAGAACCCGAGCACCCAGAGGTGACTCGCACTGATCCCGGTGGCACCGTTCTGGGCCGAGAGGGACCAGCCAATGCCTTCCGTTTCGCCGAAGACACGGGCGCCAGCGTCCCAGCGGTCATAGGTCGAACCGAGGACGGTCCGATCGATGAAGAGCTGCTTCTCGGGGTCGACCCAGCCGCTGCGCAGGACGTGGGGCTTGAACTGCCCGAACTGCACGTTGGCGTAGTCACCGCACGCCCACTGGGCGAAGGCGTCTTCCAGGTTGGCGGAGCCGCCGTCCAGGTCGAAGCTGACACGGTAGGTGAAGTCACCGGCGCCGCCCCAGAAGGCGAGGTCGATGTCGTTCAGGTCGAACCCGAAGGTGTTGGCACCGCCGCCTGTGGCGATGTCGTCCGTGGAGTAACCGAGTGCGGTCCGGGTCAGGACCGCGAAATTGGCGCCGCCTTGGGCGGGCGCGAGGGAAGACGCGAGATCGTTGATCTCGCTGTCCAGCCCGAGCCAGCCGCCGTCGCCCGGATCGGCAGCACCGATCGAGCCGACCACGACGAGGCCGAGGGCCGTCGAAACGAACTTGTTCATGAGTACATTCACTCCGGAATGAGAGAGAGACAGTTTCCTAGGAATGGGGATCCTGGTTTGCGCGGAGAGGATAGAGATCCGGCTCCACGGGGGAAGAGGTTGGCGGACTTTCCTCTCGATTGCCAACCGCTTTTCAGGTCCTTTTTTTTGAAGCCTTTCTTGTTCGGGGATCGTGAATGGATGCAATCCGCAGGCACGAAGAATCCTCGGAAGAATGAGGCGTTCCTGCTGGTCTTGGCGGGAACGCCACGCTAGGGCCGGATAGCGCCTCCCTATGGCCGTCGTCCCGGAGATGTCTAGGAAGGCCTAATTCGTGCCGGGGGGCCGACCCAGGTGGGGTTCGAGTCGCTCGTCCGCCGCGCGGACCTCATTCTGGAGCCCGGGAGGCAGGCTGAGGTCGAGTTCCCCAGCCGCTGCGAGGCGCGCCTCCAGGCGCTCCCGCGCCCGAAACGTGTAGGCGAAATCGTAGTTCTCGAGCCCCAGGTAGCGGGGGTCGGCCGCGTGGATGTGCTCCGCCGCCGCGAGGGCGAGTTCCCCGAGCGCCGCCTCGCGCCAGGATTCCCCGAGGGCGTCGGTCACGGCCCTCGTCCTCTCCATGAGATCGTCCAGGGTGCTCGCGCCCTCCGAGAGCAGGAGCTCCCCGAGGGGCAGGAGTAGGGCTCTGGCGTGGTAGCGATTGGGCCGTCCCCGCCCCTTCTCGAGGGTTTCCAGGGCTTCGATCGCCTCGAGTACGGCCTCCCGTAGGTTTCGTCGATCCTCAGTCATCCGTCTTCGGGGGTCTGCGGAGTCGCTTGGTGGCGGCGCGGCGCTCCTTGCCCTCTCGCCGTCGGCGTTTCGAGGCGCGGGTCGGACCGGTGGGGCGCCGGGTGGGGCGCGGGCGGAGCGCTTCCCGTAGGATCGCCGCGAGCCGTTCGCGTGCATCTTCCTCGTTGCGTGCCCGCTCGCGATACCGCGAAGCATGGATCACGAGGTCGCCCCCCGAGGTGATGCGGTTCGCCAGGCGTGCTAGGAGCATCGCCCGGCGCCGTTCCCCGAGGGCGCGGCTCTCGGCCACGGAGAATCGCAGGACGACCTTGGTCTCTACCTTATTGACGTTCTGGCCCCCGGGGCCGCCGGAGCGCGCGTAGCTCATCGAGAGCTCCGAGGCGGGGATCGAGAGTCGGCCGTTCACCCGCAGGGGCTCGGAGCGCGTCATCGCACGGATCGCCGAGCGCCTCAGGAGGCGGCCGGATCGTGCTCCCTCAGCATGGGATAGGGGTAGATCCCGGTGTCGTGCCCGTCGGAGAAGCGCACCGAGATCGCGTAGCGACCGACGAGCTGCACGTCGGTCTGGGTCAGATCCTCCGGCACCGTCGCCGGATCGAGCAGGGCGCGACCGGTGATCTCGTCGATGCACCGCGCGCAGGGGCACAGGCGGCGGAGCTCGACCGCCCGAAACACGGTTTCATGCCCGTCCTGCCATTCGATCCGAAGCTGGGTCGGATCGCTCTTGGTGATCGTGCGCGGCGTGGTGGAGGTCACTGGCGGCGCCTCGGCGGGGGATGGTGGGCAGGGCCGGACTTGAACCGGCGACCCCTTGATTTTCAGTCAAGTGCTCTACCAACTGAGCTACCTGCCCGCGGGGGCGCGGAGTGTGCCGTCCCCCCCGGCTCGCCGTCAACCGTCCACGGCGGGTCCCGGGCGGCTTCTAGTGACTTTTTGGGGGGCGAGCGAGGATCGCGCGGGCCATCTCCACGTCCCTTCGGATCTGGGCGGTCAGCGACTCCAGCCCGTCGAAGCGCTTTTCGCCCCGGATGCGGGCCACGAACGAGAGCTCCATCCATTCCCCATAGAGGTCTTCGTCGAGGTCGAAGAGGTGGACCTCGACCTCCGGGAGCTCGGGCGGCTCTTCGGAGACCGTGGGGCGGAAGCCGATGTTCGTGACGCCGGGGAGGATCCGTTCGCCGAAGCGGCCGGGGAGCCTCGCCCGCGTGGCCCAGACCCCCGGCGGAGGGTGCAGCTCATGGGCGAGGTCGAGGTTCGCGGTCGGGAAGCCCAGCTCGTGCCCCAGGTTCTGGCCGTGGACCACACGCCCGAAGACCGCCACCTCGCGTCCGAGCATCCGTTCCGCGGAAGCGAGGTCCCCGAGTTCCACGGACTCCCGGATCGCGGTGGAGGAGACCGCGCGGCCGTCCACGACCACCTTCGGGACCACTTCCACCTCGAACCCGCTGGATCGCAGGAGCTGGGCTCCACCCCGGCGACCGCGGCCGAACTTGCTGTCGAAGCCGAGCACGAACCGCCGCACCCCGAGCCCCTCGACGCAGATTCGCTGGGCGAACTCCTCCGCCTCCATGTCCCTAAGGCTCTCGTCGAACGTCAGCGCGACCGCATGCTCGATCCCGGCCCGTCGGAAGAGCTCGAGGCGGTGGTCCAGCGTCGTCAGCGTGCGCGGGCCGCGGCCCAGGAGCAGGCGCTTGGGGTGGCGACGGAAGGTGACGACGGTCGAGCGGGCGGCCAGCTCCCGGGCGGTAGCGACGTTGCGGGCCAGGATGGCCTGGTGGCCGCGATGGACCCCATCGAAGACGCCGATCGAGACCACGGCCCCCCCGGGAGCGGGCGTCAGCTCCTCGATTTCCCGGGTGACGATCACGGCTGCGTGCCGGTGGTGGGGATCGTGTGGGTCAGGCCCGCGCGCGGGCACGACGATAGGCCTCGACGAGTTCCCCCAGCGCTCCCTTGTGACGCTGCTTGTCCGCCGGCGACATGCGATCGACGAGCAGCACGCCCTCGAGGTGGTCGTACTCGTGCTGGATCACGCGGCTCTGGAAGCCGTGGAAGGTGTAGGTCTTCGCGTTGCCCTCGACGTCGAAGGCCTCCACCGTGCAGCTCTCCGGCCGCACGACCTCGGCGTAGATCCCCGGGAAGGACAGGCAGCCCTCCTCGAACGTGGTCTTCGTCCCGAAGGTCTCCTTCAGGGTCGGGTTGACGAGCACGAGCTCGTCCTCGCTCTCCCCGGTGTGGTTCGCGACCAGGAGGCGCTTCCCGACCCCGACCTGGGGGGCGGCGAGGCCGACCCCCTTGGAGGCGTACATGCGCTCGAACATGGACTGCACGAGCGCGGCCAGGGCCTCGTCGAAGGCCTCGTAGGGCTCAGCGCGGCGCCGCAGGACGGGTTCTGGGTAGAGGGTGACCCGCAGGTCGAGCTGGGGGGCGTCTTCGCTCATGGGAGGATCGTCTGGCCCGGGGCGTGCGCCGGGGGATCGGGGGAGCCCAGCACCATACCAAAAGCACGGCTCCCGGCTCCGCCGCCGGGGCCACCGGATTGACGGTTCGGAGCCTCCCCGCTACGCTCTTCCGCCCTCAAATCCGGAGCGAGGGGCCCGATTCGGGCCGAAGCACCGCCCCCCGAGTGGATTTTTCGAAGCACATCCAGAAGGCCGAGGAGGCTCTCCGCCGGCGCAACTTCGACTACGCCGTGGAACTCTTCCGTCAACTCGTCGACCTCGATCCCGACCTCGGGGAAGCTCGGGCCGGGCTGCGCGTGGCGTTGCGCAAGCGCCACGAGTCGAAGAAGGGCGGCAAGTTCCTGCGAGCCGTGTCCGGAGCCATCCCGCTCAGCCGAGCGAAGGCCTGCCTCAAGCTCGGGAAGTTCGACGCCGGAGCGAAAGCGCTCGAGGACTACCTGGCGACCAACCCTCTCGACGAGGAGGCGAACCTCTTGCTCGGCCAGTCCCTCGAGCAGGCGGAGCACTTCCACTCGGCGCGCGCCGTGTACGAGTTCACCGCCGAGATCGCGCCGCGCAATGCGGCCGCGCTGAAGAGCGCGGGGTTGATGATGCAGCGCACCGGGGAGCCCGAGCGCGCCCTCGAGTACTTCGAGCGAGCGCTCGCCGCGGACCCGCGTGACCAAGAGGCGCTCAAGGCGCGCAAGAACCTGTCCGCGCATCTCGCGCTGGAGCGTTCTTCGTCCGACTCGGTCTCGCACAGCCGAGACCTGATGAAGGGAGGGGCCGAGGCGGCGGTTCAGGAGCGGGCGAAGCGCATGCACCTCTCCGAGGAGGAACTCGAGGCCGAACTCGAGCGGCTCGAGAACGCGTTTGCCGAGGATCCCTCGAACCCCGACCTCATGCTCGAGCTGAGCCGGGTTCATGAGAAGCGCAAGGATCTCGAGGCGGCCCTGGAGCTCGCCGAGCGCGCCCTCGAGTACCGTCGGGATTCGTTCGAGCTGGCGTGCCGCGTCGGCGACCTCGAGAGCAAGGTCCAGAAGCGCCGGATCGCGAAGGCGGATCGGGAAGGACGGACCGAGGAAGCCTCGAAGCTCGAAGCGGAGCTCGTGGAGCGCGAGGTGACCGATTGGAAGCGACGCGTCGACCTGCGTCCCGGGGAGGCGGACCTGCGCCTCACGCTGGCGCGCAAGCTGATGCGCGCCGGACGGACGGACGACGCCCTGGCCGAGCTGCAACGGTGCCGGAGCGAGCCGCGCGTCGCCGCCGACGCCCTCTTCCTCCTCGGGAAGTGCTTCGAGGAGAAGGGCATCCTCGACCTCGCCCGCAAGGAATACGAACACGCTCTCGAGGGCCGGAACGGCATCGATGAGCGCGCGAAGGAAATCCTCTACCATCTCGGCACGATCGCCGAGCGGGAGGGGAACCGGGAGGAGGCGCGTGCGCGCTACCTCCAGATCTACGAAGTGGACATCAAGTACCGAGACGTTGCGACCAAGATGGGGTCGCTGTAGGAACCATGCCGAACAACAAACAAGCCAAGAAGCGCGTCCGCCAGAACGAGAAGCGCGCCGCCGAGAACAAGGTCACACGGACCTCGATGCGCACCGCGATGAAGAAGGTGCTCAAGGCGGAGACCGCTGAAGAGGCCGAGAAAGCCCTTCCGATGGCGATGAAGCGCATCGACAAGGCGGCCAAGAAGAACATCATCCACGACAACACCGCGGCGCGGTACAAGTCCCGGATGTCGCGGACGGCTGCGGCGAAGTAACGACCTCGGACGGATCTCCCCTGGGTGATGGCCGGTCTCAGTGCCCGGTCTGGCCTTGCCAGACCGGGCACTGAAACCGGCCATCACCCAGGGGAGATCGGCGTCACCTCGCTCCGAGCACGTTCCCGTACCGGAAGTAGACCTCGATGCAGAGGGTCATCAGCGCGGTCGAGTAGACCCGGCCCCCTGAAAAGCCCCATGGCCCGACCGGGTCCCAGGACCCCTTCTCGTCGCCCTCGGTGGATTGGTGCTCGAGCACGGCTTCTTTCATCGCCCTGTTCCACTTCTTCCAGCCGTCTCCCCCGATCTGGAACATCGCGTAGGTGCCGTAGTACCAGTAGTACATGTCGCACCCGTACTCCTCCCACCTGGGGAGGGTCTTCGTGAGCAGTTCGGCGTGCTTCTCGAGGATCTTGACCCCCTCGAGTTCGGTCGATCGATCCTGGTGCAGGAACACCCGGCAGAGCAGGCCCACCGCGGTCATCGCTTCTCCGTACTTGCGCGGGAACTTCTCGTTCGCGGGCGTCCGGGAAGAGAGGGATCCGCGGGTCTGGTAGCCGACGCGACCGGTCGTCGTGTCGGTGGCGTCATCGATCCAGGCGAGGCCGCCTTCGAGGGCGGCGGGATCGACGGTGAGTCCGGCCTCCTGGGCGCTGGTCAGGGCGAAGATCATCCAGCCGGTGACCGAGGTGTCGCTGTCGTTCGAGGGAGGGACGTCATACCGCCATCCCGAGTAGGGGTTCTGAGCGCGGGCGATGTAGTTGATCGCACGCTGTGCGACGCCCTTGTAGATCGGGCTCTTGCTGAAGTAGTAGGCCTCGCAGACCGCGAGGGTCGCGATCGCGTGGTCGTAGATGAACTCGTGGCTGGTGTCCTCGCCGATCAGACCCGTGTCGAGGTCCTGTTGGCTGCGCAGCCATGCGACGCCCTTCGACACCACGGCCTTGTAGGGGCCCTTGCTCGTCGTGTTGCCGTCGCCGAGGAACGCGAGCAGCGCGAGCCCGGTCACGCCCACGCTGTGGGTCGGGTTGCCGGGACCACCGCAGACCCCGCTTCCGATCTTGCCGCACTCGGCGCTGAATCCCTCGGCGTCCCAGTGTCCATCCGGCGCTTGGTGGGCCTTCAGCCACTCGAGGGCGTCGGCGAGGTTCTGCTCGATGCCCGAGCCACCGCGCGCCTTGAGCCCCTTGTGGCCGAGCCCGCGCTGACCGAACTTGCCGCCCGCGCCACCGCCGATCCCGATGACGTCGTTGAAGGATTCCTGCTCGAAGTTCGAGTCGGAGAGGAAGTCGGGGTCGCCCTCGGCCTCCTGGAAGTCCTCCTGCTCCTGTTCGACGACCTCGGCGTCCTGGAGGACGGGCTCGTCGACGGGATCCTCGACGATCTCTTCCTCGATCTCCTCTTCGGGCTCCTCGGGGATCTCCTCGGGAGCCTGCTCGATCTTGGCCTCGAAGGTCTTGCCCTTCTCGGAGCCGAACTTGGCCCACGGGACCGCGGAGAGGATGAAGTAGACGAGCAGGTGGGCCGCGGCGGAGATCGCGAACCACGGGGCCCGGGTCATCCAGTCGTAGAGCACGTCGTTGAAGCTGTGCTCCTCCTCCCAGGGCTTCGGAAGGCTGGACTCGATCGGAACTACGGGTCGGTCCATCGTCGGTGCGAGCAGGGGACAGGACGGACGGTCTGGCGCGGAGCGTGGCGACACGCGCACGCTTCGAACCGAAGGGGAAGGGGGTACGCCCTCGGTCGCGGGTAGGTACCCGGTGGTGGGGGCGAGGTGACGCAGATCCCCCCAGGTGGACGCCCTGTTTCAGCGCCCGGGTTGGCTTTGCCGAACCGGGCGCTGAAACAGGGCGTCCACCTGGGGGGATCCTTCGAGCCGGGTGCCGAAACCGGGCATTACCCGGGGGCGATCCGAGTCACCTCGCTCCGAGCACGTTGCCGTAGCGGAAGTAGACCTCGATGCAGAGGGTCATCAGCGCGGTCGAGTAGACCCGGCCGCCGGAGTAGCCCCATGGCCCGACCGGGTCCCAGGATCCCTTCTCGTCGCCCTCGGTGGATTGGTGCTCGAGCACGGCGGTTTTCATCGCCTTGTTCCACTTCTTCCAGCCGTCTCCCCCGATCTGGAACATCGCGTAGGTGCCGTAGTACCAGTAGTACATGTCGCACCCGAGCTCCTCCCACTTGGGGAGGGTCTTCGTGAGCAGTTCGGCGTGCTTCTCGAGGATCTTGACCCCCTCGAGTTCGGTCGATCGATCCTGGTGCAGGAACACCCGGCAGAGCAGGCCCACCGCGGTCATCGCCTCGCCGTACTTGCGCGGGAACTTCTCGTTCGCGGGCGTCCGGGAGGAGAGGGAGCCGCGCGAGTCGTACCCGACGCGACCGGAGCGGACGTCCGTCGCCTCATCGATCCAGGCGAGGCCGCCTTCGAGGGCGGCGGGGTCGACGGTGAGTCCGGCTTCCTGGGCACTGGTCAGGGCGAAGATCATCCAGCCGGTGACCGACGTGTCGCTGTCGCCCGAGGAAGGGACGTCGTAACGCCAACCGGAGTACGGGGCCTGGGCGCGCATGATGTAGTTGATCGCGCGCTGTGCGACGCCCTTGTAGATCGGGCTCTTGCTGAAGTAGTAGGCCTCGCAGACCGCGAGGGTCGCGATCGCGTGGTCGTAGATGAACTCGTGGCTGGTGTCCTCGCCGATCAGGCCCGTGTCGAGGTCCTGTTGGCTGCGCAGCCATGCGACGCCCTTCGACACCACGGCCTTGTAGGGGCCCTTGCTCGTCGTGTTGCCGTCGCCGAGGAACGCGAGCAGCGCGAGCCCGGTCACGCCCACGCTGTGGGTCG
>DRLC01000307.1 GCA_011053145.1 Planctomycetota bacterium | reverse complement strand
CGCCCCGTCTTCGGTCGCCGCGAGCCGCAGGCCGCGCACGATGTCGTCCACGTAGACCACGTTGCAGAGGCCGTGGCCCCCGTCCACGAGGATCTCCCGACCGGTCTTGAGCTCGTTCAGGATGCGCACGGTCCAGGCAGGCGCGAAGGGGCCGTAGACCACCGTGGGCTGGATCACCGAGCCCGCGAGGTCCCCCTTTCCGGCGAGGTCGAGGACGATCCTCTCGGCTTCGTCCTTGGTCTCGGCGTAGAAGTCTCCCTCCGGACGGTGCGGCGTGCTCTCGTCGAGGTCGCCGTCGGCCGTGGGGCCGTAGACCGCGACGGTGCTGACGTGGACGAGGCGCGCGCCGGCGTCGCGGGATGCCTCCCCGATCGCGCGCGTCCCGTCGACGGTGACCGCGCGCATCTGGTCCGGGCTGCCGGAGTTGCCGTAGGCGCAGTGGAAGACGTGCGTGTGCCCTTCGACGGCAGCGGCGACGCTCTCGGGCTCGGCGAGGTCGCCGCGCACGAGCCTCACGGGGAACCGCGACACCCGCGACGCCTTCGAGAGATCGCGGACCAACACGGTCACTTCCGCGCCCTCGCGCGCCAGGGTCTCCACGAGGCGTCCCCCGATGAATCCGGTTCCGCCTGTGACGAGGCAGCGCTTGCCTTGGAATTCCGCGCTCATGGGGTCGTTGCCTTGATCCCTCGATCTGCCTGGGTGCGTGGGGGGGGAGCCGTCTCTCATGCGACCCCGGGGTTCTCGTGAGGGGCGCTTCCGCCATGCCCCTGGAGGCGGGTCCTGACCCTACTCTCCTCGGTCTCCCTCGACCGAGCGGGGCGCCATCCTAGCCGGGAAATCCTGGTTCGGAAACCGAGGGAGCCGGGTTGCAGCCCAGAGCTGGAAATCGCTTCCGCCCCGACCCAGGGTTGGGGCGGCGTGGCCCCGTCGATCTCGATCGGCTCGGTCACGGCCAGGGGGGGCGAGTGCAGCGATCGCTCCCCCGCCCTCACAGGACTTTTTCGATCCCTCCGCGGCCCGGTTTTCTTGGGTCCGCGGCGCCTGATGGCCGAAGACCCACCGCAGTGGGCCAGAATTCTCCACCTCCCCGCTCACGCAAGGGGTTCCCCGTTCCGTAGTCCGGTGCTCGGTCCCGGTACGATATAGTGAGGGGTCCGCCTCCGAAGAGGGCAGTGGAGAGAGCCCCGATCGCGCGCATGCAACAGTCCCAGAAAAACGGCCCCGCCGAGAAGCAGGAACTCGGCCCCCCGATCGACATCATCGAGACGGTGGTCTTCGGGATCACACGGTTCCGTTACTGGATCGTCCCGTTCGCGCTGATCGGGCTCCTCATCGGGCTCGCCGTCGCCCTGATCAAACCGAACACCTACACCTCGTCCTCGAAGCTGTGGGTCGAGTGGGGCGACCGCGCGAACCTCAGCGCGGAGCAGAACCTCGGCATGAGTCGCCAGGGCGGCTCGAACAAGAAGGCCGGCTTCGGGATGAGCGAGGAGCTGCAGCTCATCAAGACGCCGGAGTTCTTCGAGCGCATCGCCCGCGAGGTCGGCCCGGAGAAGCTCATCGCCCCGATCGATCCGACGCGCTACGACACGCCCCAAACGCCGGTCTGGGTGCGCTGGCAGCACAAGTTCCAGGACTACTGGTTCAACCGGGGTCGCAAGCGTGACCCGGAGGCGGACGTGGGGCTTCTGAACGGGGATTCGAGCCGGGCCCTCGCAGGAGCCGTGGCGATGATCCGCGGCGGCCTGAAGATGCGCCAGAGCGGTTCCCCGAACATCCTCGGCCTCACGTTCAAGGCCCGCTCGCCCGAACTCGCCCAGGATGTGGTGGAGGCCGCCACGAAGGTCTGCCTCGAGCGCCACCGCGAGATCTTCGCCGGCCGCTTCAAGCCCGAGTTCGTCGAGGCCCAGCTCCAGGAGGCATCCCAGGAGGCCCGCGTCGCGTCGGAGGAGTACTCGAAGCACCAGAAGGACTGCGGCTTCTACGACATCGCGGGTCAGAAGACGATGCTCCTCAACGAGCAGATGGCCCTCGACGACAAGATCCGCGAGAACGACCTGGCGCTCGACGATGCCGCCGAGACGAAGGCGCACCTCGAGGCGGAACTCGCCGAGCTGCCCGAGCGCGTGATGAAGACCTTCGACAAGGTCGAGGGTCCGAACCCGCTCTATGTGGAACTCACCGGGAAGGCGCGCGAGTACGAGCGTCAGCTCGCGACCCTCCCGCTCGAGTACCCCGAAGGCTCGGACGCGCTCGAGCGCAGGCAGGCCGCCCTCCAGGCGAAGCTCGACGCCGTCAACTCCCAACTCGCCGACACCCCCCGCATCGTCGAGCTCTCCTCGGAACACCAGGAGGAAATCGACAACCCCGAGCGCAAGGAGATCCAGCGCAAACTCCGGGAGCTCGAGCTGACCAAGGACAAGTTGCTCGCCCGGGACGTGAAGTTCCACGAACGCCGCAAGGAGGTCGAGGAGGAGCTCGACGCGCTGACCGCCTGCGCCCCCGAGCACCAGGCGATGGAGGCGACGATCCGCAAGGCCCGCCAGCGCGCCGCGAACTTCCAGTCGGCCCTCGACACCCGCGAGGCGAGGATTCTCCTCGACGAGGACCAGGACCTGCAGAACATGTGGGTCATGCTCGAGGCGACCTACAACCCGCAGAAGACCGGCCCGGAGCGCATGATGAACGTCCTGATGGGCCTCGCCGCCGGCATCGCGGCGGGCCTCGCGTTCGGCGTCTTCCGCCAGCTCATCGATTCGAAGTTGCGCTACCCCTCGAGCGTCCAGAAGATGCTCGGCGTCCCGGTGCTCGGCGTGATTCCCGAGCAGCGCACCTGGCGCCGCGCGGCGAACAAGATCAAACACACGGGATCCCCCGCCTGAGCCCAGCCTTACCTTTGAAGCCGCGGACCGAAATGCTGCCCGTCGAAGAGGGCCTTCAGGGAGCCTCTCGACCGCTCGACATCCTGTGGTCGAAGTTCGCCGGCGTCGGGGGACAGGACGACGATTGCGTCCGGATCCTCTTCACGAGCCCGGACCACGGCACGGGCACGACGACGGTCGCGACCGCGGTGGGCCTCGGCCTCGCGCGCAACCTCAAGGAGAGCGTCGCGCTCGTCGAGACCAACCTCTACGCGCCGGCGATGGCGTCCTACCTCGGCCTGCCCCCGACCCCGGGCCTGACCGACGTGCTCGACGGCCGCGCCGATCCCGAGGAGGCGGTGCGCAATTCGCTGGTCGATGGGATGTACGCCTTGACCGGCGGGACGCCCCGTGACACGAAGGTGGGGGAGCTCGTCTCGCCCCGTGCCCAGGAACTCTTCCGGCTCGCGGTCGACGATCGGCGCTATGTCCTGATCGACGCACCACCGATCGTGGAGCGTCCGGAGACCGCGGTGCAGCTCGACTTCGCCGACCTCGTCGTGCTGGTCGTGCGGGCGCGCTCGACCAAGCGCGGTCGCGCGCGGCGCGCGATGCGCATGATCCACGAGACCGGCGCGACGGTGCTCGGGGTGGTCGTGAATCGCTTCCAATCGGACATGCCCTTCGGGATGGGCGCCGGGGACTGGAAGTAGGTCGGAGGGGACGCCCCGATGGAGTCCGCGCGAAGCATGCAGGGCATCCGAATCCGCGGCCTCACCAAACGCTATCCCGCGGGCGACGGGCTGGTGCACTTCGTGCGCTCGGCGCTGAGGCAGGCGAGCGGGCGCCTCGCGCTGCGGGGCGTCGACCTCGACCTCGAACCCGGCCGGATCTACGCGCTGGTCGGCCCGAACGGCGCGGGCAAGACGACGCTCCTCAAGATCATGGCGGGCCTCGTCCTGCCGACCGAAGGTCGGATCGAGCTCGACGGCAAGCCCCTCTCCGCGCGCTCGGCCGCGGTGCGCGAAACGGTCGGCTACGTCGTCTCGGACGAGCGCTCGTTCCAGTGGCGCCTGAGCGTCGCCGAGAACCTGCGCTTCTTCGCGACCCTGGAGCACGTCCCCGACCGCGACGCGCGCGTGCGCGAGGTCCTCGAGCACGTCGGACTCCTCGACCGCGCCGAAGCCCCCTTCCGGACGCTCTCGACCGGCATGCGCCAGCGCGTCGCCCTCGCGCGCGGCCTGATCGCGAACCCGCGCATCCTCTTGATGGACGAGGCGACGCGATCGCTCGATCCCCTCGCCGCCGAGGACCTGCGCGTGCTGCTCGCCTCGCTCTTCCCACCCGACTCCCCTCGCACGCTGGTCTACTCCACGCACAACCTCGCGGAGGTGGAGGAGTTCTGCACCGATCTCGTCGTGCTGCGCGAGGGCCGGGTGGTCGCCTCGCGCCGGGTTGGAGCGGGGACGGAGGGGACCGCCCTCGACGCGGGCTGTTTCACGCTGCGCACGCGCCGCCCGCTCGCCGCCTCTCTCCTCGACTCCCTCGACGGACTCACGCTCCTTCGCGCCCGGGGCAACACGGTCTCGGTGCGCGTCGCCGCGGCCGCGAGCCTCGACGCGCTCGTCGACGCGATCCATTCGAACGGACTGGGCCTGCTCGAGCTGCGTATCGACCCGTGGATCGAGGACCTGCTCGGCACGCCGGGGGAGCTCGCTTCGTGAGGAGCTTCCTGCGCACCGCCGGCGCATTCCTGCGCCGCGACTGGCTCGTGCAGACGAGCTACCGGGTGAACTTCGTCCTGAACATCGGCTCCACCCTCGCCTCCCTGTTCTTCCTGGCCTTCATCTCCGAGTTCGTCGGCGAGCGCGCGGCCCCCCGTCTCGAGGACTACGGCGGCAGCTACTTTGCGTTTCTGGTCATCGGCGTCGGCATGCTGTCCTTCCTCGACACCGCCCTCACCCAAGCCTCCCGCCGCATCCGCGAGGGCCAGGTCCTCGGCACCTTCGAAGCCCTGCTCGCCACCCGCACCGGCACGCCGACGATCCTGTTCTGTCTCCCGCTCTACGCGTTCCTCGAGACGACCCTGCGCTTCGCCCTCTACCTCGCCCTCGGCGCCCTCCTCTTCGGCCTCGACCTCCGCGGCGCGAACCTCCCCGCGGCCCTGGCCGTCTTCGCCGCGATGCTGGCCGCCTTCGCCTCCCTCGGCCTCGTCATCGCCGCCCTCACCGTGGCCTTCAAACGCGCCGAGCCCGTCGCCTCTCTCATCAGCGGCCTCTGCCTCTTCCTCGGCGGCGTCTACTACCCCCTCGACGTCCTCCCCCCCTGGCTCCGCGCCCCCGCATCCCTCCTCCCGATCACCCCCGCCCTCCAGG
>DRLC01000306.1 GCA_011053145.1 Planctomycetota bacterium | reverse complement strand
GACAGACCGAGGGCCGTGAGGAGCGAGATGAGCCCCGCCGCGATCGTCTTGTCGCCGACCCCGCCATCCGCCCCGAACCAGCCGGGGAACGCGATCTGGAGCTGGGATGCGCCGAAGAGGGCGACGGCGGCGGTCGCGCCGGTCGACACGACGAAGAGCACGACCCACGCGAACAGGAACGCGGGAAAGCGTCCGAAGGCTTCGCGCAGGAACACGAACCAGCCGCCGGTCTCCGGGAACGAGCTGCCGAGCTCCGCGAAGGTGAAGGCCGCGGCGAGGGCGACGAGTCCACCGAAGAGCCAGAGCCCGAGGAAGGCCTGGGGCCCGTCGACCGCGGCCGCGCCCGCGCGGGGGTTGAAGAAGATTCCGACGCCGATGATCCCGCCCGCGGTCAGGAGGGTGGCGTCGAGGACCGAGAGTTTCGCGCGCTCGCTCACCGGGGTCGGCTCCCCACGGGCTCGGGCACGCCGAGTCTCATCCGCGCGCCGCAATCGGGCCGTCGCCTTCGGGGGCGAGGTTCTGGAGGGCGTGCAGGCGAGCGTACACACCGCCCTTCTCGATCAGCTCCTCGTGGCGCCCGGACTCGACGAGCCTTCCGTGTTCGAGGACACAGATGCGATCCGCACGCCGCACCGTCGCAAGACGGTGCGCGATCACGATGACGGTGCGGTCCTGCATCAGACGGTCGAGGGCGTCCTGCACCTCGCGCTCGGACTCGGAGTCGAGCGCGCTCGTCGCCTCGTCGAGGAGCAGGAGCGGCGCCTTCTTCAGGAGCGCGCGCGCGATCGTGATGCGCTGGCGTTGACCGCCGGAGAGCCGGGACCCCATATCCGCCACGTTCGTCCGATAGCCTTCGGGGAGCCCCTCGATGAACTCGTGGATGTCCGCGGCGCGGGCGGCCGCTTCGATCTCCTCCTGGGTCGCGCCTTCCTTCCCGTAGGCGATGTTCTCCGCGACGGTGCTGTGGAACAGGAACGGAGCCTGGCTGACCATCGCGTACAGGGAAGTCCAGTCGGCGACGGCGATCTCCCTGAGATCCACGCCGTCGACGAGGACACGCCCCTCGGTGGGATCGAGAAACCGCGCGACGAGGTCGAGCAACGTGCTCTTGCCCGATCCGGACGGGCCCACGAGCGCCAGCGTCTGGCCCTTCTCGATCGTGAGGTCGATCCCGTCGAGGGCCGGCGTCTCTCCGTCGGGGTAGGTGAAGCGCACACCCTCGAGACGGATCTCGCGATCGAGGCGGTCGACGTGCACGGGGTCGTCGGCTTCCACCACGTCCACCTTTTCGTTCAGGATCTCGAGGATGCGCTCGGCTCCACCGGCCGCCTCGCCGAACTTCGTGTACGCCTTGGTCGTGTTCTTCACGTGGTTGTTGAGCCGCGCCACCATCAGGAACCACGCAGCCATCACGCCGCCCTCCTGGAAGGGGTGCCACATGAGCTCGATCGTGCCGATCGCGAGCACGAGCACCCCGATGCCGGCGATCGAGTAGAACGCGGTCCACGAATGCGAGAGCGCGATCGCCTTGACCATGCGCATCGAGACCTTGAGGTAGGACTCGTTGAGTTCGCGATAGCGCGCGAGCTCGCGTTCCTCACCGCCGAACGCCTTGACCGTGCGGATCCCCTGGAACATCTGGCTGAGCGCCTGGACGGAGGTGCCGAGCGAGGTGAGGCTCTTGCGCGATCCCTTCTTCACGCTGCGCATGAGCCTCGCCACGGGCCAGAGCGCGATCGGCAGGGTAATGAGCACGCCGACGGTCACGAGCGGCGCGGTGGCGAGCATCAGGATCATCACCGTCAGCGCCTTGATCGGCTCGAGGATCAGGCTGCGCATCGCGAGGTTCACCGCGGCGAGGGTCTGGGTCACGTCCGAGCTGATGCGCGACAGGAGATCGCCGAAGTGCCGCCTCCCGTGATAGTGCATCGAAAGCCCCATCAAGTGGCGCGCGACGCGGATCCTGAGGTCGACGATCATGCGGTAGGCGATGCGCCTGCTGATCAGCGTGTAGCCCCACTGCGAGATCCCCGCGGCGAGCGCGAGGACGAGCGCGATCAGGCTCAGCCAAACGAGCATCGAGAGCTTCCAATCCTCGAACGGCCCGCTCGCGCGCGAAAAGGCCTCGAGCCGGTCGAGCGAGCTCGTCAGGAAGCTCTGTTCGACCTCCCCGGCTCCGGCGGTCTTCTGCTCGACGAAGATCACCTTCCAGACCCCCGCGAACAGCCCCAGGGACAGGGCCTGCGTGGAGGCGGTGATCGTGCCCAGCAGAACGACGAGCGCGAACCCAGGGATCTGGGGGCGCACGTGGCAGGAAAGCAGGCGCCAGGTGTTGCCGAGCCGGTTCTTCAAGCGCGCGATGATAGGGTTCGCCCGCTCCGTCCGCGACTCGGCGCCCTTTCTCCACCGAGTGACGCGCTGCCGCGCGCCGCCGGGACGGGGAATCTACCCTGGGGGATGGCCGGTCTCCGTGCCCGGTTTCGAGAGACCTACCCAGGACGGTGCCCGGCTTCCGTGCCCGGTCTGGCAAAACCAAACCGGGCACGGAAACCGGGCACCGCCCTGGGTAGATCCTCCGCGCGCGGGCGCGCGGCGGGGCGTCACTCGATCCCGTAGACCTCGTTCTGCGCGATCAGTTCCTGCGCGTACTGCGAGAGGTGCAGCAGCGTGTAGTCCTGCTCGGCCATTTGGATGAGCTGTTCTTCGGACAGGTTCACCATGTCGGGTGCGACGTTCTTGCGGAGCAGGCGCGGGATGTACCAGCCGTAGGGGCCGCGGATCGGGTTGGCGGTCGTGCCGGGCTCCTGCTCGAAGAAGATGTAGTCCGAGATCGTCTTGCCGTTCAGGAACTGCCAGTATTCGCTCTCGTCGATCTGCTGCATCAGGCCGTTGCGCGTCATGCCGCGGAAGCGTCCCTTGGCCTTCTGCGGCGGGAGCTGACCGAGGAAGTTCGCCGGGATCGGCGGATCGTAGAAGTCCGAGTTGGCCTCGAGCACGTCGTCCCAGTCCGCCTTGTCCTTGACGAGCTGACGGACGACGTCCTTCGCGCGCTGGGTCGCCTGCTTCCAACCGTTCTCCTTCCAGCTCTGGCGCTTGAAGTCGTAGGCCGAGAGCAAAATGATGTCGACGTCCACCTGGGTCTGGCCGATCAGCATCTTCGTGCGCTCGTCGGCAAAGGCCTTCAGGCGATCGGGAGTGAGTTCGCTCGCAATCTTGCGCTGGTAGGCGTCATAGACGCGGCGGAACTCCTTGTAGGCCTGCACGGTCGGGTAGCGCTTCACCATCGTGGCGACGCGCTCGACGCTGAACATCGAATCCTTGTACGGATCGGAATAAGCGCGGTACGCGGCCTCCGCTTCCTCGTCGGAGAGCCACACGTCCGCGAGAGCCCTGCGCAGGAGGGTCATGTTCACGATCCACTGCTTCGCCATCCGCACGTCGGAGATCGAGACCTGGTCCTTGATGATGTTCCAGATGTCGTCGACCTTGATGTCCTCGCCGTTCAGGCGCACGAGAACGTCATCGGGGAGGCCCGGCCCCTCCTCGAGGTCGGAAGTCTCGATCAGGTACTCCTGGAGCGACTGGAAGATCATCTGCCGGAACATCGCGTTCTGCTCGACCGGCTGTCCGGACTCCTTCGCCTCCCACTCGTTCTTGAGAGCTTCGAAGAGGACCTTGCTCTGGTCGGTCGCGTTGAGAGCCGCGAGGGTCGTCTCCGGGTAGTTCTCCGGGTTCACCTCCGGAAGGAAGGTCTTCAGGAAGACCTTGGTCAGCATGACGCGGTTGGGAAGGCCGTTCTCGCCGGCGGGGAGGATCTCGGAGAGCTGCACGTCCTCATCGGGATACTCTTCGCGCAGCTTCTCCTTGG
>DRLC01000305.1 GCA_011053145.1 Planctomycetota bacterium | reverse complement strand
TCAAGTTCATCTCCCAGTTCTCACAGCGGCCGATCCACTACTTCGGCTTCCTGGCGATCGGAGCGATGGTCTCGGGACTGCTCTTCGGTTCGATCGCACTGCTGAACTTCGGGGGCTCGGGCGGAGAGCTCGGAGCGATCAACGATTGGGAGATGGCGGTGGTCACGGTGATCTGCGTCCTCTTCAGCGGCTTCGTCTACTTCGCGATGCTCGGCTTGCTGGCCGAGCTGGCGGTCAAGGCGAGCGGAATGCACCGGCGCAGCACCCTGGACAGAATCCTGAACGAACTCCACGGATGAGCGATCCCGAAGAACAGGACACGAGCACGGCCGTCCCGCCCGGAGCCGCGGCGGTCGACGGCGAGGACTGGGCCGACGAGGCGACGATCGACGTCACCGTGGTCGTCCCGGTGCAGAGCCCGGATGCCGAGGTGCGGGAGGTCGTCGAGGCCTTCGGCGGGGAACTCCAGCGCCAAGGGCGGAGTTGGGAGGTGATCTTCGTCTTCGACGGGGTCATGGGGCCCGCCTGGGAGGAGGCCCAGAAACTGCGCGGCGCCTATGGCCGGCGCGTGCGCTCGATCTCGTTCAAGAACCCCTTCGGCGAGTCGGTGTGCCTGTCCGCGGCCCTCGAGCGCGCGCGGGGAACCTATCTCGTGACCACGCCGCAGTACGTGCAGATCGACCCGGTCGAGCTGCGCCCGATGCTCGCCGCGCTGGACGATGGCGCCGACTTCGTCACCCCCTGGCGGCACCCGCGCGTCGACCCGTGGCCGAATCGCATCCAGTCCTGGGCCTTCAACCTGATCATCCGGAGCATCATTCGGATGGAGTTCCACGACCTGAACTGCTACGTGCGCGCGATCCGTCGCGACGTCCTGGCGGACATGGCCGTCTACGGGGAGATGTACCGGTTCCTGCCCGTCATCGCCTACCGCCAGGGCTACCGCGTGGTGGAGGTGCAGGTGCGCCACCTGAAGGAGTGGGGGCGGACGGGATTCTTTGGGCTCGGGATCTACACGCGGCGCTTCCTGGACGTCCTGGCCGTGATGTTCCTCACGAAGTTCACGCTGAAGCCGCTGCGCTTCTTCGGGACGATCGGGGGGGCCTTCAGCCTCGTGGGGGCGGCGATCTGCTCGTGGCTCTCCTACCAGAAGCTCGTGAACCACGAGCCCGTGGCGGGACGTCCGCTGCTGCTGCTCGGGGTGCTGATGGTGATGGTCGGGGTGCAGGTCCTCGGGTTCGGGCTGGTGGGGGAGATCATCATCTTCTCGCAGGCGCGGAACCTGAAGGAGTACCGGGTGGAGCGGGTCTTCGAGTCCGGGACGGGCCAGGACGAATGAGCTCCCAGGGGAATCGATTTCCGGACGGTCTCGTTTGGACCGATTCGGCGTCAGTTTCCGTCGCGAACGGCCGAATCCAGGGGATGGGACGGGACCGAGTTCCCGTCCGTCACCGTTGACCATCACCCTCCTGAATCCCGTGTCCGAAACCCAGGCCGAACCGAGCCTCGAGATCCGGAGAGCCGAGCCCGGCGACTGGGATGCGTGGGATCGTTTCGTCGACGGCTTCGAGGGTGCCTCGTTCTTCCACCACAGCGCCTGGACGCGTTTCGTCGAGGAATGCTACGGACACCCCCAGCGCAGCTTCATCGCATGGCGGGGGGACCAGGTCGAGGGAGTCCTTCCCGTGTCGGAGTGCCGCGGGCTCTCCGGGCATCGCAAGCTCGTCTCGGTTCCCTATGGCGTCTACGGCGGGGCGATCGGAACCTCGGCCGCGGTGCGCGATGGGCTCCTGGACGCCGCGATCGCCGAGGCCGAGCGCTCGAAGGTGTCGCTGCTCGAACTTCGCTACGAGGACGATCCGGGACGCGAGTTCCAAAAGAGCGATCTCTATTGGACCTTCCAGCGGGAATTGCCGGACACCCCCGAGGGCGTGCTCGCGATGATGCCGAAGAAGGCCCGGGCCGAGGCCCGCAAGGCCCGCAAGCGCCACGGCCTCGAGCTGACCGAGGGGCACTGGTATACCGATGACCTCTATCGGATGTTCCTCGCGAACAAGCACTCGCTCGGTTCCCCGGCGCTCCCAGCGCGCCACTTCCACCTGCTGCTCGAGCGGATGCGGGAGCGAATCTTCGTGCATCTCGTGCGGCGTGGCAGCGAGCCCCTCGCGGCGGTGATGAGCTTCGCCCACCGCGGTACGCTGATCGCCTACTATGCCGGGACCGCGCCGAACGCGGACCGCGCGTTCAGCGCGAGCAACTTCATGTACATGGCGCTCCAGGAATGGGCGGTGGAGCGCGGGTTCCGAACCTTCGATTTCTGTCGCAGTCGAGGCGATTCCGGAGCGTTCCGCTTCAAGGTGCACCAGGGATTCGAGCCCAAGCAGCTCAACTATTGCTACCACCTCGTCGGCGCGAACTCGATCCCATCGTTCACGCCGTCCAACCCGAAGACCAAGCTCCTTCGGCAGGCCTGGACGAAGACGCCGCTGTGGTTCGCGGGACTGGCATCCCGACGGCTCGCGCGCTACCTCCCCTGATCGAGCCGGTCAGTCCCCCGCCAGTTCGCCGAGGATGATGTCCGCGGCGGCATCGAGGTCCGGAGCACATCGGGCCCCGATCCGGGCGAGTTCCGCGCGCGAGGTTTCGAGGGTGGAGGCGCCCTTTCCCGTGAGAACGAGCAGCAGGTGCGGGACGCCGGCGCGCCGCGCCGCTTCGAGATCCCGGAGGGTGTCGCCGACCGCAAAGCTGCGTGCGAGGTCGAGGCCCATGTCGTTCGCGGCGCGCAGGTACATCCCGGGCCGGGGCTTGCGGCAGTCGCAGTCCGCGCGGTAGGGCTCGGGGCCGATCTCGGGGTGATGGGGACAGTGGTAGAACGCGTCGACCCGTCCTCCGGTTTCTAGGATCTCGCGTTCCATCCGGGCGTGGATCTCCCGGAGAATCGTTTCGTCCAGGATCCCGCGGGCAATCCCGCTCTGGTTCGTGAGGACCACGATCGGGAGGGAAGTGGAAGCGAGGCGGGCGAGTGCCTCGAGTGCGGCCGGGAGGAAGCGGGCGGCCTCGGGATCGGCGAGGTAGCCGAGTTCGTCGAGGATCGTCCCGTCCCGGTCGAGGAAGATCGCTGGCCGGGGGATCACTCGGAGGGGAGGGGTTCGAGCCGCAGGAAGATGCGGTTCGGGGAGTGGGCGCGGTTGCGCTCGAACGGGAGGAAGAGATCCTCGGCCCCGAGCCCGAGGGCCCAGTCGTCGCCGCTGTCCGCGATGGCGCCTTCGCTCCAGGTGACCGTGCGGGTGCGGGAGTTCGGCACCAGCAGGATCTCGCGGGGGGCGTAACCGGGGAGTTCGAGACGGACGCGGTAGCGCTTGCCGGCGGAGAGCTTGATCTGGCAGGGCGTCACGGCGTCCGTGCGCTTGCCTCCGAGGATGACCGTGGCTCCCGGGGGATCGGTCGCGAGGACCGCGCCGGCCGGAGTCGTCGAGCGGCAGGCGGAAAGGAGGAGGAAGCCGAGGAGTGCGATCGTGTGGGCCCGGTGCATGCCGCGATTCTCAACCCGCCCACGGAGGTTTACAAGTGCTCGGCCCTAATGGACGATTCCCCGACGCGGGATGCCGCGCCGAGTGCCGTGAGCCTTCCTCCCCGAGATTCGAACGCCCATCCCAGCGAGGGGTCCTCCGGCGGATCCTGGATTCTCACCGCGG